>CALGLN010000103.1 GCA_937930835.1 uncultured Desulfomonile sp.
CGCAAACCAAGGATTATCTCGATAAATGGAACAAAATCCTTGATGGTGTATAAGAGCTATCTATCGCCTATCCATAGCGGCTATGAAAAGTTTTTTCAAAATCAGGCCTAAATTGAATTGCTTTATTATGGTTAAGATCAGTTAGGACCACAGGACAGCGCCCGCAAAAAATGGGCGCTGTTGACCAGTCCCTTGCATTCCGGACTCGATCCGCCACCCGAAATTCCTGGATTGGGTTTTCTCAGAAATGACAAATTGAGTCATCCGCTGCATATGTATTTACTTTCGAGACAGGCCATAGAAGCTTGGGGTTGTAGTCTTATCTACTATTAACAGACACCATCAAGAACGTTTCTCACCGCTTTTAACAATCTGTTGACATCATATGGTTTGTTGATAAAAGCTTTGGCTCCGAGACTAAGAGACTCTTCCAAGGACTGGGCGCCAGAATAGCCGCTGGCGATCAATACTTTCACATTCGGATCAAACTGTAGCAATTCCTCCAGGCATTTTTTGCCATCCATCTGAGGCATTATCAAATCCAGGATTACCAGGGCGATTTTCCCATGATATTTTTTATAAAGCTCCAAACCTTCTTTGCCCGTTGAAGCCATAATGGTCTCGTATCCCATGGATTCCATTAGTTCGATCAACATGTCGCGCAATTGCGTATCATCTTCCACAATCAATATAGTTTCTGAACCCTTGTGATAAATATTGGATTCCACTGGTTGGCGCATGTCGGTCGAGACTCTGGTGGTAGGAAAATAAATGTTGAAAGTCGTTCCCACCCCCAGTTGAGTTTCACAGGCAATATGTCCACCGTGAGCCTGAACAATTCCAAAAACTGTTGAAAGCCCTAGTCCGGTTCCTTTGCCCACTTCCTTTGTCGAAAAAAAAGGTTCAAAAATGTGGTTGGCGACATCTGGGGCGATGCCAGACCCATTGTCAGAAACGGTTACCAGAACATAGGGGCCAGGTTTTAATTCTGAATTCTTGACAAAGAAGTCCTCTCCTAGCTCTACGTTTTTTGTCTGCAATAAAAGCACACCGCCATTTGGCATGGCGTCCCTGGCGTTGGTAGCAAGATTGAGTATAATTTGCTCAAACTGCGTGGAGTCAACCTTAACGATGTGAAGCTCAGGTTCCAGATTGAGCTTAATCTCAATCATTTTGGGGATGGTTCGAACCAGCAGATCGGACATACGCTTTAATTCCACATTCAAATCAATCGATTCAGCGCTCACCGGGCTCTTTCTGCTAAAAGCCAATAGTTCTCCAACCAATTGAGTTCCGTTAGTGGCCGCTTTTCTTATTGCTACCAATTTCCGGAATCCTGGAGATTCCGGATCAGCCGAATTGAGCATCATGTCGGAATAACCCAGCACAATCTGCAACAGGTTGTTAAAATCATGTGCAATACCACCGGCCAATGTTCCGACCGCTTCCATTTTTTGAGCATGCCGAAACTGTTTTTCCAGTTCGACCTCTACGGATATATCTCTTTTGGTGGCTACATAATTGGTTATCAGGCCTTTGTTGTCCAGTATTGCTGAAAATACAACCGCCTCATCACGAAAATTGCCGTCTTTTGTTCTGGCTATCAACGTGCCTTTCCATGAAGAACCACTTTTTAGACTATTCCATATTTCTTGACGAAATCTTTCATCCTTTTCGCTAATTGCCACCTCAAGCAAATCTTTACCGAGCGATTCATTTTTTGTGTATCCATAGCTAGATTCAAAAGCGGGGTTGACATAGTAAATTTGTCCAGAAGAGTCCGCTATCAAAACGCTGGCGTCTGATTGTTCAATGACAGCGGCAAGAATCATTTTTTCCTGTTCCGCCAGTTTTTGATCTGTCACATCCATCCAGTATTCGATTAACTTTTTGATTGATCCTATTTCATCTATGACTGGAAATGCTCTGTATTCGAGGAACCTCCTGGAACCATCCTGACGTGTGGTCTCGACAAATTTTAATGATTTCCCTGATTTCTTGACCTCTTCTAACACTGAACTACAGTTGTTTGCGGAACACCACAGTTCTGAGTTTGTGAGGGAGTCCTCACATTTCATCTGGCAGGTTAATAAGCTGTCTGTTTTTGCAGCCGCATTCGAGATTTCTATTTCTTTGCTTTTTAGGTCAACAACCCGGAAAGGATGTTTTAGCGATTCCAGAATGGTATTCAGGAATTCTCCTGCTTTTTTAAGTTCCGCATCAGATTCCTTTTCCTTCTTTATTACCTGCTTAATCTTGAAGGAGATCAGTGTGCTGAATAAACCAAACAACAACACCAGACCTGCATACATCGCGGCCTCTATCATGCGATACTGTCTTTTTTTGGCCGCTATAACCGTCTCCACATCCTCAAGTTTACTGACGCTCTCAAAAATGATGTTGTTTGCTGTCTCCTTGAGTCTATGAAATAATGGAATTGCCCTTCTAAGATTAAGCTGAATCACTCTGACGAGTTTGAAATAACCTTCCGAGTCTTCCTGTCTCCTTAACCTGGCGCGTTCCTCGAGAAGCTTCACCAAAGAATTCATCCGTTTTTCAATTTCGTAGAGTTGGGGTTTTAACTCAATGGCCGCCAGAATATAATGTTCATTGGCATCAGGTTTGTATGAGAGCCTGGTTCTCATGACATCCGCCATAGGAGTGTTCAGCAATGTCCTGCTTTCGAAAACACCGCCCTGCTCTAAAATACGAACATCTCCGTTTATATGACCAATTAACTTATGAATTCTTTCAGCATAGATATTCAGATCATATAGGCCGGACACCGGAGCGAGTTGAAAGAACAGGGATTCCATGTCATTGATTTCGGAGGCGATATGATTCCCGATTGCCAGCCTGACCTTCTCGTTGGCGGCTAGATCAGACAGACCGTCAGTGGCTCTCTCAAACATTAGCCTCAAAGCCACTACCGCCATGATTCCCAGAACAAAAACCGCTACCCATAGACCGAGATAGACCAGGACATTGGACGTTTTTTTCTTGAGTTCAGTCACGCCACCTCAAATTCCGTTGGCTTCGGCCGAAGGCTCAAATCCGAATTTCTCAAAAACCTCTCGCCCTTCAGCGGACGCAGCGAATTTCATAAATTCCTGAGCCAGATCGGGGTGTCTGGAGTAACTCAATATCCCTAACAATAAAGAGGTCTTAGGAGCATATTCCAGTGGTATGGCGATACCGTCAACAATTTCTGAATTTTCAGGCCAGAAGGTGGTTGCCCGCCAGTTAATTCCAACATCCGCGTGCCCGATTTCCAAAACCTTGGTTATGTCTTTGGAGTCCGTTGTAAATATAGGTCCATTCGCCATCACTTGGTTTATGAGACCAGCTCTTTCAAGAACTTTCTTTGCTTCACGACCTATGCTGCCGGTATCCGGGTCAGCTATGACCACCTGAAAGGATCTGTCGGTAAGCGCTTTCAGGTCGGCAGGGACGTTTCTAGGGTTATTTTTCTTGACAACCATAACTGCCCTGTTGAACCCAACCCGAACAAAAGATCTACACAAGCCGTCAGAGAAGCATGAATCCATGTATGAGGCCTCACCAGGTAAGTAAAGATCACCTTTTTGGGCCAATTCAATGGCTTTGTATAAATCCCCGGATCCGCCTTTTATTATTTTGATGACGCAGTTATGCCGCTTTTGAAAAATTTCTGCTAATGCCTGAATTGGCCTGACCATGGTTATCCCGCAGTAAATAAGCATTTCCCTGGAAGGGACCGAGGAAGGAGGAGACACGCCACAGCCAAATAAGGGTAACATTACCAGCAGACAAACCACAAAATAAAGGATCAGCTTGCCGAAACCCGTGAGCATTTTCACTCCATCCCAAGCCACTCATATTCTTGAGTGTTTGGGATTCTCGCTTACCATCCATAACGAAACTTAAATCAGGCGGACACACCATTCAAGAAGGAAACCAATAGTCTTTCAAAAGGCCGGGAGCACTTTTGGATTTAGACCACGTGTAGTCTATAGCGCTAGACTATAGAAGTTATTAAAGACCAGCAATAATTAATAGGCTAGCAAATCATCTCAGACAATTATTCCAGACTC
>CALGLN010000104.1 GCA_937930835.1 uncultured Desulfomonile sp.
GGCGCCGCCTCAGGAGTTGGCGCTTTTTCGACCTTAGGTTCAACCTTGGGTTCGACTTTTACCTCAGCCTTCTCCACAGGGGCTGGAGCCGCTGCGGGTTTGGCGGGAGCCGGGGCCGCTTTGGCCGGGGCTGCCTTCGGAGCCTCTTTCGCTGCCTCAGGAGCAAGACTCAGGTCCACCTGCATTGACGCAAGGTCGGTGGACGTCATCACCGTAGGAAGATACTCCCGCAGGCGTTTAAGAGTCTCAGGGTGTCTCAAAATCAAAAGGTCCGATCCAGCCTGGAGTACACTCAACGCTGTTATCGCCTCAAGGTTGATTCCCCGGCTAGACGCCTCACCAAGCTTATCGTCCGTCGGTACCTTGGCTTCCTTAGTCTTCCATACCTCTTCAGCTATATTGTTTATTATTGGATACTGAAGCTTGTCATCGTTCTGAGTCAGAGCCGCCTGGCGAATCCTTTCCATGATCGAATAACAATATTCCATCCCATAGCCAACTGCCCCTGTCGTCGGATCTATCAACACCTTGTCCGACGGCATACCCAAATTCTCCAACAATATGTTCAATTGCTTGGCCAGGTTTATGTCAATGGGAGAATTGGCTGCCACTACATGCTTGTAGGCTATGGCTGCGGCTCCTAGTTGCTTGTAATTGCCTTCTGTAACAGGTCCCAACACAAGGTTCATTCCTGCGCACGATTCCGCTACGGCCTTGAGAACCTCTGTGTTCTTTGCCTCATTGGATACGCCCCACACTATCAGTGGAACATTTATAGCCTCTCCAACCGCCTTGGCGGTCTTGGCCGCATGATCAGCCGAAAGATCCCTGCCATTGGGATCCGTGCCGGCCAACCATAAACAGACAACATCGGCCTTATATTCCTCCACACACTTCTTCGCCCATGCCACAGGATCACCCAACACATCCCTGTACGGAGCAAGGGCCTCGTCCGCCCACTCCTCAGGCTCTATATCAAGCACCTGCAAAGCCAGCTTGGGAGCGTTGGGCATGCCACCCTCAAAACTATAAAAACTGTAACCGGTCTCTCCCCCCAATACCACCTCTGCGCCCGGTTTACCGATCGCTACCTCGCGTATCTTGCCCGAATACTTTACCTTCGGCAGTTCAGCCATTTGCCACCTTCTTTAAATTTTTGTGCTCTGTCTTAAATACTACTTAGACGTAGTCGAATGTCAGGCGGGATTTTTCCGTTTTTCGCTGCCGAACCATTCTTTCGAATAAAAGTATCTCTCGGCGGTGGTTAAGTACTTTTTGATTGACACATCACCTTCCGCTACATTGATAGCCGTGATGTTGGATCGCCACTGATAGCGGTCTTCGTCTTTTCCCTGAACGTAATCCGTCACAAGGATCTTGACTTTTTCGCCATCAAATCTCTCTTTCTCTTCAAAGTGTTCTGCTGCCATAACCTCACTCCTCTCTGGATATACGAGAATTTTGTTTATTACGGCAAATTCTGCCTGGGGACGTGCTTTTCCCGAGAATCGGGTAATACGATGGGTAAGCTTACACATTATGAATCAAGGTAAGCGCAATCGCAATATTTTTTTTGATATTTGACATAGATAGCACGTTTTACTCAAACTGGCGCGTGATCCCCGATGTCTTGCCCCCAACCTTCATGCCGCTAGACCGGTTCAGTCTTTTTTAGCCTAAGCCGTGTTTGGCCAGTTCACGAATGTGAACATTACTCATAGGATAACATAAGTCGGTGAAAAATAGAATACAGGTTTGCAGCACTATTTGCGGATTTGTGATATGTAAGTGTCGGACGCTCCCGAGGATTTCAGGAGCGCCGGAGTAGAGGTCGGTGGTTACGCTCGATGTTAAAGTCTAACGGATTGGGGACTCCGTTTGGACATGTAATCCAGTCTGTTGAGGGCATTTACCATAGCCTTGGCGGAGGCGACCAGAATGTCCTCATGCGCGCCTTTCCCCATAGCGATATTGCCGTTTTCCTGCAGCCTGATGGAGGCTTCTCCGAGGGCGTCCGTGCCACCGGTAATGGCGCTTATGGAAAATCTCAGCAAATTCGGTTGCCTGCCGGTAAGTTTCAGTATCGTATTGAACGTAGCGTCAACCGGTCCATTTCCTAGCTCGGCCCCACGGCACTCTTCCCCGTCTATGAGCATTTTTACAGTAGCGGTTGGGACCACCTCGGAACCGGCAATGATAGTCAGGGAAAGGAGCTTGTAGGTTTCGGCCGTCCTCAGCACTTCCTCTGCTACTATGGCTTCCAGGTCTTCATCGTAGATCGTTTTCTTTCGGTCTGCCAGATCCTTGAATCTTTTGAAAGACAGATTCACTTCTTCCTCGGTCAGGTAGTAACCAAGCGCCTGCAGCCTTTCCCGAAATGCGTGCCTTCCTGAGAGTTTTCCCAGAACCAGGGTTGACTTGGATATTCCAACGGATTCAGGATCTATGATTTCATAAGTGGTTCGTTCTTTGATTACGCCGTCCTGATGAATTCCGGACTCGTGTGCGAAAGCGTTAGCGCCGACAATGGCCTTGTTGGGTTGTACAGGAATACCGGTGATTGCAGAGACGAGCCTGCTTGTATGAAATATTTCTTCGGTGTTTATGTTTGATTGCAAATTGAAGGTAGCCCGCCTGGTTTTCAGTATCAAAGCGAGTTCCTCAAGCGAAGCGTTTCCAGCCCGTTCACCTATTCCATTAATGGTACATTCAACCTGTCTGGCGCCTGCCATTATTCCGGCCAGTGAATTAGCTACGGCCAATCCGAGATCGTCATGGCAGTGAACCGACACGATCACATTCTCTATTCCCTTTGCCCTGGTTTTGACGGTAGTTATAAGTTCGCTTATTTCCTGGGGATAGGAATATCCGACAGTGTCCGGGATGTTGATGCTGCAGGCTCCTTCCATGATGGCGGTTTCAATCACCTCAATGAGGAATTCAGGGTCACTCCTGGTAGCATCTTCACAGGAGAATTCCACCCAGTCTGAAAGCGAACGTGCCAGTCTTACAGCCTTGCCTGCCCTATCTAGGACCTCGCTCCGGGATAGTTTCAGTTTGTGTTTCAGGTGAATGTCACTTGTAGCAATGAAAGTGTGAATGCCGGGCATTGCGGCCTGCGAAACAGCCTTCCATGCCGTCTCTATATCTTCCGCGACTGAACGAGACAGTCCGACAATTCTGGATGTCTTGATTTCCTTGGCGATTTTTTGGACAGCTTCTCGGTCTCCCTCTGAGCTTGCAGGAAATCCAGCTTCAATTATATCTACACCTAGTCGCTCTAGCTGACGTGCCAACTGAAGTTTTTCGTGCTGATTCATGGTAGCGCCAGGTGATTGTTCGCCATCTCTTAATGTTGTGTCAAAAAACAGGACTCTTTCCATTTTATTCCTCCGAGGTAGTCAGGTCTGCACTTTAGTAATTGCCGTTTTTATGGTTTCGATAAACTGAGACCCGGCCATGTCTGATACGCGCAGGTTCGCCTGTCGTAATTATCCAGGCGCCTGCGCTTTTCCATAACTTACAACTTATTGGATCTATTCTTCAATCCATGAAGCGTCCTCACGGATTTTTTCCTTCGTTGTCAGAACTTTCAGTAGAATCGACGGTCGTTGGGACAACCGGAACGGATGGACCTGTTAGAGGCCTCCGAAATTTGTTTATAACAGTGAAGATTGGACCGGACAGGACATAGGTCAGGCCGAGGACAAATAGCACCACTTGAGGCATGAGCGCTATGAGTGCCAGCAGTATCACAAAAGCCAGTGTTGAGCTAAAAGGTTTCTCTCGGACTAACGTCAAATCCTTGAACGCATGGAATTTCACCGTGCTTACCATCAAAAATGCCAGGCACCATACAGCTACTAGAAGGACCATCCTGTAATCGGCCGGATTGATTTGCAGATGCTCCATGAAGATGACTGTTGTAGCAAGCATTCCCGCTGCAGCGGGTATAGGAAGACCATTGAACTTTTTCAGATCTGGATTGACGGACTGGACGTTGAAGCGTGCAAGCCTCAAAGCGCCGCATGTTACAAAAACAAAGGCTGAAACCCAACCCAAACGCCCATAGGGTTCAAGGGCCCAGATATAAACAAGAAGCCCTGGAGCTACTCCAAATGATATGACATCAGCAAGCGAATCCAATTCCACACCGAATTTGGAAGTGGTTTTTGTCAGACGCGCCACCTTGCCGTCTATTCCGTCAAAAAAGCCGGCCACAAGTATCAAGGCCGCAGCGATGAGGAATTCCTGTTTCATGGCCAGGATTATCGAGTAAAAACTAAAAAATATACTGGTGAGTGTCAGCAGTGACGGGAGAATAAAAATCCCCCTTTTCATTTTGTTAATTCGATTCTTTTTTCTCTGAGCCCGCTCAAAAGAGTCATCCCTATCGAAAGGCCGTTGAGCGGGCCTGAGGAACGGACGTCTTTTTTTTGTTGTCGAATTCATTTCTTTATCCTGTCTGGAAGCGGATAAGGCGTTGATGTGTCGAACCGCACAGGCCCGTTCGTTACTGACAGAGATTGTAATCCCTAATGAATTTATTTTCAAATGTATCCGGTCGATAGACCTGGAGGATCATGAAGGTGTATCTTCGTGGGCGCGGGCTAGTATCGTGACTCCAGCCTTTACGTTCATTCCCTCATTGACAAGGACTGTAAAACCGTCCGGGAGATAAATGTCGACACGGGACCCAAAACGGATGAGTCCTAGCCTTTCTCCTCTGGTAACCAGGTCGGATTCACGAACCCAGCACGCTATTCTCCTGGCGATCTTACCGGCTATTTGAACAATTTCTACCTGACCGAAATCGCTATCGAGAACTATGGCGTTGCGCTCGTTCAACTCGGATGAATCGGCTTCACGAGCGTCCATAAATGAGCCCTTAATGTGTTTGATCCGAGTCACCTTTCCAGAAAGTGGCCAGCGGTTTACGTGAACGTTGAATACTGACATGAAGACGCTAATCCGGGTGTAAGGCCCCTGATTGGTCAGTTTTGACATTATGTTGGATGTGATTGATGTTACTTTTCCATCAGCGCTTGAAACTACGGCAGTCGGATCAGCAGGTGTCTTTCTCTCGGGATTCCTGAAGAAACAGGCCACACAAAAGGCCAGAACCAGCAGGATGGTGGAGACGCTGTTGAAATCGGTAAGCCAGGCCACGAGAGCGCCGAAAATAAGAGGAATAAGGAAGATCAGCGCTTCTCGGGCTATTGGTTCATTGTGGCCGGCTTTGAATGTCATTCGGACGGCTCCGAAGGGCGCGAAGCCTTTCTGCCTCTGGGAAGCGCAACTGTTCCCGTCCTTATCAATTCCAGGATTCCGAGGGGTTGAAGCAACTCTATCATCGCTTCAATTTTGCCTGCTCCTCCGGTTATTTCCACAATCATGGAGTCGGTGGCTATATCAACTATTTTGCCCCTGAAGATATCCACTATTCTTAAAACATCAGCACGCTTGGCGGCTGTGGCTTTTACGCGGAGCAGGGCCATCTCCCGATCGACATAATCGCCCGATGTAAGATCCTGAACCTTGATAACGTTTATAAGCTTTCTCAGTTGCTTGATGATTTGTTCAATTATGGCTTCGCTCCCGTAGGTGACTACTGTCATCCGGGAGACATCCGGCGACAATGTAGGGGCCACACTAAGAGAGTGAATGTTATAGGCTCTTCCGGAGAACATGCCTGAAACTCTGGCAAGAACTCCGGGTTTGTTCTCGACCAATACTGAAATTACGTGTCTTTTTTCCATCTTATACCAGGATCATTTCCTTGATCGAGGCGCCAGCCGGCACCATAGGATAGACTCCCTCTTCACGATCAACCACAAAATCCATTATAACCGGGCCAGGGGTTTCGAGGGCCTTTATAATCAACGGTTCTACCTCATTGGTTTTGGTGGCCCTCAGTCCAAGCGCTCCATACGCCTCGGCAAGCTTAACAAAGTCAGGAGCTACCATGATGTCTGTATGGGCATATACATTATCGTAAAAACGTTCCTGCCACTGTCGCACCATACCGAGGTAGCCATTGTTCAGAATTGCGATCTTTACCGGCAGGTCATACTGCTTTACTGTCGCCAACTCCTGGATGTTCATCTGGATCGATCCATCCCCGGCGATGTCTATAACGATTTTATCGGGAAAAGCGATCTGGGCTCCTATGGCTGCAGGGAAGCCGTATCCCATGGTTCCGAGACCGCCTGACGTCAAAAAGGTTCTCGGCTTGTCAAAAAGGTAATATTGTGCGGCCCACATCTGGTTCTGGCCCACTTCGGTGGAAATGATGGCCTCACCCTGGGTTATTTCATAGAGCTTCTCCACCACGAATTGTGGCTTGATGACCTCAGTGGTCCGGTCGAAACGCAGACGCTGCTGGTTTCTCCAGGCTGTTATCTGCGCATGCCAGTCCTTGAGGCTTTCATCTGACTCTGGGTCACGCCCTTCCTTTTTAAGCGCTTCGATCAACTGTGTCAGGGCATCCCGGGCGTCACTGACAATAGGAACATCCACCTTAATGTTTTTTTGAATGCTTGTAGGGTCAATGTCGATGTGTATGATTTTGGAGTCCCTGGCAAAGGTTTCCACTTTTCCTGTGACCCGATCATCAAACCTGGCGCCAATGGCCAGCAGGAGATCCGAATTGTTGACAGCCATGTTGGCCCTGTAAGTGCCGTGCATTCCAAGCATTCCGAGGGACAGTGGATGTGTGCCCGGAAAACACCCAAGCCCCATCAGGGTCATAGTTACCGGAAAACCGGTCATCTGGACTAAAGTGAGAAGTTCCTGATGGCAGCCAGAGGTGAGGACACCACCACCGGCGTATATAACCGGGCGTTTCGCCCTTCGAATCAGCTCGGCGGCTCTCATGACAGATGGTGGATGAGCTTTTAGCGTTGGTCGGTATGTGGGAATGTCAATAACTGACGGATATTCAAACCTGGTTTTAGCCTGTATCATGTCTTTGGGCAAATCGACCAGGACCGGTCCGGGTCTGCCGGTGCCGGCAATTGTGAAAGCCTCTTTTATCGTGTGGGCCAGTTCGTCCACCTGATTGACAAGATAATTGTGTTTCGTGCATGGCCTGGTAATTCCGACAATGTCGGCTTCCTGAAATGCGTCATTTCCAATTAGAGGTGTGGGGACCTGTCCCGTAAATACGACCAGAGGGATGGAATCCATATACGCAGTGGCCAATCCCGTCACAGTGTTGGTTCCACCAGGGCCTGATGTAACCAGACACACCCCTGGTTTTCCCGTCGCACGCGCATATCCGTCCGCTGCGTGGACTGCCGCCTGTTCATGGCGGACCAGGACAAATTTGAAGTCTTCCGAGAAATGGCGGGCAATAGCGTCAAAAATATCAATAACTGCGCCGCCTGGGTACCCGAATATTGTATCTACGCCCTCCTCCTTGAGGGCTCGCAAAAGAATCTGAGCTCCATTAATTTTCATTTTTCACAAAAGCCTGCTTTAAAAGCCCGTAAGGGCATGCTACGAAGATTGTGTTCTGAGTCGTGAAAGGATCTTTTCCATCTGGTCCTTTCCTTTGAGTTTCTTCTTTTGAATGGTCTTTCTTTCTATTTCTTCAGATGGTGTGAGGTATACCCTTCGGTTGAAAACTTCCAGTTGCTCCTCAAATTCGAGATGCTCCTGCCAAAGTTTGTTTAACTCAGGCTCACGATCTTTACACGACTCAATAAGTTCAAGATCTTGTTTTTCCATCTCAAGGCCCTTTTTGGTTTGTTTTTAATGTCATATAGGCATTTTTATACGATGCGAGCCATTCTTTGTCAATAAACGGCAGTGTTGAAAACAGGGGACGTCATCGTTTTTCCGTAACATCTCCCGAGGAAAATACTTGCTAAGAACCGGGTGTAGGGTTTATGGTATGGAGCGTAGTTATCCTCATTTATTAATCCTTAAACATAACAAAGCGGCAGTGCATGGTCGAAAGACAGGGGCCGCTCTCTTCAGATTTTCTTAATTCAAGGAGGACAGCAAATGGCTGAACTGCCGAAGGTAAAGTA
>CALGLN010000105.1 GCA_937930835.1 uncultured Desulfomonile sp.
TGCTGCTTGATAATTTCACTGATTTCTTCGGCTCTGATCTGCATTGTCCCTATCCCTTCAGGCTTTCCTTAAGCTGGTTTAGCTGAGTGCGAATCGTACCGTCAAAAACCATGTCACCGACCTTGGCATACAGACCTCCAATCAGGAAGTCATTAACCTTGGCCTCGAGCAGAACTTTTTTGCCGCTCAATTTGGAAAGGGCCTCTGTGACCTGGTTCATATCTTCATCGGTTAACGGTTCGGCGCTAATTATTTCTCCGCGAGTTATACCTCTAATCTCATCCACCTTGTCAGCGAACGCCGCATTGATTCCCTGTAATTGATCAATTCTTTTTCGGTCTATCAAGACTTTTACAAAGTTGACAACCATAGGATCAGCAGTCATTTTCGAGAGCACGTCGCCAGCTATTGTCTTTTTATCTTCTTTCGTGAAGACAGGGCTGACTAGAACCTCTCTCAGATCACGAGATGATTCGATTAGCTGCGTAAAACCGGAAAGATCGGCGCCATATTTGTCGAGTTTATCGTTCTCCAGACCGATCTCTACAAGCGCCTTTGCGTAACGTTTAGCTAAAGTTGTGTCTATCACTTCATACCCCCAACCTTAACCAGATAGTCCTCAACGATACGCTTGCGATCCTGATCGTTGATTTTTTCTTTTATGAGGGCTTCCGCCATGGTCACAGCAAGTTCGACGGCCTCATTCTTGAGAAGAATTCGAGCTTTCCTGACTTCCTGCTCAGCCGTCAGTTTAGCAGATTCGATCATTGCTGAGGACAACTTTTCGGCGTTTAGGACAACCTTTTGGCTATCGGATTCCGCAACTTTTTTCAACTCGGCGGTCATCTTAGCCAATTCTTGTTCCATTCCGGCCAGCTTGGTCTTGTAGTCTTCAATCAGACGCAGCGCCTCGTCTCTTTTCTCCTTGGCCTCATCCAGTTCCCTAGCAATATTAGCTTTTCTTTCGCGGAAAAACGTAACCAAGGGCTTCTTAACGAAGTAAACAAGGAGGGCCACTAAAGCTAGAGTGTTAATCACTCTCCACAGCAACAACCAAGGTGTCCAGGTTGTTCCGCCTTCACTTGCCGCCATAGCGGTGGAAGCAGTTAGCACAAGCAAGGACACTACTGTAAAATACAGAAGGGACCGTACTGACGATTTCATTAGACGGCCCTCCCTAGAATTTTCTCCGTTACAGACTGCGCTAACGGAGTCATGTCTTGCTTGAGTTTCTTGCGGGCTTCTTCCGATTCTGCTCGAATTGATTTTCTCATTTCTTCCACAATCCTAGCAGCCTCTTGCCTCGCCTTCTCAAGAATTTCGGATTCCTTGATCTTCGAAGCCGCTAAAAGAGAAGCTTTTTCTTCAGCCGCAGTTTTCCTGGCTTGGACCAAGGCATCGCGATGCTTTCCTTCCTGATTTGCAACTTCAGTTTCAAGCTCAAGGGCTTTTTCACGATCTTTTTTGATCGTAGCCTCCCTTTCCCTAATCTTGGCCATTATGGGCTTGTAGAGCAGAGCATTTAAGAGAAGTAGCAAGACCAGGAAATTTACCAACTGAATCAACATCGTAAAATTTAAATTGATCACTGGCTTGATCTCCCGATGCGAGAAGTTAAACAGGCGCCGGCGTGACAGCCATCTGAGCACGCCTCCACGTGACTTCTAAGTACCTAATTTTATTTAAAAGGATAAATAAGGCCTAGACTGTGAATGGCTTATTTTAGTAACACCGCAGGATAAAGGTGTCAAGATATTTTTCTAGTATAGTAGCCAATTCAAGACAAGAATCAGCGATCGTGCTTGGGTAAGGTTTCGTTCTCCGTGTCATCATCTGAAAGGTTTGTGAGATTATCACCCTGATCAAAACTTACAGGCCATGCCTGTGCAGAAATTCCTTCGTCCGATTCATCGTCATCGACGGTCACTTCTGATTCTTTTCTCTCAAGTTCCGGCATTTCTGGCTGAAACGAACTCATACTGCAAATACCTTCGAAGATTACGCCTTCTTCGACTACTAAACTCGGAGTGCGGATGTTTCCGAAAACTTTTGCAGGGGGAAACAGTTCGATTTTCTCGGTGGCGGTGATATCGCCTCTAACTTCCCCAGAAATTTTCAGGGAATTTGAATGAATTTCGGCCTCAACGATTGAGTCAGGTCCTATAACCAGCGTTCCCCGGCTTATTATTTCGCCCTGAAAATGACCATCTAGATGAACTATCCCTTCGAAAGAAAGCTTTCCTGTGAATTCTGTTTGACTTCCAAGGAACCCTGTCACTGCGTCATTTTTGGCTTTTCTAAATCGGAGCATGCTCCCTCCTGGATTCCGGCAAAAACTATGTCTTACCAAAGCCGGTTACTCAGTCCTTAACACATAAAAATGAGAGGTTCAAGAAATAATTTAAAATATTTTATCTGTACATTGTAATCTTTGATAATATTTTTACCATGCTTCTAGTTTGATGTAGTTTTTGAATCAACTCCTAGAACAGCCACATTTCAACTGTAGTAATTGAAGCGTCGCATGCTTACGTTTGCTACTAGCGCCGTAATTGTGAATGACGCCAATAAAGAACTTCCTCCATAACTCAAGAAATTTAACGGAACTCCCACAACCGGCAGTAGTCCCATTACCATGCCTACATTTATAGTAACATGCCAAAAAATTATTGAAATACATCCGAAGGTTGCTAAAGAGCCAAAACCGTCTCTAGCCTTGTGAGCTATGCTCAGGCCACGGAACAAGTAAGCGGCAAAAAGTCCTAGGACAATCAAACATCCGATAAAGCCGAATTCTTCGGCCAGGATGGTAAAAATGAAATCCGTATGTTTCACTGGCAAGAACATCAGTTGATTTTGGGCGCCTTGCAGGAAACCTTGCCCCGTGAGCCCACCGGATCCTATCGCTATCTGAGACTGAATAATATGATAGCCCGATCCTAACGGATCATAATCAGGATTTAAAAATGTTGCAATTCGTTTCTTCTGATAATCCAGAAGTAACTTTCCACTAAAGAAATACGTCCAAACCATAACCGAAATTCCTGCCGCAAATAGCCAAGCGACTACGCGTTTGCTCGGACCAGCAAACAACACTACCGAAACTCCAATTAAAAAAATTACGATAGCGGTTCCCAAATCGGGTTGAACTAGCACAAGCGCCACGGGCAATATTATTATTCCAAATGGTTTTATCAAGTCAGAAAGCTCTATTGGGGCAGAACCGAATTTTTCCCCCAAGAGCCTGGATAATGCAAGCACTACAGCCACTTTCGCAAACTCAGAAGGTTGAAACCTCATAAGGCCTAGGTCTATCCACCTGCGCGAACCAGCAGTTACCCTTCCTATGGACCACACAACGATCAATGCTACGATAATGCCCAAATATATCCAAAATGAATATTTTTCAAAAATTCTGTAATCGACAATTAATAGGGCCGTAAGCATTACTATTCCGAGGCTAAACCATGCAATTTGTTTGACGACAAACGTCTTATCGTGGACTCCCAGGCTGGCCGTAGCGCTGTATATTAGAGCTATTCCAATCATGGTCAGGATTACTGACACTGATATGATGGACCACTCCAGCCTACCGAACGAAACTACAAATTTGTTGTGGATCTCAAAATAAGCCATAAGTTTTTGTCATATCGAGTTGACTTTTACATTCTGTTAAAGTTGTTTCATGCCCTTTATTGAGGCGATTCCGGAATGTCGTAATACTTGCAAAGGATTTTTCTAGCTATAGGAGCCGCAACAGCGCCACCTCCTCCACCGTGTTCGACTATTACTGATAAAGCGATTTTTTTGGGTCTGTCATTAACGTAGGCCACAAACATAGCGTGTGTTCTCTCGTGATATGGGACCTGATCCATTTCAGTAATTCTATCCTTCTCCGTTATGACCTGAGAGGTTCCAGTCTTGGCATGTACTCTAAGACCTGGAATAAAACTCTTCCGGCCAGTCCCAGACTTATCTTCTACTACGTCTTTCAAGGCTTTCTGCAGCAGTTGTATGTGTTTGTAATCAAACGAGGTATCCCATTTCTGGACGGGTTGGTTTTCAAACAGTGCTCTTCCATCGGCTGAAACAATTTTGTGGATAAGGTAAGGTTTCATAACCTTGCCGTTGTTTGCTACAGCCGCCATCATTGCGGCCATCTGGATGGGGGTTGAAAGAAGATACCCCTGACCTATGGACATCGTTACAGAATCTCCATCTTTTATTGGACTCCCATATCGTCTCTGTTTCCATGCGGAATTGGGGACCAGGCCGGGGAGTTCGTTTGATAATTCAATTCCCGAAGCTGTTCCAAACCCGAATAAAGAGGCATATTTTGCGATTCTGTCAGCGCCTAAACTAAGCCCCAGTTCGTAGAAATAGACGTCGCAAGATTCCACTAAGGCCTTGTGCAAGGAAACCTTTCCATGCCCCCTCTGTTTCCAACACCTATACGTCTGATTGGAAACCTCGAGTTCACCAGCGCAGTCGAAAGTTGTCTCGGGCCTAATGACCCCATAGGACAATCCAGCCATGGCTGTAACCATTTTGAACGTGCTTCCAGGCGCGTATAATCCTCTTATCGCTCTGTTCTCGAGAGGATGCAGGGGATCGCTATTCAGGTTCTTCCAGTTACGTTCGCTGATGGAAGGACTGAACAGATTCAAATCGAAATCCGGTTTACTGACCAAAGCCAGGACACGTCCTGTTTCCGGATCCAGAGCCACAACCGAACCGGCTCGCTCGACAAAAACCTGCTCTACATATTTTTGGAGATCGATGTCCAAGGTCAACATTATATCAGCCCCCTTTTGGGGCAATATTTTGTTTGTAGTTCCAATCTGCCTACCCTTGGCATCTATTTCGATCTGATTCCAGCCTTCTTCTCCTTTCAAATAACTCTCATAATCCTTCTCAATGCCAGTCTTGCCAACAAGATCTCCAGGTTTATAGACAAACCGCTCTGATTTCATCAATTCCTCGGAAGAAATTTCGCCCAGAGTTCCCAACACGTGACATAGAGATTCCCTGTAGGGGTATTGGCGATAGGGCTTTGCTTCAATTACCACGCCTTTTGTATCTCCTAGATTGGATTTCAAAAGGGAAACTTCCTCAATGCTCAGGTTCCTTTTTAGTTGAAACATCTTGTACTTTGGGCTGTTAGAAGCGTTCAATAGCATGATTCTCATTCTCTCTGGAGAAATTCCCAGAATAGAGGGAGCAATTTCGATTAATTTCTCGGGTTCCCTAAGTTCCCCTGGGAAAACAGAGAGAGAGAAATTGGGCTGATTCTGTGCCAGTATCTTTCCATTACAGTCTGTAATTGATCCTCGAGGCGGGGCAAGCCTCAGAAGCCTTGTTCTGTTGCTGTAAGACATTTCACTAAAATATTCGCCTTCAATTAGTTGCAAGCGCCACAATTTTGATATCAGTATCGAAAAGGTCATGATAACTATTGCAGAAGCTATTAAGATCTGCAGTCGACTGTTGTGTGTCTTATCATAGCTCCTTATATATTCTGACATTTACGTGGTTCCAACAATTCTTGAATATTCGCTCCACGATCTGTCGAGCAATTTAAAAATCAGCCATGAAAATGTTGCTGTAGAAATGGACTTGATTAAAACCCAGTATAGCTGAGAGACACCAAAATTCATCTCCCCCAATAAGCCTCTTGATATGTGCAAGGCAGTATAGACAAAAACGCAAGCCAGAAAGATCGTGAAATAGATTCTACCTACTCCCGTAACCTCCAAAAATGAATCGATATAACCGAAAAAGACATATGTGAATAGATAGAGCAATCCTATAAGCCCCAATGGAGCCCCTGACATCATGTCTAGGCACAGGCCGTAACAAAAACTGAAGCACACCCCAATAGAGAATTTAATGCGTCCCGTAGACCATGCTATCAGGATCAATGCCAAATCGGGTTTAATCTCGTTAGGGATGATCTTAAATATTGTGCTCGACTGTACTGTCAAAGCAATGAGGCCGGTGATGCTCAGGAATAGTATTTGAGTCATTTCTTGGCATCCAGACCAGGCTCTATATGAAATCCACCTTGCTTGACCAGAACTACTAAAACCTCCTCCATTTCGTAAAAGTTGGCCGAAGGTTGTACAATTGCTTCGAGAAAGAGACCTTGTGGACCGAGCTGAATGGATTCAACTATTCCCACCAGCAATCCTTTAGGGAAAATCCCGTCAAGTCCCGAGGTTATTACTCTATCACCTTTAATTACTGATGCTTTACGATTCAGGTACTTTAGGACACATGCGTTGCTTGAATAACCTACGAGAACACCGCGATCTCTAGTTCGGTCTATTCTAGAGTCGATTGAGACCGATGGGTCGGTAATTAAACCGACTTGTGACATGCCTTCAGAAACCACGAGAGTCTTTCCAATAACCCCTTCGGCGACCACCACGGGCATGTTAGGACTTATACCATCATCCAGCCCACGGTTTATTATAACTGTCCTGTAGACTCCTGAAGCATCCATCCCGATAACTTGTGCCAATAGAGATGGATGATCTAAGATCGTCTTGAGTCCGACAAATTTCCTAAGCCTCTCGTTCTCATTGGCTTTTTCCAACAAAGTTGCATTTTCCATTCGTAAGCGAGAATTCTCTTCTTTTAGCAATTGGTTTTCTTTATTTAATCCCACCAAAAACAAATACGAATGGAACAACCCTTTAATTTTGTTGTTAATAAAAAAGGTCGAGGAGTAGAGAGGCTCAACAATTTTATTAAATGTTTCAGAAAAAAAACCCGTCTCATTCTTGGAGAGAGAGGAGAAGAGTATGATCAGCCCCAGACCGATAAGGAGGAGTACTAAACCAATTTCTCTAGCTGAACGGGGCATACTAAATTAGTTAACTCTAAGATCTTAGAATTTTTGAAAGAAAAGCGGCACGTTATAGTTTTATTACCCTTAGATCACGATTTTTTCGCCTTTATGGATTTGCCATATCTGGAGAGCTAGAATGCTAGTTTTAGGCCCTCATCAGCACATCCTTATATATGCCAAAGTTTTCAAAAACTACACCAGAGCCTCTTACAACCGTAGACAGAGGATCATCAGCAATGTTGACTGGCAACCCCGTTTCTCTTCTTATTACCTCATCCAGATTTTTTAGAAGCGCTCCGCCACCTGTTAACACTATCCCTTTATCTACGATGTCAGAGGCCAGTTCTGGGGGGGTTTGTTCTAATGCCGTCTTTACCGTCTCCAAAATGGCTCTCACAGTGCCTGAGATTGCGTCAGTGACTTCTCCGGATCTCAGAGGAATAACCTTTGGCACACCCTCTATGAGGTCGCGCCCTTTAACTTCGATGATGGTTTCCTCTCTTTCATGACATGCGCTCGCAATGAGCATTTTGACCATTTCGGCGGTTCTTTCGCCTATTAGGAGACTGTGTTTTTGTTTAACATATCGAATTATGTCGCTGTCTATAGTATCACCTGCTATACGCAACGACTTGGCGTAGACAATGTCTGACATAGAAATTACGGCCACTTCAGTAGTTCCGCCTCCGATATCAACGATCATATTGCTCGTAGGTTCTGTAATGGGGAGATTGGCGCCGATTGCAGCCGCTAACGGTTCTTCGATGAGATAAACATCACGGGCTCCAGCGCTCTCAGAAGCTTCTCTAACTGCTCGCATTTCAACCTGTGTAACCCCTGCTGGAACACACACTACGATTCTGGGTTTGACCAAGAAACGTCTTCGATGAATCTTGAAAATGAAATGTTTAAGCATTGCTTCTGTAACTTCGAAGTCGGCTATAACCCCATCTTTCATCGGTCTGATTGCTTTTATGTTGTCTGGAGTTCTCCCGAGCATCTTCTTGGCGTCAGTTCCAACGGCCACTATTCTGGGTCCTCTCCGTAAGTCCACCTTAATTGCGACTACGGAAGGCTCCGAAAGCAACACGCCTCGTCCTCGCACATAAACTAAGGTGTTGGCAGTCCCGAGATCTATCGCCATGTCATTAGAGAAAGCCCCTGAAAGCCAATTTGACAACATGTTTTTCCAATCACATAGAAAAATTTTTTTACATGAAGACATCTATCAGAAGTTTTTGTCATGAGCAAGACTACTTGACAAACGAGAAAAAAAAGATTGAAGCGATTTTGCCAAACGAATAAGTTCGAGCTATGATTGACAACTATCAGCTCTAAAAGTATTATCGCTCAGCCAACGAAAGTTAGGAGGAATTCGCTTTGCTAGACCTCATGAGGCGTCACGCCAGTTCATGGATCATTAAGATAGCGCTTTTTGGCATCATAGTGGTGTTTGTGTTCTTTTTTGGCTGGGGTGGATCCAGTGATGTAGATAAGAACTTTGCCGCTAAAGTCAATGGAACTGTGATCACATATGATCAGTTTTATAACCTGTACGAAAATCAGGTCGAACTTATGAGGTCTCGATTCAAAGGGGCCATGCCTCCGGATTTTATCGAAAAAATGAACTTAAAAAAGATTGTTCTGGAAGGGATGATCGATCAGTTGGTCTTACTTCAGGAAGCAAATCGTTTAGGCTTGATGGTGACAGATGATGATTTAATTTACAGCATTAGAAACACTCCAGAATTTCAGAACAATGGCGTCTTCGATCCTAACATCTATCGAGCCTATTTGAGCTCTGTAAAAGCTACGCCAGCCATATTTGAAAGTAACCGTAAGCAGGAGCTTTTGGAAGGACAAGTTGCAAGGATAATAGCTGATTCAGTTAAGACCAATGACAAAGAGCTTGAGACCTTGTGGCATTTTCAGAACGACAAGCTTGTGCTGTCTATGCTTCTTCTCAAACCTGAAGAAGACGCTAAGACGAAAGAAATTGATTCCAAGGAACTTGAGGCATATTACAAGAACAGAATTGCCAGATATGAGATACCCCCTTCTATCAAGATCCAATACGTGGTTTTTTCTTGGCGAGACTTAGCAAAAGAAATGTCCATTTCGGATGACGAGGCGTTATCATATTATAATTCAAATCCCAAAGAGTTCCTCGTTCCAGAAAAACGACGAGTCAGGCATATTTTGCTGAAGACATCTCCTGAAATGGACGCCAGCGGACTCGGAGAAATTCGAGAGAAAGCTGAGAGCTTGAGAAAGAGAATTCAGGCAGGTGAGAACTTCGATTCATTAGCCAGGTCAGAATCTCAGGATGAGACATCCCAAGCCAATGGTGGCGATCTAGGGTTCCTGAGTCCAGGAACCATGAGCCATGCCTTTGATCAGGCCGTATTTGACCTTGAAGTTGGCCAGGTGTCGGCCCCGGTTAAGTCTGACAAGGGTTACCACATAATAAGAGTTGAAGAAGTGATTCAGGAATCTCAGAAAACTTTTGAAGATTCCAAGAAAGATATCGCTGATAAACTCGTTGAGGAAAGGGCAAAAAAGAAAATATCTGGTCATGCCGACGACTTCTATGAATCCGTCTATAGATCAGAGAATTTATTGGACAATGCCAAAAAATTTGGTTTTGAAGTTCACATGGCAGATAACGTTCTCAAAGATTCAGGACTACCATTCGCACAAAATGACCCAAAACTGTCTGATGAAGTCTTTCAGCTCAAATTAGGCGAAATGTCAAAAATGTTCAGGATTGGAGATGAATACGCCATTGCGCAAGTTTTAGAAAAGAACAAAGAACGAATCCCTGAACTCGAAGAAATAAGACAGATTGTGGAAAAAGATTTTCTTCGCGACAGGTCTTTGGCTGAGGCAACTAAGAAGGCAGAATCCATAATTGAAGCGTTGACAAAGAACCCTAATGATTTTGAAATGGTTGCGAAACAAAATAATCTAGAATGGAGGGATATGGAGCCAACCTCGAGAACTGCCGGTTTCGTACCTAGTCTTGGGAAGTCGTCCGTAGTGACAGAGATGCTCACAAGTGTTTCCCCATCGACTCCAATTTTCCCGCAACCAATACCCGTTCCAGAAGGTGTAGCCGTAGTTCGTCTATTGAAGATTGAAAGAGCGTCAGATGAACTATTTGCCAAGGAAGCGCTCGCTTTTGGACAATGGGTCTTAGAAGTTCGAAAAACTGAGTTGCTAAAGGGCTGGATAAGGGCTCTTAGGGACAAGTCTTCAATCGAGGTCAACCCAAAACTCATGTAACAGTATTTTGGCAAAGATATCAGATTGTTGCTTTGATGTGGACCTTGTCAGGATGGATGATGACAAGTTAGCAATCAGAGGATTTGAAATTTAGAACAACCATCTGTTATAGCTTGACAGAATTTAAAGTGATTGTTAGTGTAAAACTAACGCGGGCATAGCTCAGTTGGTAGAGTGCAAGCTTCCCAAGCTTGATGTCGCGGGTTCGAGCCCCGTTGCCCGCTCCAGTGAGTGGTTAAATCCACCCGGGTCATTTTCCCGGGTTTTTTATTGTGAGCATAAGCTAAAATAGAACTAAAAGTTATACGTGTATCCTGTGTAGCTCATTTAATTTATGACTGAACCTCTAATTTCGAAATTATGGAATTTAATCGAACCAAGACTTGAAGCTGACGGCATTGAGTTGGTGGAATTAGAGTTCAGATTCGAAACAGGGCGATGGGTGCTGCGTCTGTATATTGACAAACCATGTGGCGTTAATCTTGATGACTGCGAGATTTGTAGTCGACAGATTAGCGCACTTTTAGATATAGAAGACCCCATTGAACAATCCTACACCCTTGAAGTTTCGTCACCCGGAATAAACCGCGCTTTGAGAAAACTTCAAGATTTTGAAAGGTTCGCAGGAAATTCAGTCAAGATTAAGACTACTACTAAAATCGGTGGAAGAAGGAATTTTGCTGGTCTACTAAAGGGATTGAGAAATTCTAATATTGTAGTCGAACTAGAAGGCATGGAGGTTGAAATTCAACCGGAACTCGTGGAAAAGGCTCGGCTAGACTTAAACCCGGAAAAGTTGTTTCGGAATGATTTAAGAAGAGGAACCGTGCAAACGGGAGAATGATGATGGGAAATTTGGACCGTATGATAGATCAGGTGGCCAAAGAAAAGGGAATAGAGCGCGATACTTTGGTTGAGGCTCTAGAAGCCGCGCTAGTGTCGGCAGCTCGTAAGAAATTTGGCCCGAAGGTTGAGTTGGAAGCGCAATATAGCACGAGCACCGGTGAAATTGAGGTTTTCTTGTTCAAGGACGTGGTGGACAATGTAGAAGACCCCATGGTTCAAATTGATTTAGAAACAGCCAGGCGTGAGCTTGATCAAGAGGCTGAGATTGGTGACCAGTTGGGTGTCAAAATGGATACCGAAACTTTTGGTCGCATCGCGGCTCAGACTGCCAAGCAGGTGATCATACAAAAGGTAAAAGACGCAGAGCGTGAAAACATCTATGCTGAATATAAAGACAGAAAGAATGAAATTGTCACGGGAGTAGTTCAGAGATTTGAAAAGCGTAACACGATTGTCAACCTGGGTAAGGCTGAGGCGATCTTGCCGGCGACGGAACAGATTCCTCGGGAGACATATCGTCCTGGTGAGAGGATCAGGGCTCTCGTGACAGATGTGAAGAGAACACAGAAAGATCCTCAAATCATCTTGTCCAGGTCAGCGCCGTCTTTTTTGATCAAGCTGTTTGAGCAAGAGGTTCCTGAAATAGCTGAAGG
The DNA here is from genome assembly GCA_937930835.1 of uncultured Desulfomonile sp. Taxonomy (GTDB): domain Bacteria; phylum Desulfobacterota; class Desulfomonilia; order Desulfomonilales; family Desulfomonilaceae; genus CAITZA01. The sequence continues at coordinate 11,638 of CALGLN010000105.1, forward strand.
AATTGTCAAGATCATGTGCGCGGCGCGAGAACCCGGGCAACGAGCCAAAATTGGAGTTAGATCCTCTGACGCGGATGTCGATCCTGTGGGAGCCTGTGTCGGAATGAAGGGATCACGAGTTCAAGCTGTTGTTCAGGAATTGCGAGGAGAAAAGATAGACATAATTCCGTGGAATGATGATCCGGCCAGATTTGTGTGCAATGCGCTGGCTCCAGCTGAAATTTCAAAAGTCATCATCGATTCCGAGATAGGCGCTATGGAAGTAGTGGTCGCTGACGACCAGCTATCTCTTGCTATTGGAAAACGCGGACAGAACGTCAGGTTAGCAGCTAGGCTAACTGGTTGGAAAATCGACGTAAGAAGTGAATCAAAAGATGATAAGGTCACAGGAGAATCTTTCGAGAGATTGCTAGCGATCGATGGAATGGATGAAGAGACTGCCAGCATACTTTTTGATAATGGATATCGCAGTCCTGAGGACATTGCGAGAGCCACTCTCGCGGAACTTACGAGTTTCATGGGGATAACTAATGAAAAGGGCATTGCCCTCCAGCATGGCGCACTAAGGTATCTAGCCAACCCTGTTTCCGATGTCTCTGAGGACGATGAAGACATTCAGGAGTCAGAGATTGAAGATTCGTTTGAGTTGTCAGATGAAACCGAAGAAACTCAGGAAGAAAATGAAGACGACAATGAAGGTCTATGGGATGCTGGGGTATCGGCATTAACACTCAAACATTCCAAAGACGAAGAAAATGATGGTAAATAGGGGCTACATTCCTCAAAGAACATGTATAAGTTGTAGAAAAAAAATGTTGGCTGATCAACTTGTGAAATTTAAGCTGATTGACGGAAAACTTTCAATGGTTTCTAAGGGTATATTCGTGAAGGGTCGAGGTTGTTATGTTTGCCCCTCGAATTCTTGTTTGAACAAGGCTATAAAAAAAAATTTATTTTCAAGGGCTCTAAAAAGTCCAGTTTCGGCGGTTGACGTCGAGATTGATTTCAGCAAAGAGGGCTAGAAAAAGAGGTATTAGATGACCGTGCTTACCGTTGATGACCTTGCTAGAGACTTAAAGGTCAAAAACGAGGATTTATTAAAAGAACTCGTCACTATGGGGTTCTCGGTAGATGGACCAGATAGCCCTCTGGAGATAGATGATCCTTCAGCTCTCAGGGCCCACTTGGTTAGCGCCATCCCCAGAAGGGAAGTTGTTGAGCAACGCATTAGGCCCACGGTAATACGTCGAAGGGCAAAAACACCTCCCAGGACTGACATAGTTGAGAGAGTAGCTGAAACAGCCGAAACAGCTCAACCCAAAGCGGAACAGCCTGCAGAATTGATCCAAGAAGCCAGGGAACCAGGTGTGGGGCAAACCGCAGTTACGGACCAGAGAAAAACCGCTCCTCAGCGAAGGCACCGGAAGCATGAACCGGCCAGAATAATAGAGATGGCTCCACGTCCTCCCAAAAAAGAGCCACCTGTTGTGATGAAAGAGCCTGAGGAGACAGAATTAGGGACCTTGGGAGTTTCACCACCCCTTGTTTCTCATGAAACGGACAAAATTGTCTCGGAAGTTAAATCGGAGCTTACGCCTACCCAACCAGCATTGGAAAGGGGAGGAGAAACAGAGGCTTCTGTCATTACACCAAAAGATGACAAGGTAGAACAAACTTCGAGACAGACCGCTGAGACAATCCAAGCCACTGGCGTCACACTTGAGATCGAGACTGAAGACCAATCAGAGTCCTCTGAGGATCCCAAGGATGCGGAGGAACGTGCAGCGCGCAAGAAAAAGAAAAAAGACAAGAGAATGCAACCAGCCCAAATAATTGGTCGTATTCAGTTGAAAAAAGAACAGCCCAAAGAGCCCGATCGCGAGCGAGAAAGACCTCCTCAGGCCCGGCCTCAGCCTAGGCCTCATTCAGCGGAAGGTCCGAGCCGCCCATCCTCTGCCGAGCAATCGCCTAGACCTTATACCCCTCACGTTCCACCATCCAGGCCTACGACAAGACCCGAACAGCCCTATAGGCCCTTGATAGTAGAAATTCCAGTGGAGGACGAACGTCGTCCCAAGAGGAAAAAGGACAAGAAAGTTCGATCTGCGGTGGATGAACGAGTAGATGAAGACAAGGGTCGAATCAGAAAACCAAAAGAAATTATAAATGTCGCCGATCTTTACGATGATCGGCCTCGGGCTGGACGAATCAGAAAAACCAAAAAACCAAGACCGCGTAAAACGGAAATCACTGTTCCGAAAGCCATTAAGAGAAGAATCAAGATTCCGGAGTTGGTGACTGTAGCGAGCTTAGCTCACAAAATGAGTGTAAAAGCAGCTGAAGTTATCCAACAGCTTATACGCCTTGGGGTTATGGCTGCGATGAACGAAACAATAGATTTCGACACAGCGACCCTGGTAGCTGGCGAATTTGGATTTGAGACGGAAACAAGTCGTCCCACTGAAAAGGACATGTTACCTGAAAAAATTGCTGACACTTCAGAAAACCTAGTTTCGAGGCCACCTGTGATTACTGTGATGGGACATGTCGATCATGGCAAGACTTCATTGTTGGATAGAATCAGGTCCACCCATGTAACGGATCAGGAAGCTGGAGGAATTACACAGCACATTGGAGCTTACAAGGTGAGGCTTCCCAAGGGTGAGCTGGTCTTCCTCGATACCCCTGGCCACGAGGCGTTTACTGCAATGAGAGCCAGAGGGGCTCAGGTGACTGACTTTGTAATTCTGGTGGTAGCGGCGGACGATGGGGTGATGGAACAGACTAAGGAAGCAATAAACCACTCGAGAGCCGCAAATGTTCCAATAATCGTTGCTATAAACAAAATTGACAAGCCTGAAGCGGACAAGGACAGGGTAATGAGGGAGCTCGCGGAGCAAAATCTCATTCCTGAAGTATGGGGTGGAGACACATTATTTGCCGAAGTTAGCGCTAAAACAGGAGCAGGCTTGGATGAATTTCTTGATTTGATACTCTTGCAGGCTGAAATACTTGAGCTCAAAGCGAACCCGAACAAAAAGGCTTCAGGAACCGTCATCGAAGCCAGGTTGGATAAGGGAAGAGGACCCGTTGCCACTGTTTTAGTTAGAGAAGGAACACTTCGTTTAGGAGAACCATTTGTAGCTGGGGTTCATTTTGGAAAAATCAGGGCCATGCTTGATCATGAAGGACGTTCTTTGACTGAGGCCGGTCCTGCGACACCTGTTGAAATTCAAGGTTTTTCAAGCGTTCCGGAGGCTGGGGAACTCTTTCTGGTCGTTGATGAAGAGCGTTTAGCCCGTCAGATTGGGGCTCATCGTCAACAGAAGATCCGAGAAGATTCAGTTGCGCTTTCATCTCCTGCTTCTCTTGAAGACTTGATGGCAAAAATGGGCAAGCTTGAGCAGCCAGAGCTCAATATAATCATCAAGGCTGATGTTCAGGGATCTGTTGAGGCTTTAAAAGAGGCTCTTCTGGCAATTCCATCGACTGAGGTCATCCAAAAGGTTATACACAGCGGCGTTGGCGCAGTTAACGAGTCAGATGTGATGCTAGCTAGGGCTTCAAAGGCCATGATAATTGGTTTCAATGTTAGACCGACCGTAAAGACGTCGCAATTAGTCGAACAGGAAAAAATTGACTTAAGGCTTTATACGGTCATCTATGAGGCGATAGAAGATGTTAGGAAGGCTATGGAAGGTCTTTTAGCGCCGATAGAAAAAGAATCAGTGGTTGGCCGAGCCGAGGTCAGACAGACCTTCAGTGTTCCAAAAATTGGTGTGATAGCCGGTTGTTATATTGTTCAAGGTAAAATTGAGCGATCTAATCAGATTAGATTACTCAGAGACAACGTCGTTATTCATACCGGAAAAATAGCATCTATGCGAAGATTTAAAGATGATGTTAAAGAGGCCCTAGAGGGCTATGAATGTGGTATAGGAATCGAGAATTTTAGAGACATCAAGGTTGGGGACATTATTGAAGGTTTTGTGATTTCCAAAGAATCAGCGAAGCTGTAATCTTAATAAATAGCCGATACTGTTGGTAGATTTTCTATGATATTGTGTAATGAGGCGGCCAAGCGCGCCTCATTTTTTTTAAGGGAGAATTTGATTGATGGTAGTAGGCGTTGCAGTTTTCAAAGTATTTATTCACCAATCTTTTTCACTGAAGCAGAAACGGCAAGTCGTTAAAAGCATTCTAGGAAAAGTCAGAGGCAGATTTGATATTTCAATAGCGGAGGTTGGAGAAAATGATAAATGGCAGAGAGGCATTATAGCAATCGCTGTAGTGTCGAACGACGCAGGCCACGCTCACAGCATGTTGGAGAGTGTGCACCACTTTATTGAAGAGCTGCATGTTGCCGAAATAGAATCCTTTACTACTGAAATCATCCAGTTCGGAGGGCTTCAATAGTAAGTTCTTGAACTTGAATTAGTTTGTGGATTTTCGAGATATGGTTATTCTTTGAAATATGACCTTTTCAAAGTTCATGCATGACTAAGAAAGATGATCTCATGTCAAATTTTAGAAAGAATCGGGTAGCAGAACTCATTCGGGAAGTTGTTTCCGATGTCGTTAACAATGACGCCAAGGATCCGAGAATTCAAGGTGTAACAATAACAGAAGTGAAAATGAGTTCGGACCTTAAAACAGCTCGAATATATTTTTGTTGCCTTGCAGATGGAAAAACGGAAATTCATTTGGCCGGTTTACAATCAGCTGAGGGATTCATTAGGAAGAGACTGAGGGATGAATTGGATTTGAAATATATCCCACAAATCTCTTTTTTCTATGACTCATCCTTCGATTATTCGGATCACATTAACAGTCTATTAAAGTCGGTAATCATTGAAGACGGGGAAGCGGATGATAGGACAGATTAGCCGAGAGATATTGGGTTCCGACAGGATTCTCATAGTGACCCACATCAATCCAGACGGAGACGCAATTGGTTCCAGTTTGGGCCTGTATTTGTCCTTGAAAGAAATGGGCAAAACGTCTTTTTTGCTGTATGAATCTGAACCACCGGAGCTTTTTGGATTTCTTGATGGAATTGAAGAGGCTTTGTTGGGCATAGACCCATCCGAGCTTAATCCTGGGCTCATCATTTCTGTGGACGCGGCAGCTCAGAACCGTGTAGCCCCTTGTATTGACAAATTGAGACCTCATATCAAACTGATAAACATAGACCACCATCCAACCAATCCAAACTTCGGGGATATTAATTTGGTTTCAGCGTCAGCTAATTCAACCTCGTCGATCATATTTCAGATCATGAAGTCTACGGGTTACACTCCTTCTCACAAGCCTTCTAAGGCCTTTTTCACAGGGCTTGTTACAGATACGGGTTGTTTCAGGTTCGAAGGTGTAAATAGCTCTACTTTCAGAATTGCTGCAGAGATGTGTGAATCAGGCATAGACTCCTACGAAATTACTCAATACCTGTTTGAAGAGTTCCCGGTTGGAAGACTAACTTTGGAGAGGCGCTTATTGGAACGATTGGAATTGTTACTTGAGGGGAAGCTAGCTTTAAGTAGCCTATACCTTTCAGATTTCGAACAAGCGGGCGCTTTTTTATCTGATGGAGAAAACCTGGTGAACAAACTTCGGGAAACACGTGGAGTTGAAGTCGGAGTACTTATGACCAAAGTCTCTGACAACTTGACGAGGGTCAGTCTCAGATCCAAAGGCAAGGTGGATGTGTCAGAAATCGCATCGAAATTTGGAGGAGGAGGTCATCGTCGCGCCGCCGGGATAAAATCATCTACGGACTTCATTACTCTTAAAGGTCTTTTGATCTCCGCTATTGAGAACAATCTATGATTATCTCTCGGAAAGATTCAGTGATTCCAGTTGTCCGTGAAAAGACCTACGTCACTGTGGAAGTTCCACCTGAGCAATTTGCCTAATTATTTCTAGCAAGTTATAGATTTCTCTTAAAGTTGACCTGAACGGTGGTATGTAGTATTTTGAGGAACTAATTCTTTGAGACAAATCAATCCAAACATTAAGGGCCAATTTATGTTAACAGGAAAAACTATTCTTATTCTTGGGGCCAGAGAAGGTGGTTACGGGGCCTCAATAGCAACAGCGGCGTTGAATGCTGGCGCCACTGTCTTTGGAACCTCCTTAGATCCAAACAGCCCTAGAGAAAAGGCTTTTTTTGAAAAGATAGGCGTAAACCTTGTTGAAGTACCCCTGCGTTTTGATTCTGAAAAACGTGACGAGACCTTACTTACTTTCAAATCAATTGAAAATTATTTGAGATCTCAAGGCGTCGAAAAATTGGATTCGGTCATTCATGCTGTCGCAGGAGGTTTTCCCCGAAAACCTTCGGTTATGAAAGCCGTGGGAGACATCCTCAAGGGAAAGAGTGTCTTTTCAGATTTGGCTACAGCGGTAAAACGAAATGTGTACTATGTTAACGCCGGGTCTTTAGAGGACACAGTGAGAGGTCTTTCAGGAATTTCTGATAAAGAAACCAAATACGTATCTCTTACCTATCGTGGAGAACTTCCCTATTTTATCAGCCCAACTAAGAGATATCTTGAGAAATTATCACGTAGATTGGCCCGCCATGGCTCTAACACACTCGTAGCTGCTTTTCCAGAGGCCTGGACACAATCATCTCAATTTTTTACTGGGATAGAAATAGCGGTCATGTATCACTATATTCATGACCTAGAGAACTTGGAGTCGTGTTCTTCAGGGATTGAACCGTCGTTTGCGAAAATGAAGAATGCTCTTGGAAACCTTGATGGATTTGATCGTCTCAAAGATTCGATGAGCAATTTTCTGGCGGTCGATTGGCAAGAAATCTCATCCGTTCAAGACAACGCCATGATGTTCGAGAAAGTTCATTCGTTGTTCAACAAGATGAGAGGCGACAGCAGCTTCACTGTTCTAAGACGAGCTGTAGAGATCATTTCAGATTTTGTCAGGGAGGCTTGCGGTCTCATATTGGTCTCAGAGTTTATTTCAGAAAAAAAATACATTCCCGGAGAGGTTAGACAAATCTATTACAGGGATCTATGTGGAATGACTTCTATCGGGTTGGCACAGGACAGGACTAAAGAAGCAAGCGCATGCAAAAGAAATAGACAGTGGGTTGTGTATGAAAAAGATGATATCAGAAAAACTCTCCATATGTATGGAGAAAATTTCCTTTTTTTAGATCGGGTGATAATGGAAGCAGGAGACTTTCACAACGGCATGATTGGTTTTGCCCGATTCAAAATCCCTACCCCTTTACAAAACCCAATTCTCAAAGATCATTTCGTAAATATGCCCGTGTTTGGTGGTCATCTTCAGATGGAAGCAGTAGCTCAATTCGGCGCTTTCTTGGTCTTCAAGATTGTCAATAACGCCAAATTAGTGCCAATACTCACAGGAACGGAATTTCCAGATTTGAATACAATGGCCCCCCCAGGAGAGGTACTTACCTTAATGGGTGAGGTTCATATGAAAGATAGACGCGATCTTGAATTCAGAGCATTTATCGAAAACCGTTACGCAAGAACCACAGGCGTCATTAGAGGAATGGTTTTGAATGAGCGTTTGGTAAAAAAGATGCTATCTTCATTTGAGAATCCAGATTCTAGCGACTAATTGGGACTCAACGCTTTCGGAAATAAAAGACATCATTTTATCAGAAAACAGTTGCATATCTCGGCTGTAAACCATTAATAAAACGGCAACTTCCTTTTCAAAATTGGACTATAATTGATTTATAAATCAATAGGACTAATTATCGGACATGCCAACCACAAAGTGGGATTTAAGTTGTTCTGAACAAAAACTTGAAGAGCTTACCCGACTTCTCGACAGTCGCCCTAATCTCAGACCTCTGGTGCTATGCCATAACAACCCAGACCCTGATACTATAGCTGGTACATTTGCCATGAGTTTTTTGCTTTCCAAAAAATTTGGAATCAGGACTACTCTAGGATACGGTGGTGTGATTTCCAGGGCTGAGAACAAGGCTATGGTTGAGAGGCTGAAGATAAAAATGATGGCCTTAAAGAAGGTGAGCGTTGAAAAATATGAATCTATACTGCTAATTGACGCCCAACCGGGGTCTGGAAACAATCTTCTGATTTCTAGGGCTTCTGTGCCACTGGTAGTCATAGATCATCATCCCTTAAGGAAAAGATCCCAGCAGGCGGCCTTCAATGATATACGGCCAAACTATGGATCTACCGCCACAATAATAACCGAATACATTCTTGCGGCAGGGTTAAAACCAACCACTGCTGTTGCTAACGCCTTGCTTTACGGCTTAAAAACCGATACTAATTCGTTAATTCGAGGCGCTTGTAAAGCTGATCACCATGCTTTCAACTATTTAATTCCTTTGACGAACCCAAAGGTTATTGGACTAATAGAGAAACCCGAGTTACCAATAGCTTATTTTGAGGAATACTACAGAGGCCTTGCCAATGCGTTGTTGTACAAAGATGTGGCTGTATCAAACATAGGAAAAATTAAGACAGAATCAATAATACCTGAGCTTTCAGACGTATTGCTCCGTGTTGAAGGGGTAAATTGGTCTTTATGTCTGGGAGAAATAGATGATCAGATAGTTTTATCACTAAGATCAAAGTCCAGAACCTTAAAAGCTGGGAACATCCTTGTGAAGCTTCTTGGAAAGTTCGGATCAGCCGGTGGACATCGAGAGATGGCTGGTGGGCAAGCTCCATTGGTAGGTTTAAATCAAGCTGAGCAAAATGAACTTTCTACCAAGCTCGTAAACGATTTTCTAAAGATAATCAAACGTTCAAATGCCAACCCCAAAAAATTGGTAGTTAATTAAGTCTGCAGTCTTGGATGAACAACTGCGAATAATCTCAACGTGAGGCGACTTAAGGAAGATTCAGGGGAATCATGAAAGAAGACGGAAACAAATTATATTGGCCACTTTCACAAACTAGCCTCCAGAACAACTCTACACACGTATTCATGAAACTCCTCAATTTCATCCAAATTTCTTAGTTCGATTGGCTCGATTTTTTCCAGCGCATTCATTACAATTGGAGCTATTCCGCTGAAAGGAATTTTTCCAAAGAGAAACAGGCTTGTCGCAACTTCATCAGCGGCATTCAGGATCACTGGGACACAGTTCAAGTCATCTTCCAGAGACGTGTAGGCTGCTTTGAGTAATGGAAACTTGACTGTATCAGGTTTCTCAAAGGTTAATGATCCCAATGCAGTAAAATCAATGGGGTCAACTCCTGTTGTTATTCTTTCTGGATAGGCAAGAGCGTGGCTTATGGGGATTCTCATATCGGTAGCTCCCAGTTGAGCCATTATGGAACCATCCAAAAATTCAACCATGGAATGAACAATGCTCTCGGGATGAATCAGGACTTCAATTTTTGAAGCTGGCGTGTCAAATAACCACCTAGCCTCAATGACCTCTAAACCCTTGTTCATGAGGGTGGCTGAATCTACCGTAACCTTTGGTCCCATTTTCCATCGAGGGTGGCGTAAGGCATCCTCTTTGGTCATCCTATTCATTTCGTCAACTGTTTTCGTTCTGAAAGGACCGCCTGAGGCAGTCAGATGTATCTTGCCAACTGCATGTTTTTTATTTCCTTCAAGGCACTGAAAAATGGCTGATTGCTCTGAGTCTACCGGCAACAGATTGATTTTCGACGACCTAACAGAATCCATAAAAACCTTGCCAGCCATGACTAGCACTTCTTTGGTCGCAAGCGCCAAATCTTTTCCTGAAGCAACAGTCAAGAATGCCGGTCTAAGTCCTACACTTCCTGGAAGCCCACCCACCACCAGATCACAGTTTTCATAGGTCGAGGCTAACTCGAGACCTTCCTTGGAATGTACAATTTTAATAGGATTGGCATAATTTGAGAGCCTTGCGTCAAGCTCATCATGAGCCCACTTATTACCACATGAAACCAACTCAGGGCAAAATTCTCTCACTTGCTTTTCCAGGAGCTCTACGTTAGTTCCGGAAGCCAGAGCAACAACTTTGAATTTGTCCGGGTGTAGCCTTATTACTTCGAGAGCCTGAATTCCTATTGATCCGGCGCTACCCAAGACCGAGATACATTTCATGAGTTGATACCGTATCCTGAAACAACTAGGAAGTAATAGAGTACAGGAATGCTAGGTATTAGACTATCTGCGCGATCCATTATTCCACCATGTCCGGGCATTATTGAGCCGAAGTCCTTAATGCCAATCCTTCGCTTTAATGCCGAGGCGCACAGATCTCCAAAAGCTCCTGCGATCCATAAGATAATAGTGGCTTTGAGCAGCAACCCAAAGGGTGGCATGGCTGGCGCTATGATTTTCATGATGATCATACCAGCAATTGCTCCCAGCAGACCTCCTCCAAGTCCCTCTACCGTTTTGTTAGGACTGACATTTGCCGAAAAATGAGTCTTTCCGTAATATTTCCCGGCAAAAAAAGCTCCTGCGTCGCCAAGACAAACAATTACCAAGACAAAAAACAACCACAGATTAGAAGCATCTATTCGCGAAAGAAGAATGGCGTGGGCCAGAGGAATGAAGAGATAAGAGCCTACAAAAATTACCTGAGTGACGGAATCAACAGTATTCTGAATCACTCTGAAACAAAAAAGATGCAACAACATCGCCACGAGTGGAAAAAGTGTAATAACAGCGGGAACATACCCCACAGATATCCAATAAAACATCAAGATGATTAGGATTCCTAAACCAACTGCCATTAGTCTTGAGGGTAGATTCCTTAGATTAGGTAGATTGTTCGTTAGTTCCCATGCGCCGATAGAAGCAAAAAATATCACAAGTAAAGTTACCCCTAGGACCCCGCCCCAAAACAAAGTAGGGACAATTAATATTATCGCTACCAACGCAGAGATGATTCTGGTTGCGAGCATTAAACTTTCTCCTCAACACTGTTTTCTTGGTCAGGGACCATTCCGAATCTCCTCTGACGCGATCTATACTCTCGCAAAGCCTTTTCGAAAATTTCATCATTAAAATCCGGCCACAGAACGTCTGTGAAATAAAGTTCGGCATAGGCTAACTGCCAGAGCAGGAAATTGCTGACACGCATTTCGCCTCCGGTCCTTATCAACAAGTCTGGATCGGGAATGCCTGCGGTATCGAGCTTACTCGAGAAATATTGTTCGTCAATTTCTTCCAATCGTTTTACCTTATCTTGGACATCTTTTGCGACTTGCACGCAAGCCCGTGTTATTTCACTTCGACCTCCATAAGATAGGGCAACGTTCAGATTCATCGATTGATTATGCAGGGTTCTTGTTTGTGCGGCTCCGATTTTATCGCTCAAGGATCTCGGGAGTCTTCCGAGCTCGCCAATGGTGCAAAAACGGATATCATTCTTGTGGATTTCTTCGAGTTCGGAATCTAGAAACTGAGACAGAAGCTTCATGAGACCCGTAACCTCTCCTTCAGAGCGATTCCAGTTTTCCGTGGAGAAGGCGTAGAGAGTGAGGTGAGCTATTCTCCTACGTCTACAAAATTCAACAGCCCTGCGGACGGCTTTAGCGCCTTGACGATGCCCCTCTATCCGGGGCAGTAAACGCCTTTTTGCCCATCTCCCATTCCCGTCCATTATTATGGCGACGTGAGCGGGATCATCCCTATTGTAATTTTCTAGATGTTTCAAAGGCATATACCGACAATTTGATGAGAGAAGCAAACGATTGAAGGAAAGCTATGAAAATTTACTGTCCCCTAATTCTTGATTAACACCCTCTAATAAATGATTAAATTTCCATTATCTCGGATTCTTTTTGGCTGGTTACTCCATCAATTTTGGAAATGTATTCGTCCGTAGTCTTCTGAACTTTTTCCTGAGCCTTGTGGAGGTCATCTTCGGAAATTTCTTTGTCCTTCTTCATTTCCTTGTACATTTCATTGGCATCACGACGATGATTGCGCAACTGTACTTTAAATTCCTCCCCCATCTTTCTGACAAGTTTTACTAATTCTTTTCTACGCTCGGCTGTCAGGGGTGGCAAATTAATACGGACGACTTTGCCGTCATTCATAGGAGTCAATCCCAGCTCTGACTTTAGTATGGCCTTCTCGATATCCGGAACAGCTTGAGAATCCCAAGGCTGAATAACTATTTGCCTCGGCTCGGGAATAGAGAGCGTAGCTAATTGATTTATGGGAGTTGGACTTCCATAGTAATTGACCATAATACCATCTAGCAGGGCAAGGGAAGCTCGCCCAGTTCTGATTCTTTTCAGATCCTTCTGAAGGGCATCTACAGATTTATCCATGGACGATTTGAGCTCAGAATGAACTTCGTCTATCATAATTACCTCTTACGGCAAGGGTCGGTTTTTCAAACTACCGTAGTCCCTATTTTTTGGCCCGAGACGGCTTTTTCAATGTTACCTTGAACATGTAAATTGATCACCATTACCGGCATCTGGACTCTACGAAGTATCTCAATGCTCGCAGCATCGATAACCTTTAATCTTCTTTCCAACACCTCTTCAGGAGTAATGGAATCAAAACGGATGGCGTCACTAAATTTCTTGGGGTCTTTATCATAAACTCCGTCGACCTGAGTAGCCTTGATCATTACCTCAGCCTGGATTTGCACAGCTCTGAGAGCTGCGGCTGAATCGGTTGTAAAACAGGGATTTCCAGTACCACCGGCGAAAATCAAAATCTTTCCTTCCTCAAGGTAGGACCGGGCTCGTTCTTGATCGAACACTTCAACCATAGCTCCGACCTGAAAAGCACAGAGTAGTCTCGCCTCAATTCCCGCTCTGTAAATAGCAGACCGTAACGCCATTCCGTTGAGAACAGTTGCAATCATCCCCATGCTATCGCCAATCAAAGGATCGACGCCCACCGATGAAGCATTGACACCTCGAAGGATGTTTCCACCACCGATCACGATCCCAATCTGAGCTCCTTTTCTCGCTCCTTTCGCAATTTCCGCGGCTATCCAAGCCGTCTTTTCGGGATCAATTCCAAAAGAACGCTGTCCTGCCAGAGCTTCGCCTGATACTTTAATCAAACATCGACGATACATGGTATGCATCCAATATCAAGTCAGTCCTGTCCAAGCTGAAATCGCACGAACCTGCCAATAGTCATGTTTTCCCCGAGTTGTGCAATCTTATCCTTTATAAGATCTCCTACAGTTCTATCTGGATCTTTTACAAAAGGTTGTTCTAGAAGACATACCTCGCTAAAAAATTTCTTGAGCTTGCCTTCCGCGATTTTTTCGAGCATCTTCTCGGGCTTACCTGCCTCCTTGGCCTGAGTCATATAAATTTCTTTTTCTTTGGCCAAAACATCTTCAGGAACGTTTTCTGAAGATATCCAACGTGGTGAGCTCGCTGCAATGTGCATACAGATGTCATGAACCAATTCTGCGAACTGTTCTGTTTTAGCTACGAAGTCACTCTCGCAGTTGACTTCAAGTAGGACTCCTATCTTCCCATTCATGTGAATGTAAGATCCAATTCTGCCTTCCGAGGTAGCTCTGCCTTCTCGCTTGGCTGCCTTCAGAGCGCCTTTCTTACGAAGATATTCAACTGCTTTTTCGACATTACCCTCGGACTCGACCAAGGCTTTTTTGCAATCCATAAGACCAAGTCCGGTCTTTTCTCTCAATTCTTTGACTAAACTAGCGGACACTTCCATCGATCTATCTCCTTATCGAGGCAAAAATCTTACGGATACACAGATTGTTTGCCCTGGATATCTGAAAATACAAGCCACTGAAGGCATCTTATCTCAATGATTTATTCAAATTTGTTGGCCGACTCTTTCGGAATCTGGCAAGTGAGCCATTCTAGCTCAAATAGGAATCAAGTTTCACTGCCAGTAGAAATCGAATCTCTAATTCTGATCTTCATCTTCTTCGGCTGCTTCTGCATCCTCTGATTCATATTCTTCATCATCATCTGGTCCCATATCTTCACGAATGGCAGACTCAGCATCTTCCAGTTTTCTCACGACCGGAAATTCAGAATCCCCAGCATCTTCCTTTAATGATGCCTCATGAATAGCGCGACCTTCTTCACAGGCATCAGCTACCTTAGCCGCAAAGAGTCTTATCGCTCTAATAGCGTCATCATTTCCAGGAATTACGTAGTCTATTTCATCGGGATCACAGTTCGAATCTACTATTGCGACGATCGGTATCCCGAGCTTCTTTGCTTCCTTAACAGCAATATTTTCCTTTTTGGGATCAACGACGAATAGAACCCCCGGCAACCTCTTCATTTCGCGGATTCCGGCTAGGTTCTTGTTTAGTTTTTCATATTGACGAGTAAGATTAACGATTTCTTTCTTGGTGAAATTTGTTTCTTCAGGCCTTTCAAGAATTGCTCCCAAGTTATTGAGCCGCTCAATGCTCTGTTTTATGGTAGAGAAGTTTGTAAGCATTCCACCGAGCCAACGTTGATTGACGTAGTATTGGCCACAGCGTAAAGCCTCTTCCTGGACAGCGTCCTGAGCCTGCTTTTTTGTGCCCACAAAGAGAACACCTGCGCCAGTGCCTGCTGACTCTTGAACAAACTGATAAGCCCTTTTGAAAAGACGGACGGTTTTCTGAAGATCAATTATGTAAATACCGTTGCGTGCGCCAAAAATATATGGCTTCATCTTGGGATTCCATCGGCGCGTTTGATGCCCGAAATGCACCCCAGCTTCCAATAACTGCTTCATAGTAACTAAAGACATTAGATTTCCTCCACGGGTTTTTCCTCCACCCCTTGCAGCGCCACCATGGCGACCCTTCATAAAGGGATGTGCGAGTTAACCTCTTATTATTATCATTTATTGCTTTTTTAGCAAACAAAAAATTTTTGAACATGGTTACAGATGATGGGGTACTCCTCAATTGTTATCATCAAATATCTTCACAAATCTGGTCGCCGAATAGAGGGAAAACACGATCGCATCTAAAATGGTGATAAGTTTCTTGCTATATGAACTCTGTTCATTGGAATCAGGCAGGTCCCGAATCAAGCATGAGACAGTAGTCTCCGTGAGTTTGACGAGCAATTTAGTTTTTTCAATTTCATCTATGCACTTGTCAGTTTGTCCCTTTATTGCGCTTATGGCTTCAGAGATGCTTTGAATTTCCGTCATCCGTAACTGATCAAGTATTTCTATCCCCATGTCAAAAACGTTATCCATCTTCAAACTCACCACCCCATGAGGCACTGGTAAGTTTTCCAATTCTGATGCGGAGACATAATTGTTGGCGCTTGTGACTTTAAATCTCCAATTTAACAATTTGGAATTAATGATGCCGAGCGTAAAATTCGTGGAAAATATTGTGCCGTCTAAATAGTTAGTCATGTCTCCCAGGAATATCCCGTTATTGACCCATGCGGCCTTTAGCCTTTTTTTAGAATCCATATTTACCACTCTGGCGACTGCGATCCTTCCTCCTTGTGAAAATTCGCACTGAAATCTCCGTCTAGTCTTGATAGGCGAGTTGAGGCCTTGATGTAATAAATCCAGGAGCTCAGGTTTGATCCAATCCATCCTGTGTGGGGCCTTAGAGGGATGTCTTACGACATAGGGAAGGATGTGTTCCCCCCGAACCAGTTTTATTCCCGTGTTTGATTTAGCAATGTATTGTCTTTGATTCGTAAGGTTTATCTCCCCCTGATGAGCTCTAATCAATTTTTCTTGACCCAGATCGCCACCCAGACGCGGAAATGAAATGAGATGATTGAGTAATTCATATTCTATTTCTGACTTTAGCACTGGTATCCTTGATCCTATCTTCTCCAGCTGAGCTACCCTTATACTTGATTTGCCTGACACACATTTCGTTTCTTCGTCCGACCAGAGAACTGGCGCTATTTTTGATGATGGCTTACCTTTTCTTGCAACTATTATGGATAGAGCCTGGGTAACTCCCTGAAAAACCTTGGCGCTTTCAGGTATGATTTCAAGCGTGAATATTTCGCATTCTTTTAGAACCATGCTTCTTAATTTCGAAGCGGTTGAATCTGCCAAAAAGGTTGCAGGAACAATAAAACCTAGCACCCCTCCCCTTCTAAGGAGGTTCAAACTTCTCTCTATCATTAATCTGTAGGTATTTATTTTTCCGAAACAGGTAATGTAATTAGATCTGAAAAAATTCAAGAAAGTTTTGGGACGGTTAATTCTCGATTCTTTTTCGGATAGAATTTCATATGGTGGATTTCCTATTATCAGGTCGAATCCAGGATTCTCTCTTTCAAAGACATTAGGAAATGTAGACATCCAATCAAAGTACAATTTTTCAGGAAGTGAGGTATCTGCGGATTGAGACAACTCCAAAGACTCATCATTTGTTGATTCGATTGGCGAGATTAGCCTTGAATAATCTTGATCGGAACGAGATATTGGGTGTCTTCCGATCAAGGAGTCTCCCAACCTTAGGTTTTTTATATTTCCGGAGTGCGGCAAGTTTCGGTTTCTTAATTTTTCCCAAATTCCAGCCTTGGCAATCTCAATAGCTATTGGATCGATATCCACCCCATGAATTCTGTCTAACGAAATGAACACTTTTTCACCCTTATAGGCAGATGGAATCCTGAATCTCAGAGCCATTTCTTCAATCGCCTCTATTAGGAATATTCCCGTCCCCACTGATGGATCCAATATGTCAATACTCGATAGGTCTTTTTGTGCGCCTTGTTGCAATGCATCCAAGGACATCTTTGAAATATGTCTAGCTATTTTGGGAGGCGTGTAAAATTGGCCCTGCTGACGTCGTTTAAATTTTGACACCTCAACCACGAGTTTATCGTGAGAATTTCTAATAAGCGTTAACTCACTTAACCACTCATACAACAGAGCAACTTGGTAGGTAGTCGTAATTTCCAAGTCCGAAACAACCCATAGTAATTCCTGATCATCTTTTGAAGTTATTGGCAAGCGGTTCGGAGATTGACCGAAGGGCTTTTCCGAGAGAATAAGCTCGATCAATTTACCAATCTGCAGGCTTAATAGCGATTGTAGTGATCCGGGAAGAGCCTCTCGCACTACATTTTTCTCAAAAAACTGGACGAGTCGTGTTTTTACGGATTCCAGCTCTTGTTTCGAAAAGGGATTGGTCATCTCGTTATTTGACTAGGTTCCTCAGACGACATTTCAAAAGAAAAGGCGATTCATAAATTGAATCGCCTTTTGGTTTAAGCAAGAGTTAATTTTACCTAAAAGAGGTCTAGGCTGCCACTTCCTCTTTTACACCTAAAGCCACTTTGTAGAGAATGCTCAGTATGAGCAGCCCCAGGGCCCATACACCGATAACTATGGCGATTTCTGGGACGGTCGGATGATACTCTGTAATGGTTTCCAGTGGAGAGGGAATGTAACCTGTGAGCACCAGGGTGATGCCCTTCTCAATCCACAATGCCAAGAATGTAGCTCCACATCCGATCGCAAGTGTACTGGGATTGTTCCTGGTTTTAGGGTTTATCATTATGATCAATGCTATAGCCGCCAGGATAATTGCTGTCCACATCCAGGCTACCAGTCCATAATGGCCATGTAAACCAACGAACAGATATGTGAAGTGATGCATGTGTTCTGGAATCTGGCTATAGAAAACAGTGAAGAGTTCACAAAGGACAAAGAAAACACTTATAATCAAGGCATAAGTGATAATTTTCGCCAATGATTGGATAGCTTCCCATCCTGCATCAAACTTAGTGTATTTTCTTAGGAAAAGACATATCAGGATTAGAAAAGAAGGTCCTGAAGCAAAAGCTGAGCCCAAGAATCGAGGAGCCATTATGGCGCTTAGCCAGAAGCCTCTTCCAGGAAGACCAGCGTACAAGAATGCCGTAACGGTATGAATACTGACGGCCCACGGGATCGACACATAAATCAGAAACTTAACCCATTTTGCGGGCGCGACACCCTTTCGCTCTGCTTCCAGTACACTCCAACCTACAACTATGTTAAGAAAAAGGTAGCCGTTGAGGACCACCATGTCCCAGAAAAGCACGGAATTGGGGGTTGGATAGAGCAAAACATTGAAGGCTCTGGCGGGTTGCCCTAAATCAACCACAATGAAGGTCAAACACATTGTTACCGAGGCTACCGCTAGAAACTCTCCCAAAATCGTGATCTTCCCAAATACCTTGTAGTTGTGAAGATAGTACGGAAGGACCAACATGACAGCGGAAGCGGCCACGCCGACCAAGAAAGTGAACTGACCAATATATAGGCCCCATGAAACATCCCGGCTCATACCAGTGATGCCCAAGCCGAAGCCTAACTGCTTTAAATAAAATGCGAATCCTATACTAAACAGGATTACCAAGAATATTATCCAAGAGAAATAAGCTTTAGTACCAGATAGAGCTTTTTCAAGCATGGCTACCTCACAGTATGTAATAGACCTCAGGACGTGTGCCTAGTTGTGGTTTTCTCTGAATCGTGGAATTGGATCTGAGAACTTCCCTAATTTCTGAGTTGGGATCTTCCAGGTCTCCGAAAATAAGCGCCTTATCTTTACAGGCAGCCACACATGCTGGTTGAAGGCCGACTGCCAATCGTTCAGAGCAAAAATTGCATTTCTCGACAACGCCTCTGGTTCTTGTAGGATATTCGGGGTTTTCTTTTTTGATAAACGGTCGTGGATCGCGCCAATTTAGGCTTCTCGCGCCATAGGGGCATGCGGCCATACAGAAACGACAACCGATGCACCTGTGATAATCCATCACTACTATTCCGTCGGGTCTTTTGAAAGTAGCTTTTACAGGGCAGACCCTGACACATGGCGGATTGTCACAATGATTACACAACACCATAAATGGGGCGTTTTTTAGGCCTTTCTTGATGTAATCTTCCAGATACTCATTGCCTTGCCCTGGAAATGCGTTCTCAAAAGGAACTTGCCATATCCATTTTACTTCATCTTTGGGATTATCAAACTGAGGTATATTATGGGCAATGTTGCATGCCTCAACACAATCCTTGCAACCTTCTTTGGCTTGAGCGCATTTTTTCTGATCAACGACCATAGCCCATCGCTTACCCTTCAGAGCTTTGGGATCAGATTCAAATTTAGTCTGCTGTCCTGCGGCCACTGCATCCGCTACGGGCTTGGCTCCGAAACCCAAAACCGAAAGACCGGCTATTTTAAGGAAACTTCTTCTTGTTTCATCCATTACTTGTCACTCCTTGCCGCCTGTAATTGTTTTTCTTTCGGGGCCAGGTGGCAATCCCAACAATTGGGCGCCACGTTCAGATAGTTGTGGCAGCGATCACAGAACTTTTCCTTGCTGGTATGACATTTTGTGCATGTGTTCTGAAGGCTCATCGAATATTGTTTACCGTTTGAATTAACGTAAATCCGTTTGCCTTCCCTGAGAACCTCATCTCTCCACTGGTCTAGCAAAACCATGTGCGAAGACTGCATAAACGCCTTGGATTCCACACATTGTTTTTCCTGGGTGCCTAATTCAAGTTTGGGAGGTGTAGATGCCTTCCCAAAATTGTACCAGAATGGGGCTGATGCTAAGCAGAGGAAGATGATTATTCCGATAATTATTTTTCCGGCGTTATACATACTACTCGTCCTCCTCTAAATCATCACTTAAAGGCTCACCTCTGAGATCAAGAGTGCGTTCTTTCTCACCCTTCATCACCAGCGCGTTCGCTACAAGTTCGTGAATGCCACCGACCTCAACATCAGGACACCAGTATTCGCACAGAGCGCTAAGTGTCGCACGGTCGATTGCGCACATACAGAGTAGCCTGTTCACGCCGTGTTTATCTCTAACGTGCCTGAGAGCGTTTGCTCTTGGGAATGCGCCTCTCATCCTCATTTCAATGTTTTCATCGTTTCCCAGACCGGCCCCACCACCACAGCAGAATGTTTGTTCTCTAATAGTGTTTTCCGGCATTTCGTGAAAATTATTGAGGACGTTTTTGATCACATATCGCGGCTCCTCAAGGATACCTGCAGCCCTAGCGGGGTTGCATGAATCATGAAATGTGCCAATAATCTTGTCATTTCTGCTTGGATCGAGCTTGATTTTTCCATGCTTAATGAGATCGGAGGTAAACTCAGTAATATGAACCATCTTGGTTTGCTTAGCGTTCTCGAACTTTGTGCCGGTGATTGGTGACACTGGTTCCTGAAGGAAGTCAGCTGGTCCATTCATGGTTTCCATGTACTGATGCATGACACGCCACATGTGACCACATTCACCACCCAATATCCATTTTACGCCGAGTCTTTTTGCTTCAGCATAGATCTTGGCGTTCAATCTCTTTATCATCTCATGAGATGTGAAGAGTCCGAAATTTCCGCCTTCTGACGCATAAGTGCTCCAAGTGTAATCAAGGCCTAGTTCATGGAACAGCATGAGGTAGCCCATACAGGTATAAGTTCCCGGATCCGCAAAATAGTCACCAGACGGCGTCACGAAAAGTATTTCGGCGCCCTTCTTGTTAATCGGCAGATCAACACGTACACCCGTAATGTCCTCAATATCGTCGCACATGAACTCCCACATGTCTTTGACACCATGAGGTGGGATACCGAGGTGATTTCCAGTTCTGAAACAATTCGCCGCAGGCTCCATTACCCAGTTGATGTTCAGGCCCACGAGATTGAGAAGTTCCCTACCAATCATAGTGACTTCAGCGGTGTCGATCCCGTAAGGGCAAAACACCGAGCACCTACGACATTCAGTACACTGATAGAAGTAATAGAACCACTCTTTTACTACATCAATGGTAAGATCTCTGGCTCCGGCGAGTTTTCCGAAGATCTTCCCTGGGAGGGTGAAATCCTTTCTATAGACCGATCTAATAAGTTCGGCCCTGAGGACTGGCATGTTTTTGGGATCGCCAGATCCGATAAAGAAGTGGCATTTGTCTGCGCATGCGCCACAACGGACACAAATGTCCATGAACAATCGAAATGAGCGATACTTAGACAGTCTCTCCTTAAATCCGTTGTAAAGAATTTCTTTCCAGTTTTCGGGTAGTTTCCAATCCGCATCGGCAGGAGACCACTCCCTAGGATTAGCCATTCCCAAGTATTTGATGTTCTTAGGAGCAGCCGGATAACTGTAAGTTCCATCTTTAAAAACGGTCGGTGTGTCAAGCCACCCCGTTCCCGGAGTTTTCTGGAGATCTATGTTCATCAAATCTTTGGGTTTTGCAAGTTTGTCCAAACTCATGGTTACTCCTTATCCACCGGAATTCCGGCCTCTTTCATCTTATCGCGGA
>CALGLN010000106.1 GCA_937930835.1 uncultured Desulfomonile sp.
ATATCTGCTGACATTTATTGAACCTCCTGAGGCCTTCTATTCGATATGTATATCAAAACCAACATCACGATCAATCCCGCAGGCATTACTGTCAGTCCAGCAATCAGGCCCACCGGATCAATATTTACGTATTTAATCAATGCAAAAAGACATAGCCCTATGACCGCCAGACGAACATAAAAACCACCCATGATTGAAATCATGGCCTGATTTCGCTCTCTAAACGTCGCCTGACCAACCTTGCGCGCGGATAACCATGAATTTGTTAAAACGAGTAACGAACCGATCAGATATGCCACCGTGAAATGGTAGGGGGCTAACAATGAGCTTACCAATAGCCCCATCAGAAATACTCCTGAAGATAATCCGAACCAAATTTTAGGGATTCTTTGAAAATCCATCGGATTTCTCTGCCCGATCTTTCCTAAGCTGCTTGCGAACTTCAATCATCACATTTCGTCCGGCAGCTGCGACTCCGAAGAAGAAGAATATAATACTAAGATACGGAAAGGTATTCAGTTTGCCGTCAAGCCAATAACCAAATCCAGCTCCAATAAAAATAGCAAATACTATCGATGCGCCGAGTTGGAGCCCATCACCTACCAGCTTGCCTGTTTCACTTATAATTCTCACGAATCATACTTGGTTAACAGATAAATTTGCCGCGTGTCAAGAACGATTTGTCCCTCTGTGTCGACGAGTTTTTTTGACAATCTTTTGCGCTCTCAGACAGAAAGCTTGACTATCCCTTTTTACAACAAATCGTTTTAATCCGCCATTCTTTTCTCAACTCAATGACAAAAAATCTCGTTTTCCTGGTGTAGCGCCTTATGGAGAAACGTCTCCAATTAAAACTATCAGTCCAATATCTTTGCATGCGCCAAATCAACCCCGCAAAAATTACCCCGCCTTGAATCCAGCAATTCCGTATACCGATTGAATTTCCGAAAAACCTATTAAAGTACTAATATTGACCGTAAAACACTTGAATGCTAACCTAACGACATCCTCATAAAATATTTTTTTTCTCGAACAATGGTCGCTGAAGTTACAGCCTGATTTGGTTCCAAATGATATATTTCCTAAACAGGGGTAAATTGTCTGGGAAAAGGGCCGTGAAAACATCATGAATCTTTCTGAAAAATATAATTTGGGATTCACGGGAAAAATAGTAGAAGCGTTTCTGGTTTCCAAGCTTCCGGCCATTTTAATATTGGCCTCTTTATTGGCCGGAGTAGCTGCGCTGACCCTTACTCCGCGCGAGGAAGAGCCACAAATTGTGGTTCCTGTAATTGACATAATGGTGAATTTTCCCGGAGCCTCAGCCCAGGAGGTTGAGAATCTTGTCACTATTAATCTGGAACGCAAGATTTGGGAAATCGATGGCGTTGAATATGTTTATTCGTCTTCCCGCCCCGGATCAGCGGTTGTTACCGCGCGTTTCTACGTAGGGGAAGATCGCGAAGACAGCATTCTCAAGACTCACAACAAGATCATGTCCTATGTATCGGATGTCCCTCCCGGGGTGACTGGCTGGGTCATTAAGCCCATAGAAATTGATGACGTCCCAATCGTGACTTTTTCCTTGTATAGCCCCATTTATTCCGATTTTGAGCTTCGGCGGATTGCCGACGAAATGTTGCACCGTATCCAGAGCATTCCTGACGCGGGGAAAGCCTATGTTGTCGGAGGCAGGTCTCGACAGGTCAGGGTCCTTTTACATCCCGAAAAAATGGCTGCTCGCGATGTTTCGGTTCTTGAAGTGGCTCGATCTATAAAAGGGGCAAATGTTAATGTCCGCGCTGGAACAATGGAGATGCTCAATCAGGAAGTAGTCGTCGATGCCGGCCCCTTCCTGAGAAACGCTGCTCAAGTTAACAATCTCATAATAGGGGTGTTCGATGGACGTCCGGTCTACTTGAGGGATATTGCCGATGTAATAGACGGTCCAGCGGA
Organism: uncultured Desulfomonile sp.; assembly: GCA_937930835.1. Lineage (GTDB taxonomy): Bacteria > Desulfobacterota > Desulfomonilia > Desulfomonilales > Desulfomonilaceae > CAITZA01. The sequence continues at coordinate 1,957 of CALGLN010000106.1, forward strand.
AGTAAGCTCATACACGCGGCTCACTTTCGGTCCAGGCGCCCCCATCGACAATGACACAAAAAATCTGGCAGTGGCTGAACCGGGGAAATCATACCAGCAGGTCACCATAGCTGTAGGAAAACGCAAGGGGACCAATGCTGTTAAAGTAGCCGAGGGCCTTATTAAAAGAGTTGATGAACTAAAAGCGGAACTTATCCCGTCAGACGTATACACGCTGGTAACTCGAAATTACGGCAGAACGGCAGACGAAAAAGTTGATGAACTCGTAAAGCATTTGGGAATAGCGGTTATCAGCGTTATAGCCCTTTTGACAGTTGTGCTGGGGACTCGTGAGGCCATGATAGTGGCCTTGGCGGTGCCAATGACCCTGGCGGTGACATTGCTTGCCAACCTTCTTTTTGGATATACAATCAACCGTGTCACCTTGTTCGCGCTGATTTTATCACTTGGGCTACTGGTGGATGACCCGATTGTGGATGTTGAAAACATTCACAGACATTTCCAACTCAAGACTCACCCGCCACTGGATGCCACATTGCTGGCTGTCGATGAAGTCCGCCCGCCTACCATACTGGCGACATTTGCGGTAATAGCCTCCTTCATTCCGTTATTTTTTATAACCGGAATGATGGGTCCATACATGAAACCCATGGCGCTTAACGTGCCTATAGCAATGATCATGTCGCTGGTAATAGCTTTTACCGTGACGCCTTGGGCCACATACCACGCGCTCAAAAAAGAATACTACAAGCAATCGGAACCCTATGATTTCTTCAATGGTCCGATTTACAAAACCTACAGCCGGATCATCACACCGTTTCTTGATAGTCCCAGGAAAAGCTGGCTGTTCATCGGCGGAACTGTTGGCGCCCTGGGAATTTCGATTCTTTTTCTCGTCATAGGCATTGTCCCCGTGAAACTATTGCCTTTCGACAACAAGAATGAATTCCTTATTCAGGTAGACATGCCTGAGGGAACTACGTTGGAGACTACCGACAAGGTAGTAGAGGATGTTGAGCGCTATCTGGCCAGGGTAAACGAAGTCAGGGACGTGGAATCTTTTGTCGGTTTGGGCTCTCCCATCGACTTCAATGGGATGGTAAGACAATATTACCTCAGGCAGGGAAGTAATCTTGCCGATATCCGAGTCAATCTACTGGACAAGCATGAGCGTGAATTTCAAAGTCATGCCTTAGCGCTCAGGATGCGTCCTGACATTGACGAAATCGCCAAACGATGGTCCGCTGTAATTAAGCTCATAGAAGTCCCGCCTGGCCCTCCGGTATTCTCTACCCTGGTCGCAGAGGTTTATGGACCAATAGCCGCTTCATACGAATCGCTGATAGAAGAGGCCAAGAAAATACGGAAAATCATGGAATCAACTCCCTACGTGGTTGATGTTGACGATTCCATTACGGCGCCCCAGAAACAATTCAACTTTGTGGTTGATCGAACGAAAGCCGGACTCCACGGAATCTCCGTGGAGGATATAGCCCAGTCAGCAAAAATTTTCCTGGGAGGCGAATCCCCATCCATCATCCACAACAATACGGAGAGATCTCCGCTCGAAATCAACCTGCGTCTACCACGTTCGCAAAGGTCTCGTCTTGAAGACATGGCGCCACTAAGAGTGAAAGGACCCGATGGCACGATGGCTCCTTTCCATGAACTCGGAGCAATACAGGAGACTACGGTAGATCAGACAATTTTCAGAAAAAACATGGAGAGAGTGGTTTTTGTTACTGCCGAGACGGCCGGTAGAAGCCCAGTCAATTCGATCATGGATCTCAAGGGCGCTATTGATGATTCAACGCTCAAAAAAGGCTATCGACTGGAATGGGCGGGGGAGGGCGAATGGAAGATTACACTGGAAGTCTTCAGGGATCTTGGTCTGGCTTTTGCCGGAGCCCTAATACTTATCTATATATTGCTGGTTCAGCAGACCGAGTCTTTTTCGGCCCCGCTGGTAATAATGGTGGCCATTCCCCTGACCTTGATAGGCATCCTTCCTGGATTTGCGTTTCTAAACCTCGTCATGGCCCAAAAAATAGGCCCCTATCCCGATAGCATTTATTTTACCGCCACCAGCATGATAGGCATGATCGCGCTGGCAGGAATTGTTGTCAGAAACTCGATAATCCTGATTGATTTTGTTCATGTGCGTCTGAATGAAGGTGAGAGTTTACGGCAAGCGATTATTGAATCCGGTTCAGTGCGGTTTACGCCTATCTTACTTACCGCAGGAGCGGCTATTTTCGGCTCCTGGGTCATCACACTCGATCCTGTTTTTTCAGGGCTCGCCTGGTCCTTCATTTTCGGAATTTTTGCGTCAACAATTTTTACACTTGTTGTCGTGCCTATCATTTACTATATGATCTATAATAAGAGTTCTTCCGTGAGCTGACCCCTTTGCTCATTGACTAGACGTCAGAAATGATTATGTAAATGTTTAGAGACAAATCCGGGCCTCGCGCCAATCATGGCGTTAAGACTGGCCCGCTACTTTTTTAATGATTTCAATCTCTCAGGAGGTCTTGAACATGATTAGCCAGAAAATACAGGACGCTTTCAACGAACAGATAAACGCGGAAACATATTCCGCATACCTTTATCTGTCGATGGCTGCTTACTTTGCATCCATAAACCTTGATGGATTCGCCACCTGGATGAGAGTACAAGCCCAGGAAGAGCTATTGCACGCCATGAAGTTCTTTGATTACATCAATGAACGTGGAGGAAACGTAAATCTTAAACCCATAGACGGCCCCCCCACCAGATGGGATTCCCCTATAGCGGCTTTTCAGGAAGCTTACAGGCATGAACAGAAAGTTACCGGTCTGATAAATAACCTTGTGGACATTAGTCTTCAAGAACGTGATCATGCCTCAAATGCTTTTTTGCAATGGTTTGTGACCGAGCAGGTAGAAGAAGAAGCGTCCGCCGACGCAGTCGTACAAAAATTGAAACTTGCAGGTGACCATGGAGGAGGCCTCTTCATGATCGATCGTGAACTTGGCGCTCGGGTGTTTGCCTATCCTGCAACTACCGCTCAGGAATAGCGGTTGATTTAAGTAAATAATGCATTTCTAAATGGGCCTCACTCCAATGTCTCAAAGCAAAGCGTGGGGTTGCGGCCATATTACTTTAGGAGGATTTTATGACGCATCATAATGAGGCAATTCTTGGAATGCTGGCCGCTGCTCTCGAAAAAGAGGAGAAAGGAAGAGATTTTTACAAAAAGGCGTCTGAAACATGCGCAGACCAACTTGGAAAGGACATGTTCAAGACTCTGATGGTTGAGGAAGGGGCCCACATATCCAGAATCAAGGAGATCTATTCTGAAATTAAGGGTGGGAAAAGTTGGTCGGATCAGTGGAAAAAATTCAAGATTGAAAATCCAGATCTGGATAAACTTTTCCACGAAAGAATGCAGAAAATAGGCCCCCGAGTCAAAGGTCAAACCGGGGATATCGAAGCATTGTCAATCGGAATTGATATGGAGCAGGGAGCAATCAAATTTTACGAAGAATCCCTTGTTAAAGCCTCTGACGATATGGAAAAGGAATTTTGTGAATTGATGATCCTCGAGGAAAGGAAGCATTTTAAAGCGCTTCAGGACCTCAAACTATATCTGCAGGATCCCGAATCATGGTTTGCCGAATTGGAACGTCACGGTTATGACGGCTAATCCGAAGCTACGCTCTAACAACAAGTAGGAAAATTGTATCTTCGCAAAAAAATAGAGGCTCCGTAATAGACTACGGAGCCTTTTTAGCCTCCTTAATTCGGAAATACTGAAAAAATGCAACAGGACCGAGAAAGATGGGACAGTCGTTATGCCGATAACAGGGAAGCTTATCCCGAGGCGGACGAGTTCCTGGTTAATAATGCCCCTCTGCTTACCGGTGGGAGAGCCTTGGAGCTGGCCTGCGGATTGGGCGCCAACGCTATCTTTCTTGCACAACGCAATTATTGGGTGGATGCGGTTGATATAAGCGAACATGCTCTGAGAAAACTTCGGCGCAGGTCACTGCAACTGGAGATTGAGCTGGGTTTGGTCGTGGGGGACCTGGACTATTTTCCCATTCCTGAACGAATTTATGATCTGGTTGTTGTCTTTTATTTCTTTTCCCAAAGTCTGATCACTGCAATTTCAAATTCGGTCAAATCGGGCGGCCATATAGTTTATTGCGCCTACAATCATTTCCACAGATCTGTTAAGCCTGATTTTAAGCCTCAATATCTTGTTCCCAAAGGTGGGCTTGCTCAATTGTTTCCGGGAACCCAGGTTATTATTGACGAGCCTGAAGCAGGCCCTGAGATGAATTTGAGCCGATTGATTGCCCGAAAGCTCTAAACGGCCTATAATAAACCATATAATCTGTTTGATCGGAAAGCCCTATGATCAACCCCATTGACGGTCTGCGAATAGCCGCTGGCGCTCTTGCCACAAACATCCTCAGATCTCTGTTGACAATGTTGGGAATAGTCATAGGGGTTGGGGCAGTAATTGTGATGGTGGCTGTAGGGGCTGGCGCAAGGGAAATGATCGGCTCGCAAATCCGTTCCATAGGCAGCAACCTGATAATTGTCGCCCCTGGAGCTACCACGCAAACAGGAGCCCGCCTGGGCTCAGGTTCAGTCCATACGCTCAAATCATCAGATGCTGAGGCGATGATTAAAGAAGCCCCTGCCGTCAGGCTCGCTGCTCCGGTTTGGGCTGAAGTGTCCCAAGTCGTTTATGGAGCCCAAAACTGGAGAACGCGAATAAATGGGACCACGAAAGATTATTTTCCAATAAGAGAGTGGTCATTACGCTTTGGCCGAATGTTTTCGCCTGAAGACGAAAGGCATGCCTCAAAAGTAGCGCTACTTGGAACTACCGTTGCGGAAAATCTTTTCGGTGATGACTATCCCATCGGGAAATTTATCCGAATAAAAAACACGCCGTTTGAAGTGATCGGGGTACTGGAGAAGAAAGGCCAGTCCCCTCGGGGAGAAGATCAGGATGACACCATCTTCGTTCCTTTAAAAACCTCTCAATACAGGCTTTTCGGGTCTCCATTTCCAGATGAAGTGAAAGCCATTCTTGTGCAGGCTAAGGACGTAGAACAAATCGCTGACGCAGAAAAACAGATTGATGAACTACTCACCAAAAGACACAAGATTGGGCGCAATCAAGAAAAGGATTTTTCTATTCGTAACCTCACCGAGATATTGAATACAGCTAAAAGATCGCTGGATATCATGACAACGTTGCTCGGAGCTATAGCCGCTATATCTCTGGTTGTAGGCGGCATCGGAATCATGAACATAATGCTGGTCTCGGTTACTGAGCGTACCCGTGAAATTGGCATAAGAATGGCTGTTGGCGCTAAATCTGTTGACATACTTTCCCAATTTCTTATCGAAGCTGTAGCATTATCCATGATCGGTGGATTGCTGGGCACTCTAATAGGGATCATAGGAGCTTATTTTTTCGCCAAAGCCAGTAGCTGGCCAGCCATCGTAAACCCATTGGCTATAGCCGTCTCGCTAGGGTTTTCGGGCGCAGTCGGGATATTCTTCGGATTTTATCCAGCCTTCAAGGCTTCGAGACTTCATCCTATAGAAGCTCTGAGATACGAATAGAACACGCCCATAGAAACAATAAAAAAATCCCACCCGAAAATTAATCCGGATGGGATTATAATGTTTAAAAGGCTAAAAAACTATTTTCCAGCCGCAAACTCATAATATTTCTTCGGGTCGTCCTTAACCACGTAGATTACCCGTACTTCCTCGGCATTCAATGCCTTGGCGTTTGGATATTCTTTCTTCAAATCCTCGACCCGCTTCTTTGTTAACTCCAGAATCTTGTCCCGTTCACCAAATACCATGGCCCCTGTTGGGCACGATTTTACACATGCAGGTATCTGGTTGTTGGTGATTCTGTCGAAACACATTGTGCACTTGAACATGACCTTTGACTTCGGGTTTTGCCTCGGAATGTTGTAAGGACAACCTTCAAGGGTCGCTTTGAAATTAAGGTCTTTAGTCTTCGGAGTGAAAAGAACCGCTCCGGTCTTTTCGTTCTGGACAATTTCCCCCTTTTCCGATTCGGCCATACATCCCGGTGACAGGCAATGACGGCATTGATCGGAAAAGAATAACCAGTACGGTTTACCTGAATCTGCCAGACCGTCAGCAAAACGGACAACTTTCCAAGTGTCTGCGCTTAAATCCTTCGGGTTCTGATAACTGCCCCAGTTCTTTGTTTCTGTGGCAGGTAACTGATTCCACTGTTTGCATGCTATCTGGCATCCCCTACAAGCTGTGCACTTGGAGGTGTCAACTAATATTGAGAATCCTTGAGACATTTTCTACACCTCCTTTATACTTTTTTTACATTGACCATGAATCCCTTGTATTCGGGACACATAGTGTTACCGTCACCAACACCGGGTGTCAGAACGTTAGTTGTTGAATCTTTACCGGTTTTCGGGATGAGCCAACCAAATGCAAATGGCATTGCTACCTGATGAACGGTTTTTCCACCAATGGTAAAAGGTCTCATTCTCGGTGTGACCATAGCCACACACTCTACTTTACCACGGGCAGAAGACACCAGTACTCGATCGCCGTTATTTACGCCTGTTTCCTTGGCTAGAGCTGGGCTCATCTCTACGAACAACTCAGGCTGAGCCTCCAGCAGCCATGGCTGCCAGCGGGTCATAGATCCTGAACACCAATGTTCGGTTATGGTGTTAGTGCTGCAGACGATCGGGAAGTTAGGATCGTTTGAAGCGAATTTATCCAGGTCACTCTTGAATATCTTGATGACCGGGTTATTCATCTGGGCTGACATGAGGTTCTTGGCCAGAGGACTTTCGACCGGCTCATAGTGTTCAGGGAATGGTCCTTCAGCTAAGCCCGGCCCGTAAAGGAAAGCCACTCCATCAGGTTTCATGATGAAAGGCAGTTTCCCTTTTTCTTTGTCGCTCATGGGTGGCCATCCCCCATCAGGAACATCTCCGACCCACTTTCCGTCTTTCCACTCCACAACTGCTCTCTTGGGATTCCAGGGCTTACCTGTAGGATCACATGAGGCTCTGTTGTAAAGAACCCTTCTGTTCACCGGCCAGCACCACGACCAATTCGGGAACATGCCCAGCCCCGTAGGATCTTCCTTGCCCCTCCGTGCCATCATGTTTCCAGCCTTGGTGTAGCTTCCGCAATACAGCCAGTTGCCGCAGCTGGTGCTGCCATCAGCCTGTAGATAGGCAAACGAAGGAACAAGATCTCCCTTCTTGAACTCAAGATCCTTTCCAGTGGGATCTTTAAGAGTCTTGTCGGTGAGAAAATATCCGTTAACTTCCTTGGCAACCTTATGTGAGTCAAACTTCTTCTTGTCGTCTAAAATTTCCCAACGGATGTTCATTATGGCTTCAGGGCATTTACCAGGATCTTTCTTGTAAAGCTCCTTAAGTTTTAACATAATCTTGGCAACCATATCTCCGTCGGAAATAGCGTCTCCAGGAGCATTAGCTGCCTTGTATCTCCACTGGACCCATCTGCCACTGTTCGAAAGGCTGCCTTCTTTCTCAACCGAACAGGCTGCCGGCAACAAAAAGACCTCTGTCTTGATCTTCTTTGGATCTAAACCGGGTCCATGCCAGAATGAAGCTGTCTCGTTGTTGAATATGTTGGTGTGGACTAACCAATCTAGTTTGGACATGCCCGCCACAACCTTGTTGGTGTTGGGTGAACTTCCTGCCGGATTCTGGCTGAAGACAAACATACCCTTGATCGTGCCCTTATACATTTCGTCGAAAATGTCAAGCCATGAGTATGTCTTACCGTCATCAGCCTTGGGATGCCACGCGTATCCAAAATCATTCTCTTTGGTAGCCTTGTCACCGTACATGAATTTGAGAAGACTGACCGTGTACTTCGGATAATTCTGCCACCAGTTTGCTGACTGTGGTTCCCCTGTTTTGGGTGTGTTTTCCTTGATGTAACTCTCGAGAGTCTGCTGAGAAGCCCTTGGAACCTTCAAATAACCGGGCATCAAATGGAATAGCAGACATCCGTCGGTGGATCCCTGGACGTTTGGCTGGCCTCGAAGAGCGTTAATGCCTCCACCGGCTATACCGATGTTACCCAAGAGGAGCTGAACAATAGCGCTAGCCCTGATGTTCTGGGTGCCCACGGTGTGATGTGTCCAACCAAGCGCATAAAGCATCGTTCCTGATTTGTCTTTTACTCCAGTCGAAGAATACATCTCATAAACTTTGAGCAAATCCTCAACCGGCGTGCCTGTTATCTCGGAGACCTTCTCGGGAGTAAACCTTGAATAATGTTTCTTCAATAATTGCAATACACAGCGGGAATTCTGGAATGTAGGATCTTTTTCCGGAACTCCCTTTTCGTCTCTTTTGAATGCCCAGTTCTTGGCGTCATACTTTCTCGTCTCAGCGTTGTAGCCTGAGAACAAGCCATCATTGAAGTCAAACTTCTCTCCAACGATATAAGAAGCGTTAGTGTAATTTT
>CALGLN010000107.1 GCA_937930835.1 uncultured Desulfomonile sp.
CTTCCAATAAGGATATTCAGGAACTGCTAATAAAATGGGGAGCTTCTGCTCAAGATAAAGCCGACCAATTATCACCGTCAATAGGTGTTCCCTTCTCGAGCTTATGGTGATTATCCGATGAACAAAGGCCCAATGGTTTCTGAAAAGTTCAACTTGATGCAGGAATATCTAAACCAGAAGGTGGTTTCAGAGAAAACGTTAGCTAATTCCAAATATTTTTCTGATATATCGTCAAGAGTGGCCAAGGCAATGGGTTTGTTGCCCGAGGAGTCACTACAGTTATTTCTTGGCGGAATTAGAAACATTTTGTTCAAAATAGTCAGTGATCCAAAACTACCGTTCGGAATGAAAACGGTTTCTTCAGGTTCTAGTAGATCCCGGATTTATAATGTTCTTATTTGTGAAGAATGCGGAGAGTGGCCGGAGAGCCGATTCCTGGGAGCAATCTTAAGGGAACTAGGGAACGTAATAGCCGAAATTCCTCCAGAAGAAGAGTGGCCAAAAATTAGAGGCGAGCGGGCTAGATTCAAAGAATTCCTAGAACTACAAGCAGATTGTAGGCTCTGGAGATGGGGCTTGAGGCATTACGACATGGCCTATTTAGTCGCCACATTCCCATCGCATTGGGTGGATAGGATAGTGGCGGACATCCAAAAGCTCCTGGAGATCACCGATTCTCAATGTAGCGATTAAAAAAATCTTTTTTCATGCTAGTTAACCGAATCTTGGATTGAAATTCCCCCAAACACCATTTTCTGACGGAACTTTTTTTGCATTTAAGACATTGGGAAATTGTAATAAGTTTCCTTTTCCGTATGACTTTATGTTTGAGACAGATCTAATAATGTTCAAGACGCCCACCCCAAGTCTCCTGTTCCGTAATGTCATCGTAGTTCATTTAGGAATTGGACCCGGACCGATGATTTAGGAGCTATTTGTGGGGATACTGAGTTCTCACTTTTGTTATCCAAATTTAGAGCATCTTCTTGCCGATGACGAGTGATGATCTCTTGCGCTCGTTCCTAATTTTCAAGCTGCCAAGGGCTCCGCACAATTGCTCGACAACTTATTTCTTAACGGCGTATTTGATGATACACCATATAGCTCTGAGGCCATCAACAAAGTTTATCTTCTTGCCCTGCTCATATGTGCGTCCCGTGTAAGAAATTCCGACTTCGTAAATCCTGCATTTGAGTCTTGCAACTTTCGCTGTTACTTCGGGTTCGACACCGAAACGGTTTTCTTGTATATTGATTTGCCGTATGATTTTTCCACGAAATGCTTTATAACAAGTTTCCATGTCTGAAAGATTCAAGTTTGTGAACATGTTCGATAGTAGGGTCAAGAATTTATTTCCAATATAGTGCCAAAAATAGAGCACTCGATGAGGAGCTCCTCCGACAAACCTAGATCCATAAACTACGTCTGCTTTATCATCCAGAATAGGAGCAATTAGCAGGTTATATTCCAACGGATCATATTCAAGGTCGGCATCCTGAATTATTACTATGTCTCCAGTTGAGAATTTTATTCCTGATCTTAGGGAAGCGCCCTTCCCTAGATTCTTGGAATGAAAAATGGTCTTATGTACAAGCGGTTCCAATTTCTGTTTTATTATGTTGGCAGTTCCATCGGTCGAACAATCATCAACAATTATTATCTCCTTATTTTCAACTGGAGACTTAATAACTCTTTTGACCAAGGTTTCAATAGTGTTGATTTCATTGAAACATGGAATTACGACAGAAATTTTTGGATGACTCTCAATTCTAGGCAATCTGTCCCCCTGTCTGAAAAATGAATTCAAAGGTTCATTCCTCAAAATGCCTTTCCGTTGATATATTTTTCGTCGGCTTCTGACGCTAACATCAGCATTTTTCTATTTTTCCAACAGTCAGAAAAAAGGCAAAAAGAAGGGTAGGCAATATATGGATGAATAGACGATTTAACGATGTATCCAAATGGACGACTAGCTCTTGGGGAGTAATAACATAAACAAAAAAATACCCGGCTACTATCATCAATACGGTCATGAACGAAGTCAAGATTATTGGTTTCAGATTTTTTTCAACATCAAATCCTTTGACTAAGGAATATAGGACTAGAAACGGGACAAAGTAACCCCACCTGTGAAAAGTAAAAAATTCCGTTATAAATCGTTGTAAAATTATCCAATATCGGTTTAGTTCAAGCAATTGACTTGAGATTCGTGGCCAATAATCCACGGAAACGTAAGCATTTTTCAGCGGAGCAACGTTGATCTTAAAATCGCTTAACATTACAAAAAAAGGGAAAGATGTGATTAACAATACAAATAAATCATAAAAAGAAATCACTTTATAATAACAAACGAACACTATGAAAGTACTGATTACAAGGCTAGCGGATGCTAGCTGAGCATCGTTTTTGGTCCAAATCAAAATGCCCAGAAAAACTCCAGATAATATAAGTGGTTTTAAGGTTATTTTTTCGTTAATCAAAAAAAATGAAATTGAAACGATAGAACTCACGAGGTAGAAGGCCAGAGGCACATCATTGTACTGATCAGCCCCATTCACTACAAACATCTTAACTGAGAGAAGACAAATACCTGCTACTAGGCCTTGGTTCATTGATTTTAGGAGCCAAAGCGCACCCACTAGAAGCACTACGGTAGCTATAGTGAATCCCAATCCAATCATTGCTGGAACAATAACGGAATTTGCACCCCCCCAATGCCAAATTCTAAAAACTAAGCATGGTAAGAACAACGGATAGTCGAGGTTAGAATTCGCCGATTCCCTATCAAAAGCTGTCATCCAGTCAGGATAATTGTAGAAGAAAAAGCTCGCCCTTAAGTTCCAAAACGACCAGGCGTCCCATTCACCATGAGGATTATTAATCGACTGCAATATCTGCAACGAGATGGCGACCAGAAAAGAAAACAGGAAAATTGAAACCAAGGCTACGGTGGTGAATGAACGACTAGGCGTGCTGGGAGAATCGCCTGTAACATTTTTTGAAAGGTTTGGGTTGTGAAAACAGAAATGAAGAAAGTACAAAAAGATAACCATCGAAATCAATAGCTCAATAACGAAGCGGTATGCACCAAGTAATTCGACTCTAAGGGTTAGGTACGTCAACCAGGACCACAGGCCACATCCCAGGCCCCATCCGAAACCGAACCTAATAAGCCAAAGGGGGACCAAGTCATAGTTTCGTCTTCCTGGAATAAGAATGACAGAAATCATGGTTCCTAACACAACAGTAAGCCCGAAAACAACAAAAGCCGAGAAAATCAATTGACCTCTCTAACATATACAGCAAGGCTGTCATTGAACTTTTTGACAAGCTTGCTATCAGGAATCAAAACATTTTCTGGAGCAGAGGACCTGTTGAAGATTCCGATCACAAACCTTGATTTTTCCAGAGGAATTATTCTAATTGGGGCAATAGCGTACTGTAGCTGGCTTACTTGTTTGTGAAAATCTACACCTTCTTTATGGGGATCTATATCGGAAACATACCCTACGGTTCCTCTAATACCGACTATGTCCTGCAACCCCTGCAAATGTTCGCGAAACTCATCGATACGGTTATACTTCAAAACACTATTAATTTTCGGGTACTCATAATACAAGATCGTATTTAGATTAGTCATGTTCAATAATGCTAGCATAATTATCCAAGGGAGAGACAATAGTTGAGATTTGTTGATCATTTAAAACATTTCCCGTGAAACATGAATAAAGCAGATTTTCCATGATGCACAAAAATATTGTTTACACAGATTCACTATTTCTTACCTAAGAGCTGCAGGCATTTTTCGCAGACGTTGTCAACATTGAATCCGAACCTTTTCATTGCTTCTGATCCTGGGGCGGAGACCCCAAACGAATCGACGGAGATGCTGACGCCGTCTAATCCTACCCACTTCGTCCATCCCATAGATGAAGCGGCTTCTACGGACACACGTGCCTTGAGGTAGGGAGGCAGAACCTGCTCCTGGTAGTCCTTGGGCTGTTCTAGGAACAATTCCCAAGACGGCATGGAAATGACACGAGCCCTCACTGAGTAGTCCTTGTGCAATTTTTCTTGAGCCGCGAGCGCCAAAGACACTTCGGACCCAGTGGCGATGATGGCGATTTCCGGATCCCTTGAATCCGAAAGTATGTATGCTCCTGATCTCAGGCCCACACTGGGAGCAAATTTATTTCGGTCTATGACAGGAAGATTCTGTCTAGTTAAGGCCATTACAACGGGTCCCTTTCTGGACACCGCGATTTTCCAAGCTTCAGCGGTTTCATTAGCATCGGCGGGTCTTAAGACTACAAGGTTTGGAATGGCTCTCAAGGAAGCAAGCTGTTCAATAGGCTGGTGCGTTGGTCCATCCTCTCCAACCGCAATACTGTCATGGGTAAACACAAAAATGGAATGAACATTCATTAGGGACGCTAGCCTGAGCGCAGGCCTCATGTAATCGCTGAAAATGAGAAATGTGGCTGCATAGGGGATGATTCCTCCATGAAGGGCCATGCCATTGACAATTGCTCCCATGGCGAATTCTCTGACACCAAAATGTATATTTCGTCCCAAAGCATTGTCCGCGCTTTGGGCCGCATCCCCTGAAATAATGGTTTTGGTTGATGGCGCCAAATCGGCCGAACCACCGACAAGATTTGGGACCTTTTTAGCAATCGCGTTGAGTATTTTGCCAGACGACACCCTGGTTGCTTCGGCTTTATCATCGGGGCTAAAAATAGGGATCTCTGAATCCCATCCATCGGGCAATTCAGATGCCATTAAGGAGTTAAATGACTTGGCCTGTTCAGGGAATTTTGATCGATATTCTTCTAAAAGGAAATTCCATTCATTTTCCAATTTTTGTCCGATATCGACGAATTTCCGAAATTTTTCCAGGACATTTTCCGGGATATAAAAACACGGGCCGCCAGGCCAACAGAAATTTTTCTTGGTCTCGTCCAGGGCGCCTTGCCCCAAAGGTTCACCGTGAGCAGAAGCGCTGCCTTGTTTTGGACTGCCATAACCAATTTCCGTTTTTACCATTATCAATGATGGCCTAGTTGTTTCGAGTTGGGCGTGGCGAATTGCGTTTTCTATTGCAATGAAATCGTTGCCGTCAAACACTTTCGAAACATGCCATCCATAAGCCTTGAAACGAGCTTCAACGTCTTCTGTAAAAGTGATAGACGTGTCGCCTTCAATAGAGATGTGATTGTCATCATAAAGGTATATGATCTTACCAAGTTTTAGATGTCCAGCGATGGAGGCGGCCTCTGAGGTGACTCCCTCCATTAGGTCTCCGTCGGAAACAATAGCGTAGGTAAAGTGATCTTGGATCTTGAATCCAGGCTTATTGAAATGCGCCCCGAGGAAACGTTCAGCCATGGCCATACCAACGCCCATTGCGAATCCTTGTCCGAGAGGCCCTGTAGTAGACTCAACTCCTGGTGTGACACCGTATTCAGGATGTCCAGGCGTTTTGCTCTTCCATTGTCTGAATCTTTGAATATCTTCCAGAGTCAGATCAAATCCAGACAGATGTAGAAGAGAGTACAAAAGAGCCGATCCATGGCCAGCGGACAAAATAAAACGATCACGATTACTCCATCTAGGGTTTTTGGGGTTGAATCTCAAAAACCGAGACCACAGAACGTAAGCCATGGTCGCAGCGCCCAGCGGTAAGCCGGGATGGCCGGAATTAGCTTGCTGGATCATGTCTGCCGAAAGCAATCTTATGGTGTTTACACAAAGTTCATCCAATGATTTTGTCACTTCTGCCACAGTAACGCTCCTGATATTTTGTTTTGCCCAAGAACTCCAGAACGAAAATGAACCACCTTTTACTCATTGATTGACAAGACACTGATTCTTGAGAATTTTCAGACCGTGAGCTCGAAGGGGAAAGTATTTGTGAGGCCCTGTCCAAACTAGGCATCGGGCCTCATCCATTTACATTCTGATTTTATAGACAGTTATTATTAGCACAAGATGAACAAAAAAGTTAACGGATCAGAAAAGAAAAATTGTCCACTAATTTGAAAGCAACATTTCCACGGTTTTAATCACATCTGTTGAGGGAAGCTCGCATCTGAAATTCTTACAGATATAAGCAGTGGGTTTCCCTTCCAAACAAGTATGTTCTCGCGTGAATGGAGCGAGGTTGACTAAGTCCGTTTCCTCTTGCCCTCCTACAGGTTTAAAAATGATGACCTTGTTCGGCACAAAAGGCTGTTGCAGTTTTTGCTTGAACTCAAGAAAGTCCTCTGAATCCTCGTTAGCTACCAACACTATTTCATAAGATGGTCCAAGCGCATAATCTACAGCCATTAATAACTGTGTGTAGCCTGATGGGAACTTACTAACGATACCCGTAAACACTTCTAATATTCTATTCGCCTTTTCTTCCAGTTCCACATTGGAGGTCAACCGAGCAAGTTTTATGAGGTTGAGGGCGGCCACTGAATTTCCAGATGGGGTAGCTCCGTCGTAAAGTTCCTTTTTCCTGATGAGCGTTTCTTCTGTATCATGAGCTGTAAAATAGAAGCCACCTGCTGATTTTTCCCAGAAACGATCTAAAAAGTCATCATTCAGTTCTAGGGCGATTTTCAAATAATCCAGTACGAAAGTAGCTTCATACAACTCGATAAGCCCCCAAATAAGAAAAGCATAATCATCCACATGGGCAGGTAATCCTGCTTCGCCGTCTCTGTACCGGTGCAGTAGTCTGCCTTTTTCATCCCGCATTTTTTTTATAATGAAATCAGCGCTGCGCATGGCTGCCTGAGCGTAATTCCGATCGCCAAAAGCTTGAGAGGCTTTTGCAAGCGAAGCGATCATCAATCCATTCCAATCGGTGAGTATTTTGTCGTCTTTGTATGGATGAGTTCTTTTTTCTCTTTCTGTGAATAGTTTAAGCCTAATCTTTTCAAAAATTTCCTCAAGCTGTTCCAAACTTATTCCCAGTTCAGATGCGCTCTGCGCAAGACTCCTGTCTAAGTGAATGATATTGTCTCCAGTTAAATGCCCCGTAGACTCTTCTTTGAAATTCCCTTCAGCTCTGATTCCAAAAATTTTGCAAGCTACTCTGGCTTCCCCTGCCGATAAAATCTTTAACATTTCGTCCAGAGACCAGACATAAAATTTACCTTCCACTCCTTCACTGTCGGCGTCCTCCGCGGAAAAAAATGCCCCATCGTTAGATGTCATATCCCTAAGGACATATTCAAAGATTTCTTCGACGGTTTTTTTGTATTGATAGTTTCGAGTTATCTGGTACGCTTCAGTGTAGGCCAATGCAATCATGGCTTGATCGTAAAGCATTTTTTCGAAATGAGGAGCCAACCATTCATTATCTGTAGAATACCTGTGAAAACCGAATCCTATATGATCGTAAATTCCACCGCGGCGCATATTCTCTAGGGTCTTCTCTACCATTGCCATAACAGACTTTTCTGAAGTTCGATTTGCATAACGCATGAGAAATAAAAGGTTGTGCGGTGTAGGGAATTTTGGGGCCTGGCTGAATCCTCCTCGAGCCGAATCAAATCGTTGAGCCAACTGCGCGTGCGCTTCTCTCAAAGCGTTGATGCTCAATCCTGCCCCCGGCGCATCATCGGGAATTTGGTTTAACGCATAAGTTACTTTTCTTGCGGCTTCAACGACTTCATCCCTATTGTCTGACCAAAGCTTTTTAATTCGAGGCGCCAAATCGATCATGCCAATGCGCCCGTAATGCGATTCCTTTGGAAAATACGTTCCTGCAAAAAAAGGTTTCTTATCGGGTGTCATGATAATGTTTAACGGCCACCCTCCGCCTCCAGTCATCATCTGACAGACAGTCATGTAAATGTGATCAATGTCGGGTCTTTCTTCCCGGTCTACTTTGATGGAAACGAAGGTGTCGTTCATTAAATCAGCAACTTGGGTGTCTTCAAAAGACTCCTTTTCCATCACATGGCACCAATGACATGTTGAATAACCTATGGAAAGAAAGATTGGACGGTCCTCCTGCTTGGCCTTGGAAAAAGCTTCTTCTCCCCATGGAAACCAATCAACCGGGTTGTAGGCATGTTGAAGCAGATAAGGACTCTTCTCGTTTATCAATCTATTAGATTTTCTATCCGAGCTTCTGTTCTCTACTAGTGAATCGTTATGGTTCATGTTATTTCTTCCTTAATCTGCCAGGCGAAACCTTGGCTTGCCAATCGTAAATGGGGTTTGCCAGCGTCCACCAACCCTCTTGCAATCGGGATGACAACTCGATACGAGTCACGAATTTTATGCTCTTATAGGCAAGTAGATGAGGTGTCACCAATCGAGCAGGAGCCCCTCTGTCATGTGAAAGCGGCTTGCCGTCAAGGTCCAATGCCAGGAGAAACTCTTGTTTTGGGTCTAGTAGATCTGATATTTTGAGACTCTCGATATACCATGATTGACCATGCGGAGCCGCGCCGGTCTGCCCTAACGAGTGAAATATGGCATACTGGGCCACGTCTTTAATCTTTACCAGATTGAGCAAATCCGCAATTTTTACTCCGCCCCAAACAACCTCTGGTATTGTCCAGCCTTCCACACAATGGAAGTCGCTTGTTTGGGTGACCTGTGGTAATGATCTAAGTTCCCGATATGAAAGAGCAATGGGAGCTTCTACCATCCCGTCTATGACCAACTTATAAGATTCGGCTGTATTATTTTTCTTGTTGGTTATTAGGCCTGTTTCCGAGTCAAATGAAAATGTGTCCAATTCTATTGTACGAGTTGGGAATCTTCTAGTTGAACTCCAAGCCCCAAAAAGAGGGGTGATTGGCCCTAATAACGCAAGTTTCAAAAGTCTTTTTATTTTCAATGTGTTAAATTTAGCCATATTTCGTCTCCTCAACAATAATTTGTCCCGCCCCCTACTGAATAGCAAGTTCATCGTCCGTTTCTCTGAAGCATCCTATTTTATTTCTAAAAAATTTAGATTCATACTTGACGATAAAGATTTTTTAGTTGTTGACATGGAGAGTAGTCGCTGGTATTAATATATTCATATATATCATTATTTGCGAGGAACCTTGTCTAGTTTAATCAATGATTCTAAGAGAGCAGAAGATATAGCAGCCGTGATTAAAGCTGTTGGCCATCCTTTGCGTCTGAGAATTTTGGCTGTATTAGCCGATGGAGACTTTAGAGTAAATGACCTGGTAGACCGTCTGGGGGTTTCTCAAGCTAGAGTTTCTCATCACTTGAACATATTGCGAATGCGAGGGGTTGTGAGTCTTACTAGGGAAGGTTCTGCGTCGAGATATGCTTTAAGTGATCCGAATGTAATCAGTTTGATGAACAACATTGAAGCTAACGATCAATGTGATTCTAATTGTTCACAAAGGTATTGATATTCCGCCGTCTTTTCTTATCTTCCAGAAATGCAACATCATCAGTAGGAATAGTATTCCAGGGAAAATAACGACGTGCCATGAATAAAGGCGGATTATGGCAGCGTTAAATTCTGAACCTGGACCAAAAATGAAAGACGCCGTTGAAGGTCCTGCCCACGGAACAATCTCAACCAAATTTCTCGCGATAGTCCAAGCCCACAGAGCCCTATCATCCCAGACAAGCAAATAGCCCGTAAAATCCACAAGAACGGTTAAGATCAGGCACACAATGCCGATAACCCAGTTAAGTTTCCGTGGATCGGCATAAGAATTTGTCCAATATACTCTTATCATGTGGAGGAATACCACGACTACCATGGCTTGTCCCGCCCAGTAATGTAGATTTCTTATGACCCATCCGTACGGGACTATGTGTGTAATTTTTTGTACAGAGCCGTAGGCGTTCTGAACAGATGGCTGATAGTGGAGCATTAATAAGATCCCACTTAGGGTCTCGATTAAAAACAAAAACACCGCTATACCGCCAAAACAAAAAGTATACGATAGCTGCGCTGATTTTTCAGGTATTAGTCTAGGGTGGAGGTGTAGCAGGAATGATAAGAAAGATCCCTTACTCATAATGTTATTTGGAAGCAGGGATCACTTTGTAGATTTCTTTTTCGTCCAAACTAAGTTTGAGCGCGCTGACAGCTCTATTGGCAGGACCTTTTTTCACTCGGCCGTTGATATCGAAAACACTTCCATGGCAAGGGCATTCGAAAACCTTTTTGTCAGCAATCCAGTTGTATTTGCATCCTAGATGGGGACACTTGTCATCAAATACCGAAATTTCGTCTTTTCCGCCCTGCTTTACCAACCATACACCGGCATCAGGGTAATGAACTGGAAGATCTGGCTGTAATCCATCAATTACAGTTTTCGGAATTTCCCTAGCTTTTGCCTTATCTCCCGAGAAAGACGCATATTTTGCTACAGCCCATGACATTAAACCACTAAGAAGCACAGTAGCTAGAGACAGAATGATTTTTAAAAAATATCTTTTGCTCATTTCTTCTCTCTCGTTAAAAAAAGAGCTTTATCATTGTCTTTGAAAAAATTGCGATTGACTTTTGTTTAGACAAAATGCGGCGTGAGGAAATAGATCCAAACGCCGCAAATACAACTACTGATTTTTAGCAGCCAACTGTCGGTGGCTTGGGTTTGGACGCGGCCTTCAAGGCTGCTTCAGCTTCGGCTTTGGTCTTGAACGGTCCTTTTACAACCGACTTTGCATCGTCAGGTTTCTTGTCAACAACCGCCATTTTGCCTGCAGCTTCTTTCACAACATAAAATTCATCTGCTGCGAACGCTGTGGCGCCCATAGCAAAAGCAACCAATGAAATAGCAACCACAAGCACACGGACCAATTTTTTCATCAGGTACCTCCTCTGGTTTAATTGTGCTATTTTTAGCACGTCGAAAGCTACGAATAAATCTTATTCGTTATATGGCCCCCATTTTTCACCCAATCGGGCCAAGACAAAGGCAAACAAAGCCATAACTAATATTATAAGAGCCATAAGGTCTTTCGAAGTTCCAAAAAACTGCCACAATGTAATTCTTCCCAGATCTGAACTCATGTAAAAATTGCCCCAAATTGGCCACCCGAAGGCAAAAACCCAGATACCGAAAACCATGCCGATCAGGAACACGATACTGTCAATCTTACCAGAGGCGACCCCAACGATGGCTGTTCCCGGACAATAACCTCCGATAACGAAACCTAGCCCGAAAACAACTCCACCAACTAATTGAGGCCAGAAATAGCTCTTCATGAGGCTATCTTCAACGAGGATGTTGTAATCAAACAATCCGGCGTAGCTCAGAGCTATTAAGCCTAGCATTGCGGTCACAAGGGCTGAAAACATAACTCGCAAAACCCTCATGTCGCGAAAGTAAAAGATATTGGTGAGATTACGAGAATCGCCAAAGCCAGCTTTTTCAAGAATAAAGCCGAACATTAACCCAATCGGAAAAGCCAGCCAAAGGCCTGTCTCATATGAAATGGCGCCTGTATAAAGTAGAGGACCCATTATGACCATTCCTTTCTCACAAAATAGGCTGCTGCGAAGGCTGTTGCAAATACAGCCATCATGAATACCCAACTACCAACCACCATAGTGGCTCCTCCACTTAGGGCTTGGCCACTCGTGCATCCCATGGCGAATCGGGTTCCTACACCGGCGATAATGCCTCCAATAAAGGCCATGAAGAGTCTTAATCCAACTCCTGCGGAAGGCCCCCTACCGACACCAACGGCAAAACGCCTCGATATAAGCACCGAGATCAGGCCTCCCACGAAAACGCCTATGACCTCGATCACGGTCCAATCAACAAACGGATGCGGCGCTCCTTCTCTGTAGAATCCCTTAAAATAGGGTTGTTTCTCAATCATTTCAGGAGACACAGAATGCGCCACAACTGCAGCTGTTCTAGCTACAGCGCCAGAAGCGCCTAGGCCAGTCCCCATGACATAAAAAGTAAAAGTCAAAACCAAGCCTAGCGCAATTCCTGCGACATAGGGATTCCAATAACCCTTGGCATAGTCCATATTATCCATCTGCTCTCTCCCGAATATTTTTTAGAATTCAAACAACGCGATCATTTAGATTTGTTCTCAGCCAATGTTAGGCCTTTTAGATATACGTCATTGAGCTTGTCCGGGACTCCCAGTTTGGCGCTTTTAGTTTGTTCAGCGACGACATCCTGCCATAGGATCGGAGCTGGATCATTGACAGGTAGATCTTGAGGACAAACCACTAGCATTTTTGAGGTAATTTGGAATATTCCAAAAACCAGCACAGATATAAATGATAAA
The DNA here is from genome assembly GCA_937930835.1 of uncultured Desulfomonile sp. Taxonomy (GTDB): domain Bacteria; phylum Desulfobacterota; class Desulfomonilia; order Desulfomonilales; family Desulfomonilaceae; genus CAITZA01. The sequence goes on from CALGLN010000107.1 coordinate 12,241, forward strand.
ATGATAGTGGCAACTAACGCCGCAGAGATTAAACGACTGCGTTTGTCAGTGACATGATTATTTTTTTTGTCGGTTTTAGAATCATTCTCATGCGTGGCCTCAATTTCATCCTCATTTTTGACTTGATTTTTTAGCTGTTCATCCATGGTGTATCTCCATCTTATCGATCAAATATTTCACGAAAATGTTTGCGGTACAAATGACACACTTCAGAGTCATCCCAGCATTCAGCTCAACAGCCTTTTCCTCAAGCGTATCGAGCCAGTCCAGATGATCTCGGCAAAATGTTAACGCTTCGGAGCTAGGCCTTTTTTCCAAGAGAAATCCCAAGAACTCAAATAGAGTAGCCAGACTATCTGGAGAGCCTCCCAAATAGCTTTCCGCAGATATTCCAAAAATTGCCAGAACTGCTTCCATGTGAGCTGCTGGGTCACCATGCGAGTGTCCACGCGCCCCCCGCAGCGGGTGATTTTTCTCATTGGTCCATGCTTTGTAGACAGATTCTTCAAGAATCAGGGGATCTTCATGGTCAAAAAGGATATCTATATCCTTATTCCATTGTTCCAAAAATGATTTTGCCGATAGTGCCCCCAAATTTTTACCGATGGATAGATCCGATTTGGCATAATAAAGAAAATGACGAACATGATCTAATTCAATCTCGGATGGCATTCCAAACATGTCAGCAAACAGCCTGGAAAGCTGGACCATTTCTTCCTTAGAAGTTTCAAGGATCATGTCCTTCATGGATTTAACATTGGCGCTACTATTGTTAGTTTGAGTTTTCATTTAGCCTTACATGCCTGAAAAATCGGATCAAATTTGCGTCCACATCTTAATCGCCGATTAGCTTGGTTAGATTATCTGTGGAGGCGAGGCTGAAAAAATTATCAAGGCTCTCAGACTCATGCCTCCTATAAGAACAAGCAAGTCTGAACCGATAACTAGAGACTTTGGCATCTCTCCGTACTCATAGTACTCTATGATACTCAGAATAAACGGTATCAATATCCCAAGGATGACCACGAGAACCCAAAAATATGGGCTCAGAACTCCTGATATGAGCATATTTGCGGAAATAGCCGCCTCAGTTGAGCGGGTCAGGGACATGAAAACTAGAAGCATCAATACCAGACCCTCAAACGCCAGAAAGATAACGTGACCCAGAGCGAAATTTGACAATGTTTTTATGGTGGTTATGTCAATGATAGCCGCTACTATCATTGCTGCAGCTAATCCGGTTGAGATGGCTGAAGCAAGGAACAGGATTGGCATCATGGGAGTATTCCAAAAGGGCACACCATTTACTACTGCAATCAGAACCCCCGTGTACGTTGCAGTTGCTACTGCCATAATGCTTCCTACGTATTCAAGAATTCTGATATATTTTTTTGCTATTTTGCCGATAAAAGTAATCTCATTAAGAGCAGCGGCATAGAGCAAGGCCACAGGAATGAAACCGGAGAGAATTATTACTCCCCAGGCGATCATACTACTGAGGTTCTTGGCCAAATAAACCTGACGCCAGGGTTCCCACAAACCCGCTTCCAGATCCAGAACAAGACAAACCGTTCCTATAGCTACCAAGGGTCCTGCTACGAGTGATCCTGCCTTTGCAAGTGATTTAGACCAATCTGGCGCCAACAAATCACAGTAGACCGCGGCCAAAAAAGCGCCCGAACCCGATCCAGCTAGGAACAAATAAACCACTATCAACCATCCCCACGCGCTTTCTGGCATGATCAGCTCCTTTTGTAATAAATTTTAGGAAGTGTTCCCAAATCTGTTCTTAAAGGCTCGGCTCCACTCTCTGCAATGAACCGAGATATCTCACTATTGGGATCGTCCAAGTCACCAAATATCCTTACCTGAGTAGGGCAAGTGGTGACACAGGCAGGAGTTCCCCCTTCGCGAACCATTTCAATGCAAAATCTGCATTTAACAACTATGCCCTCATGATGAAGTATTATTCTCATCTTGTACGGACAAGCTTCCATGCAGTACTTGCAACCGACGCAAGTCTTTTTGTTTACAAGCACCACGCCCTCAGGTGTTGTATAAGTAGCTCCCGTAGGGCAGACTCTCTGGCATGGAGCGTTTTCGCAATGATTGCACTGGAGTGGAACGTATTCCTTGTCATAGGAAGGGTATTTACCTCGTTCCTTGTCCTTTATCCAGTTGAAGGTTTCCGTGTAATCGAGTCCATTCTGATTTTGACAGGCAACCCTGCAGGAATGGCACCCTATGCATTTTGTGGTATCTATGGCAATTCCATATCGTGGCATTTCAATCTCCAGTAGGGATCTTCCACCATCGTTAAAGGTTTGCTAAACCTTTAAGTCTTACGATCGTGGCGTCGCTGAGGTTATGACTGGGTCCTTTCTACTCTTACAAGGACTTCATTTGCCATCACGTGGCCCAACACCGGATCAAAGTATGTGGGAAGGTAATCATTGTAAGATGTTCCAAAACCGTACGCCCTTTGGAGGTTCTTGGCAAAGACACCATAACCACTTGGAAGGAAAACACAATCCTTGTGAATCCCTTCTGTAACTTTAGCTCTGGCACGACCTTTACCCACTGGAGAAGTTATTGTCATGCATTCTCCATCCTTGATTCCGAGAGCTTTTGCTCGTTCCGGATGAATCCACACACGTGCAATATCGTTTAGGGCTGTAATTTCTTTGAGATATTTCTGGTTGATTGATCGAGCGTGAGTCAAATGGGCCTGTTTCCCATGAATAAGCCTAAATTCATAGGGGTCTTTGGGATTCGGACTTACCAAAGGCTCTTCCCAAACCGGAACTTCAGGAAGATTCAAGTCCTTCAAAATCGAGGAAGCTATTTCAAGCTTTCCACTCGGAGTGACAAATTTAGGTTCTCCAGGTTTCCATTGATCCCCAAGATCAATAACACCCTCCTTCTTGAGTCTCTCCAAGGGTATGTTCAAAGGAGCTAATGCAGCCCTGTTGTATTCCTCGAGGGTAAAATTGAAATACTCTCCGATTCCGCAATGTGGAGCCAATTCTATTAAAATCTGAACCATGGGCTTGGTGTCATAGAGCGGTTTAATGACAGCCTGACGAATAGCGACCTGTTTGGATGTGTAACAATGGTTGGTGTGCACAACGTCATCGCGTTCCAAATAGTAAGACTCGGGAAGAATGTAATGCGCTAGAGAAGCGGTTTCAGAGAGGACGTAGTCGAAACTGACCAAAAGATCGAGTTTGCGATAACCCTCTATCATTCTGGCAGGGTTAGGACAGGTTCTTAAAGGGTTGTTATGGTATACAAAACCAGCCTTAAGTTTTCCAGCAAGAGCGAGTTCTGGAATAGCTTGACTGAGTCCTAACCCAACTGGGGTCAAAGGGTATCGTTCAGGGTCTCCACTCCCATCTGCCATGGGCATGTCAAGTTCGGGAACCTGCGGAAATTTGTCCGCGGCCAATTTCCCCAGTTTGACTTTTGGAGCATTAAACATACCGCCTTTTTGGTTATAATTCCCGAGTAATCCATTTATGCAGCCAACCGCCCTCACTAGCTGAAGGCTGTTTTTATATTGTGTGCCCATTGCTCCATGATAACCACGGTGGATTAGCGAACTTGGAGCAGCTTCCGCCATATCATGGGCCAGTTTGACAATAACTCTCTCGGGAATGGTGGTCTTCTCTGATGCCCATCGTGGAGTGTACTCGTCGATCTTGGAAGCCCATTCTTCAAAGCCTACAGAATATTTTTCGATAAAGTCTTTCTGATACAAATTTTCTTTGATCATCACATGAGCAATGCTCAGAAGAAGGGCCAAATCAGTTCCGGGACGAATTTGTATCCACTGATGTCCCATAGCGGCCATTTCGCTAAACCTGGGATCGACAACAACGTACCTTGCGCCCTTGTCTTTGGCTTTGGCCATGTCTACCAACATTCTTAATTGCAGACCAGCCGCCGGGTTACGACCAATAAAAACAACATGACGGGCATTTTCCAAATCTTGCTCAGGTTTGGCGTAACCGGTGTTTAGCCACCACCCAATATTACGCGGCAGGAAACATGTACTGGCATGGGAGAAGACGTTCGGGGAGCCCAAAGCATTGGCAAACCTCTTGGTGAGAGCCTCGTTCCCCTCGGGGTACTGGACAAGAAACACTGACTCTGCGCCATTCTTGGAAACGATTTCTTTTAGTTTGGCCCCCACCTCTTTGTAAGCCTGTTCCCAAGATATTGGCTCGAACTTATTGGCCCCAACCCTTTTTAATGGAGATTTAATCCGGTCCTTGTTGTAAACATCATGCAGCATAGCATGACCTTTTACGCAAATCCGGCCCTTGTTAAGGCCCGCAATGGGATTACCAGTGGCTTTCCAAATTCGCCCGCCTTTGGTGTAAACATTGATGGCGCACCAATTACCGCAAGCGTCACACAAGGTTGGAGTTACTGTCACTTCGTCGGAAACAGCTTTTTCAGCGGCCCAAGTGTCGAAACTCATATACTGTGATGCGACCAATGAAGCAGAGCCTACTGCTGCGCCGGCGAGAAACTTTCTCCGGGTCATACCAAACTTTTTCATGATCCCTCCACCGAGGTTAATATTCCTAGATATGTTTATATATGTATATTAATATAATGTCAAGAGCTTTTTTGCAATAGCAAATTATTGCAGACAACATTATTGTTCTAGATTACAACTGGATAGCGAGGCTAACGTCAAGTATTAGAAATAACTGTTTTTTAAAAATAGCGTTATCCACACATGATATAGTATTTCTTTTTTAAAATTACTTATTTTTTAAGAAGTATATGGGCTTGAGAAATATAGTCGGTGTTTGCGCGTTCAAAAATTTTCAAATTCTTCGGGATTTTTTCTTGAAGGTTATGACTTAAAATGGTCCCAACCTTGAGGTCTCAGACTTTCGACGGTTCCATCCATTTTGAAGAAATTTTTTTTCAAATCAGACGTGAATTTACCGATAACGTGTACATCGGCCCCAATCTGTTTGAGCGATTCTTTTATGTCAACTAATCCTTCGGATTTGATTGCCGCCAAAAGCGCATAATCCTCACCACCATTTAGCACGAAGTTTATAATTTGGTCTTTATCCTCGCCGAAAGCCTTGACGAGATTGCGTGATATCGGGAGCTGACTTTCGAAGAGTTTGGCACCGACATGTGATTGTTCACAAAGGTGATTCAGGTCGGAACTCAATCCATCGGACACATCTATAAGGGCGTCACACATTCCAGATTGCGCCAGGATTCTTCCTTCCTTGACTAATGGCTTGGGGCATAGGTGAGAGCGTATTAGTTCAATCTCTTCTTGGGTCCAGGTCATTTTGTCTGAAAGGAGTAATTTCAGTCCACCTGATGATTCTCCAAGCGTTCCGATTAGGCATAATATGTCGCCGGGGCAGGCGCCCGATCGAAGCAAGATATCATCCCTATTGACTATTCCGGTCAACGTAATGTTGATCATGAGATCAGATTTAGACTCGCTTGTGTCACCGCCGAGCAAATTCACCTGATGAACCCTGGCGAGGCTCATCATTCCATAGTAAAACCTGTCGAGCCATTCAATCGCTACACGCTCGGGGATGGCTAGGCTTATAAAGGCTTCCCGCGGGATTCCTCCACATGCGGCTATATCCGACAGATTTACGGCTAGGGCTTTTGCGCCCAAATCTTCTGGAGATGTCCAATCAAGTTTAAAATGAGTTCGTTCGATGAGTAAGTCTGTGGTAACAAGCAATAACTGTTCTGGATTGACCTGTATTACAGCGCAATCGTCACCGATACCTTTGAACACTCCTTCAGATCTCACGAGGCAATTGTGGGTTACCCTTTTGATTAGGCCAAATTCTCCAATTTCTCTAAGTTTCATTTTCAAGGTTTTTCTAAATTCGATTTTGAGTCAACTACGATTTTCGTCAAACTTCTTGTAGCAAGTTCTACATCGCCTGCGCTTACAATAGCAGAGACCATCGCTACGACATCGACCCCTGCGCCAACCACTGCCGCTAAATTTGTTTCGCAAATTCCGCCTATTGCTACCAAAGGTTTTCTCGTCATCGATCTTGCGATTCTTATTCCTTCAATTCCCCAAGGCTTGGCAATGTCACTTTTAGTCGAGGTAAAGAAAATAGGACTGAGAGCGAGATAGTCAGCTAGCATGGCCTCTTCAGAGACTATTTGATCTGGTTTTTCTACAGACCATCCAATAATTTTGTCAGGTCCTAAAATATCTCTAGCAATTTTCACTGGAACGTCAGATTGGCCCAAATGGACCCCATCGGCGCCCAAAGCCAATGCTATATCTATCCGATCATTTACAATGAAGGGGATGTCATGTTCTCTGAGCAAATTCTTTATCGAAAGACCCTCTCGGTAGAATGATATGGAATCGAGATTCTTTTCCCTGATCTGAATTACGGATACACCGCCCTTGATTGAAGCCTCGCAAATTTCAAATAAGGCACGTCCCTTAGCCAGTTTTCTGTCTGTAACGAGATATACATTCCAGTCCCTGATGCTTTTCATATAAGTTCAATCCTGGCGTTCATCTCAACTTCGAGAGGTGTAATAGCGCTAATCTGATCCAAAACATTCATCCAGAAAGACCCTGGACCCTTGGCTCCATCGATAGCCCTCTCAGCAACAAGCTTGAAAAAGACAAGTCCCGAAGCCGCAGCTAGCGTGGCGTCTTTTTCGATCGCCAGAAAAGCTCCGACTATAACCGTTGCGGCACAACCTGTTCCAGTGACCTTGGCCATCCATGGGTGACCACCGGAAATTACAAACGATCGATAACCATCAGTCACAATGTCCTTTTCACCTGTCACGGCAATAACTGTGTTTAGGCTTTTGGCCATGTGGGTGGCAGCTCCGATCGCATCATCTACGGAGTGCATTGCGTCCACCCCTCTTGTTTGACCTCCTTGAGGGCTTAAAGACATGATCTCAGAAGCGTTTCCACGAATAACAGTTGGGGGAGCGTATCTAATGAGTTCTTGCGCTGACTGTGTTCTTAACTTGGTAGCTCCTGAGCCAACAGGATCTAAAACGTAAGGTTTTGATAATATTCGCGCTAGTCTAGCGGCTGCATTCATTGATTGTATCCACGGTTTGGATAGTGTGCCCAAGTTGATGACCAGACAATTTGAAATAGCCGAAATGTCCTCCATTTCTTCCATGGCGTGCGCCATTATAGGAGAAGCTCCTAGAGCAAGAAGAACGTTAGCTGTTGAATTCATGACAACAAAGTTGGTAATACTATGGACAACTGGTTTTTTGTGTCTAACCTTCTCGAGCATCTCAGCTGCAAATTTGGCTAATTCAGTCATGTGGCAGATCCTCCTTATCAGGGGCCTTTACTCTCTGATAGGTTAAAGTAAGCTATTGAGCCCTCCGTTCGTCGACACAGAGCGTCGTCTTTCGCCGTCGGTAAGTTTCCAGACGTTGTTGGTAATGATTCCACAAAGGTTTGTATGCTCCGGGAATGTCCCCTTTTGCCCGAAAGCCGTCAATTATTGATTTTGAAATTTCAAGCCTTTCAAGATCAGTCAATTTCTTCTTGGTAGATTTATATTGACTAATTTCATCATACATCACCATAGGGATACATCCAGTAGAGCAGTGTTCGAAACAACTCGATATTCTAGAATAGATGGACGGGAAAGGTTCTTCCTTGATATTCCCAAAAGATATTTCACTTACCTCACAAGGTTGAACATCTCCAGAACCTGACACAAACAAGTATTCAAACCTACACTGACATCCTAGCGCCTCATCTTTTTCTAGCCACGTGGATAAGCCACTCAGAGGGGGGTAATCATTATAGTTGGGATCTTCATACAGCTCACGCTGTAAGCTTGCCAAGACGGGGCTATGGGGATTTACTCCTCGGGACGCTTCTCGTCCGGAGGGCTTTTTCTCCATGACCCTGATTTCTGCGACACCCATTTGGTAGGCCATATCGTAATATTTCTTGAAATTTGCGGGATCTATAAAATCATCAGGAGGCACCAACGATAAACATGTGTAAACCCCTGCCTCTTTGAATGCCTTGACGGCATTCTGAGCATTTTCAAACGCATGGGGGTGTCCTCGTAATTTGTTGTGAATTTCTGGCTCAAAATGATCCAAACTAACCCAGACTCCGAAAAGTCCGTTTTCTTTAAGGTCCCGGGCTCTTTCTGGAGAAACTCCGTAACCGGTAGTAAACATCCACAAACACGTGTCGCGATGAACGCTTTTTACTATTCTCAAAAAACGATCAAATCTATACATGGGCTCTCCGCCATGCAATATGATCATAGGAACTCCAATGTCTTCAATGTCCTTTATAGTCCGAATTATCAATTCTTCTTCAATATCGTCCTTAGATATTCTCCTGGAATTAGTCGAACAGAATGCGCATGAATACGGACACAGATTTGTTGTTGAAATTGAAACAATTCCCGATGGAATGTCTTTTAGATCGAAGTGATTAAGATAATTGGACAAACGTTTGTCGAAAGCGGCTGAAGGGTAAGGGGGAAATGTGCTGTCCAATACCACTTTGTCACCAAAACGAACCATATTTCTATACTTGAGAACCGTCGATTCAAGGAATGACAACTTGATAAAATTGAACAGGGCGTCCCCAACAGTCAAACCATTCCTATTTCTGACCTCTCTGTTGTATCTGTGAGCCAGAAGTTTGCATGCCCGATCAAAAAATTTGTAAAACATCTTATATCTTTCTAGCCCAGAGATATTCATATAATCAGTTCTTATAACTTCCATTTGATTTCCTCGATTATAAATGTAGTTAATTGCCGAGCTTAAGTATTGTTCGTAATGTGTATATTAGCCTTATCCATTTCAGACATCAAAACGTTAGCAGCTTTTTCTAAGTTCTCGTGAGAATGAGTGCTCATTAATGTTAGTCGTAACCTGGCAGATCTCTCGGGTACTGATGGGTAGCGGATACCTTGTATGAAAACACCTTTATCCAAACATTTTCTACTGATGTCCATTGCCTTAAGAGAATCTCCAATTTGAATGGGGATTATGTGGCTCATTTTACTTCGTCTAACAATTGGTTCGGTCAACCTGTGGAACAGATCAATGTTGGAATTGAGCTCGCTCCTCAACCTAGAGCCTTTTTCCGATGCAACTATCTTGATGGCTTCGATCGCTCCAGACATTATTGCCGGTGGTTGGGCCGTAGTATAGATAAGGGAACGAGCTTTATTTATTATCAACTGTATAAGTGACTCGCTACCCGCTACATAAGCTCCAGCTAGCCCCAAAGCCTTGCCTAAAGTTCCCATCTGAATCTCGGGGCAAATCCCAACCTCTGAGCACAAACCTTGTCCTTGCTGGCCTTTGATTCCGGTTGAATGGGCCTCATCAACCATCATGTATGCTCCAAAATTTTGGCATAAATCATTCAGGTCTTTTAGTGGAGCAACGTCTCCGTCCATGGAAAAGATCGACTCAGTAATTAGTATCCTTCTCCTAAATGATCCTTGCTGAAGGCGCTTTTTTGCAACTTCAACGTCCAGATGAGGATAAATTCTAACTGTAGCCTCCGAGAGCCTGCAACCATCAATAATACTTGCATGGTTAAGTTCATCAGACACAATAAGATCGCGTTCGTTGGTTAAAGCTGTTATAATCCCGACGTTGGCTTGATAACCACTACCGAATACTACGGATTTTTCCGTTCCTTTCCAAATTGCAATGTATTCTTCGAGTTCCCGATGCGGTTTAGAGTTGCCAGCAATAAGCCTTGAGGCCGTAGAGCCGTTTCCATTAACAATTGCTGATCGGATAATCGCCTTGAGGATTTGCCTGTCATTGGCTAATCCCAGGTAATTGTTGCTTGAAAAATTCAAGGCCCTTTTGCCGTTGACCACCAGTTCTGGCCCAGGAGGACCATCGATAATTGGCATTGATCTAAGTAGTCCGGCGCGTTCTATTAAGTCGATTTCGTTCTTCCATTCAGAACTGGCGCCAAAATTTTCATTCATTAAATGGACTCCCATCAGACATAAGCAATGTATTTTCTAAATTAAGTAAAATTGTAAGCTCTAATCTAAAAACAAATTCTTGAGTTAACTAGCTTTATGACTTATTCTTATTTGCACGGATCAAAAGTATCCGTGAGAAAATCTTTTGAAGCTACAATTTTTATATATTTTTATATCTCAGAGCATCAAGAGAATAACATGAAAATCAAATTTTGGGGCTGTAGAGGTTCAATAGCGGCTCCTGGACCCGAAACGGTTATTTACGGCGGCAATACAACATGTGTGGAGGTTCTTTCAGACTCCGAAGAGACATCTATCATTGATTGTGGCACCGGCATAAGAAACCTCGGGGACTACCTGCTCAAAGAGGGCAAACAACTAAAAGTCAATCTATTTATGACCCACATCCATTGGGATCATCTTTTGGGATTGCCTTTTTTCGGTCCACTATTCAAGCCAGAATGCCATTTGACGGTCAACGGTTGTAGGCAGTGTTTTGCCGGACTCAAGAGAATATTTAGCAGTGATTACATAGACGGCGCGTGGCCGGTGAGGTACGAAGACTTAAAAGCACGAATAGATCCTCCTGCCGATATTCCAATGTCATCTTATCAGACGGGTGATATCACGGTCTATTCTCACCCGTTGCAACATCCTCAGGGCGGAATGGGGTTCAAATTTGTCGAGAATGGGAAAGTTTTTGTTTTTTTAACTGACAATGAGTTGTTGGAAAACGGCTGGGTGGGCAGCGCTTTCAAAGATTTCGTAAAGTTTTGCAAGGGAGCTGACATTCTTGTTCATGATGGTCAGTATTTGCCTGAAGAAATCGAAGCGAGAAGAGGTTGGGGGCACTCGGATTTTGAATCCGTGTGTCGTCTTGCTATCCAGGCTGAGGTCAAGAAACTTTTTCTATTCCACCATGATCCGTGGAGGACGGATAAAGGGGTGTCCGAGATCGTTGATAGGTCTTGGGAATTTCTTGATATTCATGGTTATCCAATCGATATCGACGCAGCTCGGGAAGGCGCCACAATCTATCTATAACGGGATTTTTAAGGTCTGCAAATCTCTCAAGTTCTGGAGCCCTTTATCAGGGATCGTAATATCTTTGTTTCTGAACACTTGAGTACGAACGCTGATATGAAATATGCCAGAATTCCTCCCGCAAGCAATCCAGAGAGGATCAATCCATTCCTGCTATTCAACCCCTGACTCCATTCAGCGGAATCTTTAAAAAACCAAAGAATTAAGCCCATCACACATGAGGCTAGTATAGTCTTCATCAGCGAGACGCAAAAATCATGCGTCGGAAAAAATCCTATTCGTCTTACTAGCACTACGAAAAGGATCAGCAGGTTAAAACTTGCTGAAATAGCAGTGGCAAAAGCCAGACCGCCATGGCGTAACGGCCCCATGAGGGCAATTCCAAACAGAAGATTTGTCAGGACTGATCCAATGGAAACCCACAGAGGGGTTTTGGTGTCTTTGAGTGAAAAAAAAGCCTGTGTAACAACCTTGAGTCCTGAGTAAGCCCAAAGGCCCGATGTATAAAAAAGAAGGGCGTATGCGGTTTCCTGAGTGTCTACGTAGGTGAACATACCGCGTTGGAAGAGGATTGAGATTATAGGCTCTCGAAGGATTATTAGTCCAACTGACGCAGGAATTGTCAGAAATGCTATCAAATTTAAAGAAAATGATAGAGATCTCATCAAAGCCTTGTTATCCCCTTGGCCCGCCAATCTTGACATTGACGGAAGTACCGCTGTGCCAAGAGCAATGGCGAAAATTCCAAGGGGGAGTTCCACCAATCTATCTGCATAATATAACCAAGAAACTCCTCCGGCCGGCAGCATAGAAGCCAGTATAGTTCCCACTAGAACATTTACCTGGTATACAGCTCCGCCAATTGCAGCGGGAACAAATAATGCGCCCATCTTTCTGAGCGCAGGATTTGAGAAGTCAAAATTGAGGCTCAGTTTGATGCCCAACTTCGGTAGGAAAGGAAGTTGCAAGAGTAACTGGAAAAAACCAGCCAAAATGACCGCCCACGACAGCGAGTAATAGGCTGGACACTTGTAGTGGGCGCTAAAGACGAGAACACTTCCAATCATTGTCATGTTCAGCAATAATGGAGCGGCTGCAGGAGGAGCAAATATCCCAAATGAATTTAGAGCTCCTGACAATAAGGCGACCAAGGAAATGAAAAAAATGTAAGGGAACATGATCCGAGTCAATTCAACTGTCAAACTGAATTTATAGGGATCCGATCCAAAACCGGGGGCAATCAATTCAACTACGTATGGCGTAAACGTGACACCTAGAAGAGTGACAGCGCATAATAAAATTCCTGAAAAGGTAAAAGCTACTTGAGCCAATTTTGCCGCTTCTGATACACCCTTCTTTTGTAGAACTTCAACATATGTAGGAATAAAAGCCGCTGTCAAAGCCCCCTCTGCGAAAAGCCTCCTCAAAAGATTTGGGATTCTGAATGCTACAAAAAAAGCGTCGGCGCCCAGGCCAGCTCCCATGAAAAGCGCTATCGCCATGTCCCTTATGAAGCCAGTGATTCTGCTTAAGGCTGTCCAAAAGCCCACTATTCCAGCGGCCTTAGTCATGGCGCGCTTTTCTCTTTCAACTGTTTGCCTCATGCTTGTGGAAACTTCTTGACTTGGAGTTTGTTTTTCTGTCATAAAGTAAAATTCCGTGAGGCCATAAAAATTGGCCGCGACTTTGTATAAATTTTTAAAACAGGAACGACTATATAACACGATCCAGTCATTACTGAGTTACATAATATAAGGAGTCCTTATATGGCTAATCATCCTTCAGCTTTGAAAAGAATCCGTCAAAATGAGAAGAAACGGCTTCGAAACATGTCCTACAAGTCGAAAGTGAAGACAGCCCTGAAGAAATATCTGAGATCCGCAGATGAACAAAGTCAAGACGCCCCCATCTTTCTGAGGTCGGCTGTTTCTTTGCTGCACAAAGGTGTGTCCAAGGGTATATTTCATACGAATACGGCTTCTCGAACGATAGCGCGTTTATCCAAGAAATTACCGGCCTAATAGACTTAGAAAATTGTTCCGCCATATGATGCTTTGGAATTAGTCGATCTGAAGAGAAACTGCTGTAGCATCTTTGGCTCCAGGTATTGTTAGAACGAGTCATTAATATGAGAGCGCTAAAACCGTAGCACGAGTTTCTGATTAGCGCGTCCTGGTGGTACAAGTAAGCAGCGCTAGGCAATGTTCGAAGCAGCTTTTAAAGTTAGCTTATGATCTTGCATGACATTTCCTGACTGTTGTAACAGCCCAGCTCTAGGATTTGGATAAATCTTCTCATTTAACGAACTGTTAGTTTTGTCGTCCTGGATCCCCATATAAAATCCAACCCGCCCAGCTTGGTGGTCTGCCGGTGAACGATGAATCCAGGCTCTGGGGCAGTTCCCTCGCAAAAGATGCGATGGCCCGTCCAGGCTGTGTTTTTTCGGAAATTTTCTTCAAAGCATTCATTAAGAATGGTTCATCAGCCCCCCAATTTGGATCGGAATAATTTATTAAACCCATTTTCACGCCTGAGTAAAAAAACGCTAGGTTGAGCAATAGTGGTCCTTCCCCAAGAGGAGCGTCACGGTCTTGAATCTCAAACCAGGCTACGGGGTTTACCATCAGACTGGTATTCACTGAGACAGAGAAAAATTTTCGGCAGGCTATCTTTCTTCGGCCTTGCTTATCGGGAGAGAAATAAAACGATGGCTGAAAGTCTCCTTGAACAACGTCCGGAACCCCGAGAGGCAATGCAAAAATTAAAACACTCTCCTTTCGATTTTTCAATTCAGCAAGCCGATCGACTGTAGCTGTTGGACCAACCCATACCTCAAAACTTTTAAAAATACGCTGCACTCCAATTACTATGTCAGAAGCCCTGGGGTAAACGGGATTACTTAGAATCAATTTTTCAATCTTTTCACTTTCGGTCAGTTTTTTCGGTGATGTTTTCCTGGTTGCTCCTTGAGATGGTTGAGATGGTTTTAATTCTTGCTCTGATATCCAAGGGATTGATTCAAAGACCAAGAGACTATTCTTGTTCAGCAGCTGGTCATCGGTTTTGCCTGTGGATCTGTTAAATTTGAGGAAATCCACAGACGGGATCATTGTGATCACTCGATCCTGCCCAAAAGGTCTATCTTCTGAATCAAGTAACGCGGAAAACGGCAAATACCACAGAGAACGGTCCGGTACCACGAATATGACATTTTTATCAGTAGGGATTGACGGTAAGCGACCTAGAAGTGATCTGTAAACCCGTCGGCACGGTTCTTTCCAGGCGTGTCCCATGAAAGAAGATTCGCTGCCTAACATGAATTCTCGGAGCCGATCCTGCAGAAAAAAGATTCCTTTTTCAAGGTCTCTGCGATCAATGGGAATTTGAAAATAATTTCCGTCATCCTTTGAAAGCATTCCAACAACCATGCGGTCTGAAAACAGGTTGAAATCCAAGACTAATTCGTTAGGAGCTATGAAATCTCTTCTGATTTCAGCTAAAGATATGGGGAGACTCTTCCTGAGAAATGAGTATTTGGGCGATTTCTTTTGGATTGATTGTCTTAGCTCGATCAGGCTATGTTTTAAATCTTCTTCAGCCTTCCGGATATTGTTGGTTGGAATAGATGTCTGCAATTCATTTAATTCCACTAGCAATTCATTCTCACGCGTCAGCAATTCTGGAGTCACATCATGGGGTTCTATGAGACCCGCTTTTTTGAGAGTAAGATTTCTTCTGGCAAGTCTACGTTTTTCCATTAAATGAAAAATTAAGCCTGAATCATCCTCTTTTATTTCTGCGTTTAATGGTCCTAGTATCCTAATGACCATTTCTTCGAATATCGAAAATCGTGCTTCCAAGTCCGTCAGGGACGTGCTTCCTGGAGGAAGATCGTCCAGGATTAATTCAAATTGGTCTATAGCGTTTCTATACTCAAGAATCGAATTTTCTTTTTCTCCGCCGAGATATAATTTACGCGCTTGTTTGACTTGTCTGTCGAATTTTTCAAGTAATCCCAACGGTCGGTCAAGGTATTCGCCTTGTTGAGGTCCGGCCTCCTTGAATAGCCATTTATACTTTTTACGAGACTCATCCTGGGGAGAAGGTGATAAACCTTCCTTATTTCCTTTGGAAGGTTTCTGGATTTGTTCACTCCCCGCATCGCGCATCAGAGGATGTATATCGGAATCTGGATCATCATTTTCATTCGGGGATGCAGCAGATGTTGACGAACCCGAAAACACTAATAAAAATGAAATCAGGATCATTAATAAATGATTAAGAAATGGTACTTTCATTGAAATATCCTCGGAGGGCTTCGAAACAAAAAAAGTTATCTATTGTTGTCCGTTTCATAACCCAAATTAAGGCTCACGATTACAACAAATTCTCATTTTTCGCTCGGATCGATCCTCCCAGCATTGACCCACCACTCATCGTCCTTTTCTTTGAACCACCACGCTGAGAAATCAGTATTTAGAATGCTCCTTGCAAGCTTTTGTCCATCTTCCGTGCGAAGTCTTTTAACGGCCGCTGAAATCCATTCACCGGCATATCGATTGCCGAGGTCTCCTAATTCTTTGAGTTCAAGAATCATTTCAAGCTGATCCGCGTCGTTGGCATATAGGGACTCGATCGTTTGCCTGTCGTTGAATTCCCGAGTATAGCAACTAATCTCATCACCAAATGGCAATCCCTCTGTCATGTCATGGACTGCTAATTCCTCATCAGCCCTAACATAACGTTTGTTCACGTAGTTAAGGTCCCCAGTTCTTGCTTCCACGAGATCGTGGAACAGACACATTAATATAACACGTTCTACACAGACGGCGCCGTTCATCTTTGCTAGAGCGTAGCCAATTATGGCACATCTTAAACTGTGTTCAGCAACTGTTTCATTTCCAGTGCCCAAGAACTGGAAACCCGACCGAGGCGTCCTCTTGAGCATACCCACCTCGAAAAGAAAATCAGCAATCCTTTTGAGTTCCAACTTTTTCTACCTCTTAGGGAGTTTCAGAATTGGCCGTATGTAGCATGCTTTGCTGAAGTTATCAAGAAGCCGTTTGGGTTTACTGAAGGACACCGTAGGTAAAAGCCTAGAATCTGAAAAACTCCAAGTCAGTCTTTGAAACCTCCCTCACAAAGACTGATATAGAATTCTTTGGAAAAGAAGGTATAATAACGCGGATTCAGGAGCCAAGACGCCTGGTTATTTAAATTCCATGTTTCAAAAGAAGTTTGTTGCTGTTGAAATCTTACGTCGAAGTTTGTTGTGATTTATGTGGATCTGAAGAGAGAACCCCCCTTTTTGTCAAAGAGGGATTTGTTCATGTCCGTTGTAAAAATTGCGGACTTGTCTATGTCAGTCCGCGATTATCAGATCATTTAAGTGGACAGGTACACGCTGGAACAGCGGAAATGGGAGACGACTTTCTAAGCAAATCTCAAACCAAGAGACTACTAGATGAGCTGAAAAGACTTGAACAATTTAGAAAACTTAACAGAATCCTGGAAATAGGACCTGGAAAAGGCTGGTTTCTGGAACAAGCCAACAAGCTTGGTTGGGAAACCTGGGCAGTTGAGGTAAATTCCAAGGCTTTGGAACGTCTAAAGGCAATTGGAATTCACAGAATAATTAACGACGAAGAGAGTTTGAACCAAATCTTGGAAGAATCATTCGATGTCGTAAGGATTTGGGATGTCCTAGAGCACCTCGAGTCACCGAAAAAGACTCTTGCGATGTCGTTCAACGCTTTAAGGAAAGCAGGAATCATAAAAATATCAACCACAAATTTTAGATCACTGTCACGAATCGTAAACGGTCCAAACTGGGTTTATCTCAACGGCGCAGATCACATAGTCCTCTTTGAGCCCAAGACCATTGATCGAATGTTTAGAGAAGTTGGTTTCTCAAGAATAAAAGTCAGAACCAGGTCATTTAACCTACGTAAAAAACTTTATCATCCCCCCGAAGATCTTACAAAAATTCCAATTCTAATCAAACCATTTCGCAAACTGATCGATGAGGCTATCCAATTCACAAAATATGGTCACCAACTGATCGTTGAAGCGATAAAATACTGATAAGTTAGACAGTTACTTTTGGGGTGTCTGGAACAATTTAGAGTCTAGACGAAATGAAATTAGCCTTTGATCTGTTGTTTACTTTTAAAAGTGTGGGAAAGAAAAGTTTGAACTTTTTTCGTACTTTTATGATATCATGAAACTTTTCGCGAAAATTGGACTTTGTCCATGATTCAGTAAAAAGACTATGAATGTAGAAAAAACTACGGAGTGAATATCGCAAATGCTTCCTGAATTAGAAGACGCGAATGCTACACCTGCTCTAAGAGCGAGGATACTCGTTGAGGCTCTTCCGTACATTAGAAATTTCAGGGGGAAGAGGGTTTTAATTAAGTATGGTGGTAGCGCCATGCTCAATCAGAGTCTGAAAAGGGATTTTGCAGAGGATATAGCGTTATTGGGCTTCATAGGTGTTAAGCCGATAATTGTGCACGGTGGTGGGCCACAAATAGGTGAATTGCTCAAGAAAATTGGTAAGGAAAGCCGGTTTGTAAAAGGTTTGCGTGTGACTGACGAGGAAACCATGGATGTGGTTGAAATGGTCTTGGTAGCCAAGGTCAATAAGGACGTAGTTTCATTGATAAATTTTTATGGCGGTAAGGCTGTCGGGTTATCTGGACGAGATGGCAAACTAATTAGGGCCAAAAAGGCTCAACCGGCAAGGCTAGCAGACATAGATGAGGATCTAGGATTAGTTGGCGAAGTTGAAAGAATAAATCCCGGAGTCGTTTCAGCGCTGGAGGATCAAGGGTTCATTCCAGTTATTGCTCCAGTTGGAGCGGGCCCTCAGGAAAGGCCGTACAACATTAACGCCGATACTGCTGCTGGGGCTTTGGCGGCAGCTCTGGATGCTGAGAAATTCATTTTACTCACAGATGTT
Organism: uncultured Desulfomonile sp.; assembly: GCA_937930835.1. GTDB lineage: Bacteria > Desulfobacterota > Desulfomonilia > Desulfomonilales > Desulfomonilaceae > CAITZA01. Next base: position 30,259 of record CALGLN010000107.1, read on the forward strand.
TCAGGAGTGATCGACATTAATAAGGAACTCGTTTCAAGCCTTACTGAAGAGCAAGCGGAAACTATGATAAGAACTGGAGCCATATCTGGGGGCATGATTCCGAAAGTCAGATCATGTTTGAACGCGATACGTGGCGGGGTCCCGAAAGCTCACATAATCGACGGACGTGTTTCACATGCGTTGCTTCTGGAAATTCTTACGGACGAGGGGATTGGCACCGAAATCGTCCGAGATAGAGCACCAGGGCTGTAGAAAGTCTCCTCGTTATTTTTTTCTGAAAGGGATACTGTGCCAGGGTTTTCCTGGACAAATTGATCGGTTCCGGAAAGCCTATAAATTTTAGAACAGACTGTCCGATATGGAACTAGCCAATATTATAACTGCAGATTTACATGCTTTTTGCAATCTTTGAACAGTAAATTCAGCATCTCAGCAAACATTCAGGAGAGGCAGATGTCGAAGACCGAGGAATTTGTTAACCTCAATCGAGAGTGTGTTTTCAATACATATGGAAGGGCGCCCATTATGTTGGTTGAGGGTAAAGGAGCCCGAGTGACAGACAGCAATGGGAAGACATATCTGGATTTTATTGCAGGAATAGCTGCATGCCCCCTAGGACATGGGCATGATGGGCTTGCAGATGCCATCTATTTCCAGGCTAAAAAATTAATTCACGTGTCGAACCTTTTTCATATCGAGCCGCAAATAAAGTTAGCCAAGATTCTGACGGAAAATTCATTTGCCGATAAGGTTTTCTTTTGCAACTCAGGGGCTGAAGCCAACGAGGGCGCCATAAAGCTTGCTCGAAAATATTTTCACGACCGAGGTGAAACGAGTCGATACCATATCATCACAATGGAAAATTCCTTTCATGGAAGGACACTAGCCACTCTTGCTGCGACCGGGCAGACGAAATACCGAAAAGGTTTTGAACCAACGGTGGAAGGTTTTTCTCAGGTTCCGTTTGGTGATTTTGAGATGTTAAAAAACGCCATAAATCGGTCTGTCGCCGGTGTTCTGATTGAACCTATCCAAGGAGAGGGCGGTGTAAAGATACCGTCTGAAGGATATCTGCAGAATGTCAGGAAGCTATGCTCTGATACAGGGACTTTGTTGATTTTTGACGAGGTTCAAACTGGAATGGGAAGAACTGGAAAGCTTTTCGCCTACGAAAATTATGGAATTACTCCTGATGTGATGACTCTAGCCAAAGGAATTGCGGGGGGGGTCCCTATGGGAGCGCTTTTGGCGACAAACCAGGTAGCAGAAACTTTTTGTCCTGGAAATCACGCGTCAACATTTGGGGGAAATCCGCTAGCCAGTGCGGCAGGTCTGTTCGTGATAAACGAAATTCTTTCTGAGGGTTTCCTGGATCATGTAATCGAAATGGGAAATTACCTAAAACATAGACTAATTCAGCTCAAAACTAAACATAATCTGATTAAAGAAATCAGAGGACTGGGTCTGATCCAGGGGATTGATTTATCGGTTCCGTGCGGAGACATTGTGACAATCATGAGAGAATCGGGAGTTCTGATTAATTGCACAGCTGACACTGTTTTGCGGTTTATTCCTCCATTGGTAATTTCCAAATCAGAAATTGATGAGATGATAACGATTTTGGAGGATGCTTTAGACAAGATAGGAGGCTCAATGAAATGAAGGAAATAAGGCACTTCTTAAGCCTCGATGATTATTCCAAGGAAGAAATAATCCAGCTTATGGATCGAGCTTCCGAATTAAAACATGGGCTTAAAACACGTTCAAACGACAAGCCATTGGAAGGCAAGAGTGTAGGGATAATATTTGAGAAGCCATCTACTAGGACCAGGGTTTCTTTTCACGTTGGAGTCTTGCAGCTCGGTGGTCATGCAATACTAATGAACTCGAAAGATATACAACTTGGAAGAGGCGAGCCGATTAAAGATACTGCCAGGGTATTGTCCCGGTACTTGGATGCAATAGTTATCAGGACCTTTGGTCACGAAAAACTGGAAGAATTCGCAAAATGGTCAACTGTTCCAATTATAAATGGGCTATCGGATTTTCTTCATCCTTGTCAAATTCTCAGTGACGTACTGACAGCTAGAGAGGCCGGCCTTGATATATTTGTTATGAATGCCGCTTGGATAGGTGATGGCAATAATGTCGCCAATTCATGGATTAATGCTGCCAAGAAAATAGGCTTTTCTCTCAAACTCGCATGTCCGGAGGGGTATGACCCAGGGGCGCCGTTTGAGTCAGAGAACATAACTCTTCTAAGAGACCCTAAAGAAGCCGCTAAAGGAGCGAATCTAATATCCACTGACGTTTGGTCTTCAATGGGTCAGGAAGATGAGACAGAAATTCGCCAGAAACGTTTCAAGGGTTTTCAGGTCAACAGAGAAATAATGTCTGTAGCGGGCAATCCGTGTTATGTGCTTCATTGTTTGCCTGCCCATCGGGGAGAAGAGATAACAGATGAGGTCATAGAGTCATCTCAATCCTTGGTTTGGGAACAGGCAGAGAATAGGCTTCATGTGCAAAAAGCCATCTTGGAATTTCTTATAGGTTGATGAAAGGCGGGACAGGAATCAGGAACTCACTAATTTAAGGTCGTAATTGTTTTTCGACAATATTTATTAGCATTTACTGATACGGAGTTCTAAAAAAACAAATTTAGGTTATCAAACGATATTTAACACAATGGCAACTCGGATTAGCCTGAGGAGGATACGTGGGAAAAAAAGGTGTTGAAAAGATAGTTCTTGCTTATTCTGGAGGTTTGGATACGTCTGTAATTCTCAGATGGTTGATTGATCATTACGAATGCCCTGTAGTTGCTTTTGCCGCTGATTTGGGGCAGGGTGAGGAACTCGAGCCACTTCATGAGAAAGCAAAAGCAACTGGCGCAGAGTCTCTGAAAATATTGGACCTTCGGGAAGAATTCGTCCGCGATTTTGTTTTTCCGATGTTTAGGGCTAACGCAGTGTATGAGGGGTCCTACCTTTTAGGCACATCCATAGCAAGGCCATGCATTGCGAAAGCTCAGATGGAGATAGCAAAGCAGGAAAACGCAAATGCGGTTAGCCATGGAGCTACGGGCAAAGGAAATGATCAAGTAAGATTCGAGTTAACCTATTTAACTATGGATCCGGACATCAAGATAATTGCGCCATGGCGGATTTGGGACATGAAATCCAGGTCCGATCTAGTTGCCTATGCTCAGAAACGTGGAATTCCGGTTACATCTACTGCAGCCAAACCATACAGTATGGATCGCAACATACTTCATTTAAGCTTTGAAGGGGGCATTCTCGAAGACCCATGGTCTGAGCCGCCGGAAGACATGTTCATTTTGACCGTTGATCCATCTAAAGCCCCTGATAAGAAAACGGAAATCGTGCTGACCTTCCGTAACGGTGATCCTGTTGCAATTGACGGACAAACCATGTCGCCCGCAACCCTGTTGGACAGACTCAACCGTATCGCCGGAGAAAATGGTATTGGAAGGGTAGATCTTGTAGAGAACAGATACGTTGGCATGAAAAGTCGCGGAGTCTACGAAACACCAGGTGGCACAGTGATTCATACCGCCAGGAAAGCCCTCGAATCAATTACTCTCGATAGAGAAGTTATCCGTCTTAAGGATGAATGGATTTCAAGGTATGCTTCACTTGTTTACAATGGTTATTGGTTTGCGCCGGAACGGTTAATGTTGCAGGGGCCGATAGATGAAGCAGCTAAGGCGGTAAACGGAGATGTTCGGCTCAAGTTATACAAGGGTTCATTGACGGTCACGGGCAGAAGATCTGACAATTCTCTTTATGATTGCAGGTTTGCAACTTTTGAAGAGGATGAGGTATATTCGCAAGCCGACGCTGAGGGGTTCATAAAATTGAACGCTCTAAGGCTTAGAATTAGGGCTATGGTCAGCTCGAACAAGTGTTTTCCAACTAATTTTTGAAAGTGTTTAGCGAAGGCTCCACGGTCACCAGGATGAAACCAAAATCACCCACAAACGAATCAGTATCACAAGGCATACGTAAAGGACGTTTTGAAACGGGCATGAATCCGTTTTTTGCAAAATTTAACGCATCGATACATTTTGACAAGCAGTTGTTTGTCGAAGATATCGAAGGCAGTGTGGCCCATGCGACCATGTTAGGGGCAATGAAGATAATACCGGAGAGTGACGCCAACTTAATAAAAGAAGGGCTGATTGAAGTTCTCAAAGATTTCAGCACTGGTAGATTGCAGTTGCGAGAAGATCTGGAAGATGTTCATATAAACATTGAGGAGGCTCTAAAACAGAAAATTGGCGTGGTGGCTGGAAAATTACACACGGCTCGAAGCCGAAATGATCAAGTGGCGCTTGACCTGAGATTGTATCTGAAAAAGAAGTCCTTAGTGACATTGAAGGCTCTTTGGGAGCTAATGTCTGCCCTATCGGATAAGGCGGATGCTAACATTGATTTGATCATGCCAGGATACACTCACTTGCAACGGGCTCAACCAGTTAGACTCTCCCATCACCTGATGGCTTATTTCCAAATGTTCAAGAGAGATTTCCAAAGATTTTCTGATGGACTCGATCGGATCGATGAAATGCCTTTGGGATCAGCGGCGCTTGCTGGATCGACGTATCAGACGGATCCTCAAATGGTAGCAAGTCTACTGGGTTTTTCGAAAATTAGCGCAAACTCCATGGATGCAGTTTCAGATAGGGATTTTGCAGTAGAATTTGTTTTCGATGCGTCTTTAACGATGGCTCATTTGTCTCGGTTTGCAGAAGAGCTGATAACATGGTCTTCTTCAGAGTTCAAATTTTGTGAGCTTCCAGATTCATTCTGTTCCGGGTCCAGTATCATGCCCCAGAAGAAGAATCCGGACGCCTGTGAATTAACTAGGGGGAAAACAGGTAGAGTTTACGGCAACTTAATATCTTTGTTGACCATCTTGAAGGGTCTTCCTCTAACGTATAACAAGGATCTTCAAGAGGATAAAGAACCTGTTTTTGACACGATTGAAACCTTGATAGGATGTCTCAATATAATGGGGGCCGTTGTATCTGGAACTATTTTTAACGAAGCAAGAATGTTGAAAGCTGTTTCGGAGCCGTTTTTAGCCGCAACGGACTTGGCTGACGATCTTGTGAGGCAAGGCCTGCCTTTCAGAGAAGCGCATGAGAGTGTAGGTGAGTTTATTCGCCAACATGAGAAATCTGATATGACATCTACGGAAACAATTTTGCCTTCGCCGGAACAAATGGTAGAGGCAAGAAGGCAACCAGGAGCAACTGCTAGGGAAAGTGTCATTAAACAGATATCTGATGGTAAAAGATTTCTCACACGGGTTCTAGAAATTTTAGAATCAGAAAATCCGTATGAGGTATGTAAGAGGATTAATTGAATCGAACGGGGTTGATAATCTGGCCCGTCGTACTGATTCTCGGTTTCTCTGGGTGTGGCTACAAAACTAATCCTAGACCTGCTACCGCAACTACCCCAGGAGAGATCATCTTAGTGAATGCCTATGCATTCCCTGATAGGATCATGCTCAAGTGGAGCGTGCCTGCTTTCAACAACGATGGTAGTCCGTTTGATGATGTTTCTGGATTCAAAATTTACAGATTTTCAAGTCCAATCGCTGAAGACTGCGAAACCTGTGCTGGCAAGAAAAGTCTTTTTGCAAATGTCGATTTTCAAACTCCGACAAATGCCACAATAAAAAATGGGGAAGTAGTTTATAGCGACAAATCAGTGCAGCCGGGAAACGTATATTACTATGCAGTAAGTTCCTATAATCTGAAAGGACGTGAGGCCAAACTAAGTCCCGACATAAAGATAGCCTTTGATGAAATCCCTGCAGTTCCCAAATCCTTGACGGCAGAGCCTCATGGAGATAGCGTGAGGCTTACCTGGAGTAGTCCTGCGGGAAAATCTCAAGACATAGCCTACAGAATATACCGTGGTGTTTCACCGGATGCAGAGAGTATGAAGCCTGTTGGAGGCTCAGAAAAGGGGGAAAACACCTTCCTGGACAGGTCTGTGGAGAGATCGAACAGTTATTATTACCTTGTAAGATCGGTAAGAATGAATCAGGGAGTGTCGATAGAATCGAATCCCTCAGATGTGGTCCATGTAATGGTTCCGTCAGTAACTTGGGGAGCTCCTGAAAATGTCAACACGGCTTCCACTCGAGAAGGGGTGAGGATATACTGGAGTCCAGTAAAAATCGAAAATGAGGAAACTAGATACAATATATACAGATCTGATCAAGGCGGAATTTTCAAAAAGATCAATTCCGAACCGATTAGAAACGCTTGGTTCTTAGACCAGAAGGTTAGGAATGGAATGTCGTACCGTTACGCTGTGACGGCTTTTCCTAAAGATAGGCTTCTAGAAGAGTCAAATCGTTCTGGTTCCGAATCCATTAAATATAATCAGTGAGTGTGATTTTTCATGCATTTTTTCGAATATCAGAATAACGAACTTTTTTGTGAAAATGTGCCTCTAACGGCAATTTGTAAAGCTGTCGGTACTCCTGTTTTTGTCTATAGTCGAAAAACATTGGAGCGACATTTTCGAGCTTTTCAGGAACCGTTTGCAAATGTTGATCATCTCATTTGCTATTCAATGAAAGCTTGCTCTAACATTGGAATTTTGAACATATTTTCCAAATTAGGAAGCGGAGTTGACATAGTTTCTGGAGGGGAACTTTATCGAGCGATCAAAGCTGGAATTGATCCTCGGAAGATCGTGTATTCGGGAGTTGGCAAGACTGAATCTGAAATTGATGAGGCTTTAGAAGCTGACATCCTGATGTTTAATGTTGAATCTGAGGATGAGCTGGAAGCTATCAATCAGAGGGCTTTTTCGAGGAACAGGAAAGCTAGAATAGCTTTAAGGGTAAATCCGGATGTTGACCCGAAAACGCATCCGTACATATCGACAGGATTAAGAACCAACAAATTTGGGATAGATATATCGCGATCGCTAGAGCTTTACAAACTTGCTCGGACAATGAAGGGGATTGAACCAATTGGTATAGATTGTCATATAGGAAGTCAATTGACTGAACTTGCCCCATTCAAAGAAACTGTTTCTATCCTGAAAGAACTCTTAAAAACGCTTCGTCAAGAAGGTATTAATATAAAATATCTCGATGTCGGAGGAGGTCTAGGTATCCCGTACGATCAGGAGACACCTCCGCCGCCGTCTGCCTACGGATCAACAATATTGGAAGCGTTGCGAGATATGGACGTAAAAATAATCCTGGAACCTGGAAGGGTGATGGTGGGCAACGCAGGAATATTGCTGACCAAGGTTCTGTATAAGAAACGCACCGCCGAGAAGAACTTTGTGATTGTTGACGCTGCAATGAACGACTTGGTCAGGCCTAGCCTTTATAAAGCATATCACGCAATAATTCCGGTGAACAAAAAGTCCGAAAACTTGAAATCCGAGGTCTTACTTGCTGACATTGTTGGTCCGATTTGTGAGTCCGGTGACTTTCTAGCTCGATCACGAGAAATAAACACTCCGGAAAATGGGGATTATTTGGCGGTTATGAGTGCTGGAGCATACGGTTTTTCAATGTCATCCAATTACAATTCAAGGCCAAGAGCATGTGAGGCGCTTGTGGACGATGACAAGTTTCATGTCATTCGGGATAGAGAAACTTACGCAGATTTAACTCGTGGAGAGCGAATCCCCGGGGATAACATTTAATTAAAGGAGCTCACATAATGTTTTCAGGAACATTTACCGCGGTCGTCACCCCTTTTAAAAATGGATCAGTTGATGAAGCGGCGTTGAAAAGATTGATCAGATTTGGAATTGACGGAGGAGTGTCCGGGTTTGTTCCTTGCGGGACTACAGGTGAATCACCAACGCTATCTCACGAGGAGCACAATAGGGTAATTGAAATAACCGTGAAGGAAGTCTCTGGGCAAGTCCAGGTAATGGCGGGCGCCGGTTCGAACAGCACTGAGGAAGCTACAAACCTTACTCGTCACGCCAAAAAAGTGGGCGCTGATGGTGTTCTTTTAGTTTCTCCCTATTACAACAAACCGACACAGGAAGGTTTGTACAGACATTTCAGCACAATTGCCCAAAAGGTTGATATTCCGATCGTGCTGTACAACATTCAAGGAAGAACCGGTGTCAACATTGAAAACGCCACAGTTGAAAGACTGTCCAAAATACCTAATATAGTTGGTGTCAAAGAAGCTTCCGGTTCTATTCTTCAAATGAGCGAAGTCATACGACTTTGTGGTCGGGATTTCGATGTGATGTCGGGTGATGACCAAATGACATTTCCACTTATGGCCCTTGGAGGGACAGGCGTGATTTCAGTCATTACTAACATCATTCCGGACAAGATGTCAGCTCTGGTAAGGCACATGCAAAATGGAGAAATTGATAAAGCCCGATCGATTCATTTCGAAATCTATGAACTATGTCAGGTTGCGTTTGTCGAGACTAATCCAATTCCTGTGAAGGTAGCTCTAGGACTCATGGGTAAAATCACACCTGAGTTCAGACTGCCTTTATGCGAGCCTTCTCCTCCGAATTTGGAGAAGATCAAAACAGTGCTCCAAAAATATGATCTAATTTAATCGGGAGTATCTTGTATGAAAATAGCGGTTAGTGGAGCAGCAGGACGAATGGGACGCCGGATAATTGCCTTGGCGTATGATAATCATGACATCGAGATTTCGGCAGCCTTGGAAACGGATTCAAATCCCTTGATCGGACAGGATGTGGGGAGCGTAGCGGGAATCGGTAGCATCGGCATCCCAATTTCTAATAATGTTGACGATGTCGTTTCTAATTCAGATGTGCTCATTGATTTTTCCTCCCCTGAGGCCACCATAGAGCATCTTCGAGTGGTGAACAAGGCCGGTAAGGCAATTGTCATAGGAACTACAGGGCTTTCCGAGGAACAAAGACTTGAAGTTACGCATCTTGCGAGAACGACCAAATGTTTGATGGCTCCAAACATGAGTTTAGGAGTCAATCTTTTGTTCAATCTGGTTGAAAAAGTGGCTAAGGCATTAGGTGACAATTATGATGTGGAGATAGTGGAATCACACCATAACCAGAAGAAGGACGCTCCGAGTGGGACAGCGAATAAGCTGGCTGAAATCATAGCCAGTAGTTTGAACAGAGATTTAAATCAAGTGGGTGTTTATGGTAGGCATGGCATAATCGGAGCGCGAAAACCTTCAGAGATCGGAGTGATGGCTCTTCGCGGTGGTGACATTGTTGGGGAACACACGGTAATGTTTGTCACTGGAGGGGAGCGACTTGAACTCATCCATAGGGCCCACAGTAGAGACTCATTTGCAAAGGGAGCTATTCAAGCGGCCTTATGGATATATGATAAGCCGGCCGGACTCTACGATATGAGAGATGTTCTCGGTTTAAGGGACTAGTGATGAAATTAGTTAGATTTGAGGCAGATGGAGCAAAATTTACCGGACAGCTTGACGACAATATAATCAGGCCAGCCGGCACAGGGAAAGCGTCCAGAGATTATGATCTTTCTTCGGCGAGACTTCTTGCCCCTTGTGAACCCACGAAAATAGTTGCGGTAGGGCTTAATTACAAGGACCATATAATTGAAATGGGTCATGAATTGCCTGATGAACCCGTAATTTTTCTGAAACCATCGACCTCGGTTATCGGCCCTGAGGAGTTCATCCTGTTGCCTCCACAGAGCAATCGGGTTGACCACGAGTCAGAATTGGGCATAGTTATTGGTAAGACCGCTTCACATGTTGCCAGAAAAAACGCCAAAGATTTCATACTTGGGTATACCTGTCTGAATGACGTCACAGCTCGAGATTTGCAATCCAAGGATGGTCAGTGGACCCGCGCAAAAGGTTTTGACACCTTTTGTCCAATAGGACCATGGATTGAGACTCAATTGGATCCAAATGACTTAAGTGTGGAATTACATCTAAATGGTGACATTCGTCAGCGATCAAGAACTTCCAACCTACTATTCGATCCATATTTTTTGGTGGAATTTATTTCGGGAGTCATGAGATTGAACCCAGGGGATGTCATAGCGACAGGAACCCCATCGGGCGTGGGTCCTATTGCTGAAGGCGACAGGGTGGAAGTCAGGATCGAAGGAATTGGAACGCTGACCAATTTTGTGAAAAAACCTAAAAAATGATGGAGATTGCTTACATAGGCTTCGGAGCTAACCTTGGTGATCCAGCAAGAAAGTTCTTGGAAGCCGTAGATGAACTTCAACACCTCGAAGGTCTGAGAGTAGTTAAGTTGTCGAGCCTCTACGAGACTGAACCGATAGGGTTAGTTGACGATGGGCCTAATTTTGTGAATGCAGTAATAGCGCTTGTCACAGATATAGCGCCGGAAGATCTCATTGAGAAGCTAAGATCAGTTGAGAAAAAATTAGGAAAATCTGTCGATCACAAAAGTGACCTATCTCGTTTGATAGATTTGGATCTGCTGTTTTATGGATCTAGAATAGTTAATACGGAAGATCTAATAATCCCGCATCCGCGTCTCACCGATAGAGCGTTTGTGCTAGGACCCATGGCTGAAATAGCGCCAGATCTCGAACATCCAGTTGAGAAGAAATCAATCAGCGCCTTGCTAGGGCTGCTTTCTCCCGGGCAACTCCAAATGATTAAAGTCATCAAATCCAACTAGTGTTTTTCACGAGTTTGCCAGAATGCTTCGACTGATTTTATATGCGTTCTTGCTTTTCATAGGTTACAGGGTTTGTAAATGGGCGTTGAACTCATTTAAAACCGAAGACTTAGAGAGACTGCTTCATCGGAACAACGAAAATGTAACCGTAGATGATCTTGTCAAGGACCCTGTCTGTGGCGTTTATGTGCCTGTGAAAAGCGCATTTTCTGCACACAAGGATGGAAAGAAAGTTTATTTCTGTTCGGAAAATTGTAGAGATAGATACTTGAATGAATAGAGGCTCTCGTTTATGAGGACAGTACAAGCGAGTCCCAAGATCCTGATTGCAGAGGATTCCACGATACTCAATCACATGCTTAGGGATGTGTTCGAGGAGAATGGTTTTGAGGTATTTCAAGTATTCAATGGATCAGATTGCAAGACCATTTTCGTTAAGGAGAAGCCAGATATAGTATTAATAGACGTTCATATGCCCAGAACAGATGGCATAGAGGCCTTGGAATTTATTAAAGAGCGTTCTCCTCGAACACTTGCAATTTTGATGTCTGGAGCAGGCAATGCAGAAGTAGCTGTCAAAGCAATGAAAAGTGGCGCCGATGATTTTCTAAACAAGCCCTTTTCATCCGAGGAGGTTGTGAGGTTAGCTCAAAAGTTACTTGAAAATAGGAGATTTGGTGAAGAAAACGTCAAGCTCAAGAAAAAGATAAGAGAAAGCGAAAAATATGTAGCTCATCTCACCAACATTATTAACGAAGCAATCATAACCACTGATCCCGCCGGAAAAATCAAATTTGCGAATCGTGCGGCTTCTATCATTTGGGGTTATAGCGCTGAGGAACTTAGATCAAAAGATATTCACTTGCTTATACGTGGCGAGGCTAGGTCCACGCTATCCCGAGATCTGGTCAAAGATACCCTTCGGGACGGCAAAATTGAAGGAGATTTTTTTCTCAGGCGCAAGGACAACAGTACATTTCCTGGATATTTGTCCACATCAGTAATTAAAGAGAATAACCGTATAACTGGCATCGTGGTGGTAGTGGCTGACCTGACCAGGCAGCATGAGGTGGAAAGACGACTAAAGCAATCAGAAAAATTGGCATCCCTTGGAAAAGTAGTAGAAGGGGTAGCGCACGAAGTCCGAAACAGTTTAACCTCTCTTGGTGGTTTTGCTCTCCGATTGAAAAATCTTACCTCTGACAATCCTACCTATTCAAAATATACCCAAATAATATTAGATGATGTGTCAAGATTGGAAAATATGGTAAGAGACATAGAAGATTTTGTTAAGTTTTCCAGGAATTACGCCTTTGAATTTCAAAGTATAGATTTAATCGCCCTGATTGAAAGGGCTAGAGACCGAGTCCTAAATGTTGTTTCTGAGTTTCAACAAAATTCTGTCAAATTTGTTATTCAAGCAGACAAGAATATTCCTCATGTTTTGTGTGATCCAGCTGCTATAGAAGATGTATTCTTCAACCTAATAATTAACGCGTATGAGGCAATGCCTAGTGGAGGAAAGTTAAGGGTAAAGCTCAGGAATCTTCGTACCGCTGTAAGCATTTTGTTCAGTGACACAGGATTAGGTATCCATAAAGAGGATTTGTTGGATATTTTTAATCCGTTTTTTACATCCAAGACAGTTGGCGCCGGTATGGGTTTAAGCAAAGCCCACCTGTTGGTCGAAGAACACAGGGGAGCTATTAAAGTGGAATCTGAGCCTGGAAAAGGATCAGTTTTTGAGGTATTTTTACCTACCGAGAGGCTGATTACCGGAGCTTATCCATGGGAAACTATCTCATGAAGCTTTAAAAATGTTTTTTAAAGAAAAAAATTAATATCTCTGTAATAAAGTTCCCGGGGCTGATCACGACAAATTATGAAAAAGTATCTTCCAAACGTCTTAACATTGGGACGCCTCGCTTTAGTCCCTCCGATCATCCTATTACTTTTTTTCCCAGGTAAGGCTCCTTCTGCAATTGCTGCCTTCATATTTTTGATTGCTTCACTGACAGACTTCTTTGATGGTTTCATAGCCAGACGGTTCAAGGTCGAGTCATCTTTTGGTCGTTTCTTAGATCCTATTGCCGACAAGGTCTTGGTGACATCGGCTCTAATCATGCTCATCGCATTGGACCGCGTAGAGGCCTGGATAGTGATGCTGATAATTTCAAGGGAGGTAGCAGTAAGCGCTCTTAGAGCAACATCAAAAACCTGGGACACAACCCTAAAACCAAGTCGTACGGGTAAGTGGAAGGCTTTTTTCCAATTTACCGCCATAATTTTTCTAATAATACATTACGAATATACTATTATAATTCCGATTGATTTTCATGAAGTTGGCACAGTTCTGATTTATTGTGCTTTAGTGCTGACACTGTGGTCTGGAGTAGATTATTTCGTCAAATTCTACAGGGAGTACACCAGGCGTCTGAATTGCAAAAATGGAGACGAGCTCTAGCCTTAAAGACCTCGGTAGGTCACAGTGATTTCGAAGCAGAGTAAGACGGAATTGAACCAGGAATTCTGCAAGAACTAACTGTTATTTTGGTGGGCTGAAAAGTCACGTTTCTTCATGCGCACGATTTACTATCGAACCAGTCAAAGGAACAGTCCGCTGGGCCTGACGTTTGAGATTCGTGCCAGACTTGCATACCGTAGGGCTCCGTCGTTATGCAGGAAATCTGCAACCGTGTATATCGATTCTCAAGAGTCTTGATCGAATGAAACCAAAGTTAAAGATAGTTCACTTCTGAACAGCTATTTCAGGAGGAGACCAGTTTGAATGGCCGATATATGCGCTAGCGTCTGCTTAGGTATGCCGGGCGCGATTCGGCAACCCTCATTCATAGATTCCCTTTTCAAGAGGAAACGCATACTAGATCGTTGGCACAATTCATGTTTACTGTGGAGAACTGATATGAACGTTGTTCCCTGTGAGAGACGGTGGCCTCATTATCGCGTCCAGGCGGTAAAGAAACTCAGCAGTATACGTGTCAAATATGGTCTCTCGGTCACAATGAGCCGACAATCCGCAAGGAGAGGTTTACCAGCCTTTTTAACGGAATTGTCTTATATCGTAATTAACAGGTGGTTTTATCCAGTGCAATTGCCAACAACAGGAGGGTTTCATGAATAACGAATCAGATGAAAAGAACGGTGGTTCATCAGGAGGGGTAACTCGCCGAGGTTTCTTTGCTTCCGTTGGCGCTGGAGCAGTGGTCGCAGCAACTGCCGGGCACGCAGTCGCCCAAAAGACTGCCGAAGAAATCATTAAACCGGAGGACATGGGCAAGATCACGCTGCTGGTAAACGGTAGGAAACACAAGCTTCTCGTGGAGCCTCGGTGGTCCTTACTGTTCGTGTTGCGCGAAAAGCTGGGTCTTAATGGCACTAAGGTCGGATGTGAGCGAGGAGAGTGTGGAGCGTGTACCGTGCTCGTGGATGGCGCGCCTCAATACGCTTGCATGATCCTGGCCGTGGAGGCCGAGGGATGTTCAATAACAACCCTTGAGGGTCTTATGAACGGCGAGGAGTTGGGCCCCGTGCAGCAGGCATTTGTGGAACATGACGCATTCCAATGCGGATATTGTACTCCAGGTCAGGTAGTTGCAGTCGAGGGCTTGCTGCGAAAAAATCCTAACCCCACGGACGAGGAGATTCGTAGGGGCGTGAGCGGCAACCTGTGTCGATGCGGTTCATACATGCACATATTCAAGGCTGCTCATCGAGCTGCAGATCTGAAACGCGGAAAGGGAGGCGCATCATGAAAGACCAGGACGAAAGCCTCTACTACGTGGGGGATTTTCCTGTTCCCGAGAGCCCTGAGCCGGGACAGGAACCGAAACCATGGGGAAAAACACGTGTCATAGGCAAACCGATACCCCGTGTCGATGCTTACGAGCGGGTGAGTGGGGCCGCGGTTTATACGTCAGACGTAACATTTTCAGATATCCTCTATGGGGTAGTATTGGGCAGCCCGTATGCAAACGCCAAGGTCCGAAGCATCGATGTAGCTTCTGCCCTGAAAATGCCCGGCGTACATGCAATTCTCACTGGATCTACCAAAGGCGCAGATCTGGTTTGGCCCTATGTGTGGGGCAAGGACAAGGCGAAGCTCTTCGATCCGCACTGCAGGTACGAGGGAGATCTGATTGCTGGAGTATGCGCAGAAACTCCCTATCAGGCATGGGACTCTGCCCGGGCGATAAAGGTTGATTACGAGGTGTTGCCGTTTGTCTCAGATGAACGCAAGGCCCTCGATCCTAAATCCAAGGCCGTTGAGGCTCCTGACAAACGAGTCGCAAAGACTGAAAAGTACGAGCGAGGGAATTTAGAAAAGGGGTTTGCAGAAGCTGATATTGTTCTTGAAACCGAGTATCGGACGGAATGTCAGATCCAAACGCCGATTGAACCACATGGGTGCGTGGCAAAATGGGATGGCGACCACTTGACATTGTGGCATTCTACTCAAGGGGTCTTCTACATTCAGCAGCAAGTCGCAGAGGTGCTCGGAATACCTCTCTCCAAGGTCAGAGTCATTGGCCGATACATGGGCGGTGGTTTTGGGTCCAAGCTCGAAGCTGGCAAATACACCATTGTTGCCGCACTCCTCGCAAAAATGACGGGGAGACCCGTAAAGCTCTTACTTTCGAGGGAAGAGACGTTCCTTGTTACTGGAAACCGCCCTCCGAGCAACATGAAGCTGAAGGCCGGTGTCAAAAAAGACGGAACGCTTACAGCGCTCCATTTCACCGTTTTGGGAACCGGTGGGGCTTATGAGTCAGGTGGAATTAGTCTGACAGACTGGTTGGTGAGAGACCTGTACACCTGTCCGAATGTTATGTGTGAATCCACGGAGGTCTTGATTAACGCTGGCCTGACATGTCCCTTTCGAGCTCCGGGTCATCCTCAGGGGGCATGGGCGCTGGAACAGATGATGGACTCGCTCTCGGAAAAGATCGGTATGGATCCAGTAGAATTTCGTCTCAAGAATATCCCATCATTTAGCCAAGCTCGGCAAGGCAATCCTCCCTACACCACCACTGGCCTCAAGGAATGTCTTGAGCAAGGAGCTAAAGCCTTTGGCTGGGAGGAGGCGCGCAAGAAGACGGCCCAACAAGATAAAGATAACCCTGTGCGATCGGGTGTAGGAATGGGGGCCTGTCTTTGGTTCGTAGGAGGCGGCGGTCCGCCTTCCACAATTGTGCTAAAACTGTTCGCCGATGGAAGCGCAAATCTCAACATGGGAGCAAGCGACCTAGGAACGGGCACCAAGACCATAATGGCAATGGTGGTTTCTGAAGAACTCGGGATCAAGCCTGACAAAATTCAGGTCGAGAATGCTGATACCGGCTCAACCCAATTCGCCACCCGGAGCGGTGGTAGCAAGACCATTCCAACTGAGTCCCCAGCGGTTAGGGCTGCAGCAATAGATGTGAAGCGGCAACTGTTCCAAATAGCCGCCGAAGAGCTGAAAGTTCCTGCATCCAACCTAGCCCTTCAGAATGGCGAAATCATTCCAAACGCAGATCAGTCGAAAAAGGTGAAGCTCAACAAACTTGAAGCGCTCAAGAAACGGGGGGTAATCATCGGGATAGGCTATCGCGGTCCGAATCCCGAGAAGAAATGGGTAAACCCCTTCGCTGCCCAGTTCTGCGAAGTCAAGGTTGATACCCGGACCGGTGAAGTCCGTATTGTGAGGTTCTTCGCCGCACATGACAGCGGTCGTGTCATGAATCGACTCACGTACGATAACCAGGTAATTGGAGGCATCACAATGGGCATTGGGCTGGCCATGACGGAAATGAGAGTCCTTGACCACAATGAGACGGGAAAAGTGGTCAGTAGGAACTGGCACGATTACAAACTGCCTACAGCTCTGGACGTTCCATGGGAGATAGTGTCCATTGCCATAGATCCGAACGACACCGAAGCAAATACTACCGGAGCCAAGGGTCTCGGTGAGCCGGTCACCATACCTACGGCAGCTGCAATCGCTAACGCAGTATACAACGCTACAGGTATCCGAATTACTAATACGCCGATAAATCCGCTTCAATTGAGCCGCCTAATGGCGGAGCACAAGACAAGGAGGTGAACCATGCTACCCAACTTCAGCTACATTCGGGTGAAGTCTCTGCAGGAAGCCGTCGAGGCCTCCCAAGGTGGAGGAACACACATTTTGGCGGGTGGCACTGACCTCTTGGGATGTTTGCGGGACCAAATTTTTTCTGCGGATCAAATCGTGAGTATTACCCGATTGTCCGCCCTGAAGGGTATTTCTCAAACATCTGACGGAGGGCTCCGTATTGGCGCTCTAACAACCATCACCGAGATAGCGGAGAGCCCAGTAATAAAACAGCTCTTCCCTGGGCTTGCCCGGGCTGCATCAGAGGTAGCCAGCCCTGCGCTACGGAACCGTGGAACAGTCGGTGGGAACCTCTGTCAGAAGCCCCGCTGCTGGTACTACCGCGGGGAATTCCGTTGCCTCCGGAAAGGCGGAGACACATGTTATGCCCTTGGGGGCGAGAACCAATACCATGGGATATTTGGTTCTGATTATAAATGCTGCATCGTGCACCCGTCCGACATTGCTCCCATGCTCATGGCGCTTGGGGCTTCAGTGAAAGTGACCGGACCACGAGGAAGCAGAAACGTGCCCATCGAGAACTTCTTCGTGCTTCCGAAAGATGATGTTCGCAGGGAGACGGTTCTGGGAAGTGGAGAAATAGTTGAAGAAATTCTGGTCCCTAAGCCACCTGACGGTTTGCGGACTTCATATCGCAAAGTTCGGGTGAGACTGGCATGGGATTTTGCAGTCGTAGGTCTTGCTTTAGCGCTCGTGTTCAAAGGAGATAAGGTGGAACTGGGGAGTATGGTTCTGGGTGGAACGGCTCCGATCCCTTGGCGAAGTAAATCAGCGGAGCACGTCATTATTGGCCATCGACTGGACGCAAAGATTTCGCTAAAGGCTGCCGAAACATCAGTGAAAGACGCCCAGCCTCTGGAACATAATGCATACAAGGTATCTCTGTTACGTGCGATTGTCGAGGAAGAGCTGAACAAACTGGCACAGGGATGAAGACTCATTTTCTATGGAAGTGGTCTTATAGATTCCTCTGAGTCTTAGTATTTGGAGGCCCTCAACAGGTTAAGGACCTTATACGGGGTCTTTTTGGCGCTTTGCACGAGGGTTCAATTAGGAAGTTCGGGAATGGCCTTCTGTAGGGAATTTCTCGCTCGCCGGTGTTCAAGATAGATATCTCACGCCAAGAGGAATTGTTGGAGACCCTTTTCCGATTTTTCCCAAAGAAAAGATAGGATTAGCCATGCGTGTTCCCGTCCATCAAGGGAACTCAATTTAAATAAATTAGCATATCAGTGTGTGGTAAAGAACAAAAGGATTTTCGATCCACTCAGTCTTGTAGTTCAGATAAAGCCTCTAGGAAAAGGTGATGAGAACGAGGCCGTTGCTTCAACTTGCGATTAGTCGAGTATGCAGACGATCATAAATTTTGCGCCAATTTTGAGATGGAGCTGTCTTAAGGATAGCGGTAGCATGTCTGGCGGAGGGAGAGGGATTCGAACCCCCGGATCTTTCGATCAACGGTTTTCAAGACCGCCGCCTTAAACCACTCGGCCATCCCTCCGCTGCTATATGACCACCCGAAAATTTAACTGATTCTTGGGTGTTTTGTCAAGGAACCAGAAGCTGCCGGCGACCGATTTAAATACAAATTATATTTGGTCGGCTATAACAGTCAATGACACGGTGTCAGCGTCCATTTCCACAAGAGCGCCATGTGGCAGAGTATAATTTGGGAGCGCATGACCATGAGGATATCCTGAAATTATTGGGAAGTAATATTCTCTCGTCAACTCCATAACTAACTGTTCGACCGATGCTCTTTGGTCCTCAGAATTTGGACCTATGAAGTGTCCCAACAACAGTCCACTAATGATGTTAAAAAAACCACTCAGTTTGAGTTGCATTAGCATCCGATCTATTCGATACAGTGGTTCATTAATTTCCTCGAGGAACATTATATGGTTTGAAAAGTCTGGCATATGATTTGTGCCGAGCAATGCCGTAACCATGGACAAGCATCCGCCTAAGAGTCGCCCCGACGTTTTTCCGGACCGTATACAGCGCATGTCTGCCATGTCTGAAGTGATCAGCTGAGTTCCTCTGCAGTCTGTGGTTAGCATTCTGATTAAAGAATTGCGTGAGTTATTATCAATATTTACTCCATTTTCGGTAGCCACCATGGGACCCGCAAAAGTTACCAGATTACATCTCTTGTAAAGAGAGAGATTCAAGGCTGTCAAATCACTCATTCCTACAAGTATTTTGGGCATTTTAAAAATGGAGCTCAAATCGATCTTTTCAAGAATACGCATGACTCCATATCCGCCTCGGGCAAAAATTATTGCGGCAATATTTGGATCGGACAAAGCATTGTTCAGGTCGGAAATTCTTGAAGAATCACCGCCAGCTAGATATCCCTGTCGTTTGAGAACATTTGCTCCTGTAAGGCAATCGAAACCCATGTAATGTAAGTTTCGTAATCCGTCTAACAAAAGTTGTTGGTCAACAGGCCCTGAAACCGAAATCACACCAATACAATCATATCTTCTAATTGGTTTAGGTATCAAAGTTACCGCCTACTGGAAAGTTTTGATTTGTGTCGGTTGTCATGTTAATCAACCCTTATCATAATGCGTCTTGTCAATGAAGTCACTCGGTTGTAAAATCAACCAAGAGGTTGAGATGGCAGTCATATTTCACATAGAGGACGAGAGCTCTGTTAGGCTCCTCTACAAGGAAGTCTTCGAAGAGCAAGGTTACGATGTAGTTCAGGCAGAAACCGCTGAGGAGGCTCTCAAGGAGCTTAAAAGTTTGAAGCCAGATCTTATCATACTGGACTTGAAGATGCCGGGTATTGGGGGGAGGGGCTTCCTTGAGAAATATCACCGGATGAAATTGAAGATACCGGTAATTGTTAGTACTGCTTATCCTTATTATCAAGGAGATCCGAGCCTACCTTTTGTAGATGCATTGGTGGTTAAATCCGGCGATTTAGGGGAATTGATAGACAAGGTTAGAGAATTAATAGTTTAAAAAGTTTTTAAAAATTACTTAAGGTCGTTGAGCGTTCCTATCTGTCGGAGTGCTTCAAAAACTATTATACCTACAGAAGTAGATAAGTTTAAGCTGCGGACTTTATCTAATTTTATTGGAATCTTTGCAATACGATTGGGGAACATTTCAAGAGTGAGCACGTCCAATCCCCTTGTTTCGGGACCAAAAACAATGTGGTCATCAGCATGATAGCTTAATTCTGTGTAGATATGACCTCTTTTGCTACTAGTCAACACAACCTGTTGAGGTTTTACGTGACGCGCATAGGAATCAAAGTCGTCCCACACTTTCAAATCCAGCTTTTTCCAATAATCAAGACCTGCCCTACGCAGGGACTTGTCGTCAATATGAAATCCCAAGGGCTTTACCAAATGCAGTCTTGCTCCGATTGCCACACACAGCCTACCTATGTTACCGGTATTTGGCGGGATTTCAGGATTTAATAGGACAACATTCAGCATCAGTTGACGATCGTGCTTCCAGACCAAGGTAAAAGGTTAGCAACCGATTCAATATGGGCTTTTTTTGCAAAGCCACTGTAGTCAGGGTCGTGAATTAACAGAAAAGCATCATCATGAGTGTGCATTCCAGTGAAAATGTCTCTTGAGATCAGGTCTTTTACACCTACAGTGGCCTTAACATCGATTCCCCTGTTAGGTATAACCACCAGGTCTGGAGCCATTTTCATGAGATAACCAGAGTAAACCTCATTTCTAAACTTAACAGACTGAAAGAGTCTCTGGTCGCCGTGCAGTCCTAAAGCTGATCCAGCGAATCCAAGGTCAGAGACTTTAATGTTTTCAAGGTCATATTTTATTTTTGCCGTTATTTCTGAAACCCTAGATTCTGGCATTATAGGATTTCCAAATCTTTCAAAAGTGTTTATGAAAATTCTTGTTGGATCCATTGCAAATGCCTGTGAAGATGGGTGAACATCATTTATTGATTTAGGGTCATTTTTGATGAATTTCAAATAGCCGAGAGATTTGAGCAAATTGTTGAGATAGACTTGGGTTTTAAGTTGAGTAAAGCCGTGATCTGATAGAAATACCCTTAGGGTATGATCATCGAGCATGGAATCTATGACGGATAGAAAGGAATCGATTGCACCATAATAATTCAGGAAATCAGCATGGTGAAAGTGCCCATCATCGTCGAAAGCGTCATATAAAAAATGATGAAGTCTGTCAGTTCCAGTGATTACGAGAATTAAAAGATCCCAGTAATCTTTCATAAGAGTCAATGACACTTGTTTCAATATCTCCAGATTTTGAAACAAATTCTTTATCAAAAAATTTCTGTCAGTTCTCGCGCGGACATTGTCTGAATCAATCGAATACCTTAGGCTCTTTAACCAGGGAATTAATGACTCAGGATAGACAGCTCGCTCAAAAATCGGAGCCACAAACCCGCATATTAGTTTTCCGTTGAGGGGTCGAGCCGGATAGGTGAATGGAAGGTTGATTATCAAAGCTCTTTTTTCTGGGTGGTTCTTCCAAAAAGTGTTGCAGCCCAGATCGTCGAAAGAAGGAAGCTTCAATGCTATTCTATTTGGTTCAACATCAGTGAATCCAAATATCCCGTGATTGCCGGGGTTCGTCCCAGTCATGAATGATGTCCATGCGACACTAGAAACGGGTGGCAATGAAGTTTCCATGCTCGTAAAGAAACCGTGATCCGCAAATTTCTTGAGAGTTGGTGTTACACCGAGATCCATCAACCGTCTCACCATGGAATACGGGACGCCATCCAAACCAATAAACGCAACTTTTTTATATATTTTCATAGGTTATCAATAATTTTCAGTATGGATTAATGATAGTCAGTTTTAAAACGTTGGAGCCGGGAAAGACAGCATTGAATTCCTGACCTAGGTTTTTAGCAACATGGTTTTGATATTCGTGACCACATCGTAGGGAACATGGTTAATATCAGGAAAATATCCTAACTCGATTCCCGGCTTGTTAGCGCCATGGAAGTCAGTTCCTCCGGTGACTATTAAGTCAAGTTTATTGGCTATATCTTTAAAAAGCTTAGTTTGTTCGGGTGAATGTTTGGGATAGAACGCTTCAATTGCTTGGAGCCCCATGTCAACCAAAGATTTTATTTTTTCAGTCAGTTTATCTGGGTCGTTAATGTCAAGCGAATGCGGGTGCGCTATCGCGGCAATTCCTCCCGCATCTCGAATAAGGGATATAGCTTCTGCCGCATCGAGTTTAACTTTGGGCACGTATGCGCAAGCGCCTTTGCGCAGATATTTTTCGAAGGCGTCCTGACGTGTTTTCACATAGCCATACTGATACAAAATGTTCGCCAAATGGGGCCGCCCAGGTGAACTACCCTGAGACTCCTTCAGGACATCCTCTTCGGACACGTAAACATTATTCTTAAGAAGTTTATCTAATATTTTCGATATCCTAGTTTTTCTTTGAGTTCTCAAATAATCCAACCTTGAAAGAAGAGATTCATCCTGATGATCGATGAAATACCCCAATATGTGAAGTATACCGAAATCGCAGGCCCCACTTATTTCCACACCCGGGATGATCTCAACTCCAGAGCCATGGCTAGCCTGAACAGCCTCGGGAATTCCAGACACTGTATCATGGTCAGTGATTGCTATTGCTCTAAGGTTTTTTTCTCTAGCGAGATCTACTACGGCTGTTGGACTGAATGTCCCATCGGACATTGTGGTATGTACATGCAAATCTATCATCGATATATATCTTTCAAATCAAGAACAACAATTTAGTTGGTTATTGTCGCCGGGATTGATTAGGCGCTTTGTTTTATTTCCAAAACAGCGTCAGCTGACTGGATCATGAGATTTTTGATATCATCGAGCCAATCAATCACTTCAGGTTTCATTATGCAGCTTCTCATACATATGGTGGTTTCCTGATCCCATTCCACATCATGCCAGTAATTTTCAAGAAGGGGTTTTGGTAGATTTACCTTTGCTAAATGAAGTCCTTTAGAGGCTGTCATCTCAAAAAATTTGTCTGAACGAAAAGATATTTCAGAAGCGCTTGAGCCCTTCAATCCCCAAATCAGTATATCTAATTCTGGATCCAGGCACGTAATAAACCTGGAATCATTTTTTAAAAAATCATAAAGTCGCAGAGCAGCCTCCCTAACTTTTTCAAGATCTCTGGCAAAAACCCCTCCTTTTACCATGGGCAACAGTTGTTGTGTGGCCCAAAGCGCGACAGCGGAAGAGCCCGGTCGTGAACATTCCAAACTTATTTCTCCCAAATGTAACTCATCCGATGTAAAGTAAGTGTAGGGGGAATCGTGTTTATAATATTTGCCTATAGAAGGATCCTTGAATAAGACACATCCGCATCCGTAAGGCTGTAAGCCATGTTTGTGGGGATCTACAACTATTGAATCGACCTGTTGCAAATGGTTCAACGCATCCTTGGTTTCAGGTAACAAATTATCAGCTAATATAAAATATCCACCATATGCCGCGTCCGCATGAATTCTGAAATCAAATTTATCTCTAAGCTTCAAAATTTCAGGTAAAGGATCGAATGAACCAGTTCCTGTGGCGCCCATAGTGACAACTACAGTTCCTACATCGTCATTTTTGAGAATACTATGAAGCGCGTTGAGATCCATCTTTGCCCTGTTGTCTGTTTCAACAGGTGCAAAAGGAATATCAAGTACTGCGCACAATCGACTATGAGTGTAATGAGCTTGGCTAGAGGCCACAACCTTTTTGCCTGGTTTCAGGCATTTCGAAATCCAAAGCGCCTCGAGATTTGCCATGGTCCCGCCGCTACACAGATGCCCCAAGCATTCCTTCCATCCAAACAGGGAGCCCAACCTGGTCACGGCTTCCTTCTCCATGGCGGAGCTAGCTTTTCCTCCATCCAGCGCATGATTGTTCGGGTTGATCCACAATGACAAAGTGTATGCCAACCTTGCTACTGGATGGGGAGGTTTAAGCATTTGTCCAATGTAATATGGATGCGGATACGGGTAATTGTCCCTCATTCGATTGGCCACTTGCGTTAAAACCGCTTCAACATCATTGAGGTTGATTTTGGGATCAAAGATAGGTAGATCCTGGAAACTGCGTTCCAGTATCTCTAGAGCTTTGGGTAGCAAAAATATGCTCTGTTTCTCCAAGGTCATTTTAGGCTCCACAATATTCTCAGCAAAGATAATACTCGGAACTTCGCAAAGTTCGGTTGTTCCTCTGCCAGATGGGTATTTGTAACAGAGGAACTCTCATGAGTCAAAGTAGTGTTATGATATGGAGGAAGCACGAACTAATTTAAGGTTCAGCATGGTGTTTTCATTGGCTGGCGGAGTATTCTCATGGAATTAAATGCGCTCAAGGTCGAAGTCGGGTTCCTCAACCAAACCCTAAAGGGTGGATTCATCGCAAAAATATTTCAACCGTTACCCAGAGAGATCGTGATGAAAGTTCGGTTGGCGACTTTTGGCGAGAAACGTCTTGTTTTAAGCGCAGATCCGGCATTGGGTAGAATTCACACTACACGATTAAAAATTCCAAACCCTCCATCACCGCCAAGATTCTGCGCATATCTTAGAGCTCATTTGCAAGGGTCTCGAATAGAATCTATTGTAGCTCCCATAGATGATAGGATTGTTGTAATAAGATGTATTCGGGGTTCTGGGGAAGAAACAGAGAAAAGACTACTGATTCTGGAAATATTGGGTAGGGATTCAAACATAATACTAGTCAGGGTAACTGATGGAACAATCATGGAGTGTCTGCACCGGATGTATCCCCAATCCGATCATCTTAGAAAAGTTGTTCCAGGCATGCAATACGAATATCCACCAAAAAACCCCAGGGGCAAAGATACTGAAAAAGCCCCCGGAGCTGCGAGCCAGGAACTAGTTTATCTACAGAAAGCTACAACACGCGAAGCTCAAGACAAAATGGAACAAAACCAACAATTCCTGGATGATATTGCTAATGTTGATGAACTGTTGGACGCTCGGTATTCTAAAATGCTGGAAAGGCAGTTTTTTGAGTCGTTCAGGAGGGACATAAGCGGACCTCTGAACAGACGTTTGAAGTCGCTCTCAAGGCGACTCCAGAAAATCGAGGAGGATCAAAAACGCCTAAACAGATTTGCCCTTCAACACAAATGCGGAGAGTTGATTAAATTCAATTTGAAAAAAATTAAAAAGGGCATGACTTACGTCATGCTTCATGATTGGGAAACTGACGCTGAAACGCGTGTGGATCTGGACCCAGCTCTTTCTCCTTCCGCTAACATGCAGAATTATTTTGCAAAGTCTTCCAAGGCAAAAAGGGGAGCGTCAATAATAGAAGAGAGACTCAAAGCTACAAAAAATGAACTAGGTGTTTTGCAGGACATGGAATATTTCGTTTCAAAAGCTCAAAATATTGATGAACTCGAAGAGTTGTCTGATGAAATTAGTTTGCTAGTAGTAGCGAAGGACAAGAAATTACCAAAAAGTGTTAAGAAAGAGCTAACTCCCAAAGTTAAACCGTTTAAGGAATATAAGTCACCAAGTGGTAAACGCATACTAGTTGGCAGAAGCGCTCGAGGAAATGAATTAATACGCAGAGAAATAGCTAGCAAGAATGACTTATGGTTTCATGCCAAGGACATTCCGGGGGCGCATGTATTTCTTCTAATCTCCGTCCAAACAGAGGCCTCCGATGAAGATATTCGTTTTGCTGCCGGGTTGGCTATAGAGCATTCGAAGGCAAAAAACTCGGGTAAGGGTGAAGTCATTGTGGCAAGCGTTAAGGATGTGGTTCGATCTACGGGATTTTCTTTAGGGCAGGTTCAAGTGAAAAGCTTTTATACGTTGATGGCTAAATCTTATGTGGAGCGTCTTGAAAAATGAGATAGACCGGCAGAGTTGTTGATCCGCCGGTCTTCTTTCGTCTGTTATTTTTTCATGATATCTTGCTTGGAAACATTCATCAATCGTATTGCTTTATTCTCCTTTCCTGATGGTTTAAACGCTATCCTTACAATATCCCCAGGTTCTGGGGTTCTCCCGATCAAAGCCTCTTTAAGATCAAATGTGAGTTGTTTGCCAGTCGGCTTTCCATATTTATTTTGTGGGGTTATGTCGATGTCGTATTCTTCTATTACTATTGACTGGTTATCTTTATCGTATTTCACTGTTTTCCCTTGGGCAACTTCCGCTGAAAAGGCGGGGATCGCTATCAGGAAAACTAACGCTATTGAAGCTACGTAGACTAACAAATTACGTTTCATTTCTTTTTCCCTCGACAGAAAAATTCTTTTAAGCGGCATTTGCTGTGCCGGCCTTCTTATCTCTAAGCTCTTTAGCAGCTCCCCTAAACATGATCATGCAAATGTAGACACAGATCGACCCGACAGCTCCGAGAATCAGAACCGTAGCAGCCATATCGATCTTGAACTGCTTGAGGATGATTGAGATCATACAGGCTAAAACGGCTAGTCCGAAGGCTATCCTTATTCCGTATCCTTTTGCATACTTCGTGGCGACAGTTCCAATCTGTGCTCCGATGGCGGCTCCGGCCAACATCACAAACACAGCCCAGATTTCTATGCGGCCCTTGGCCCCGTATGTAAAGGTTCCATAAAGTCCAGAAATCATAACCTCGAACAAGTCTGTTCCTACAGCGATATGGGTTGGACATCCAATCAGGTAGACCAGAGCTGGCATACGGATTAAACCGCCACCGATTCCAAGAAAACCCGCTAAGACACCTGTCAGAAAACTAACACCAATAGGTAGCCAGGCAGAACACGTGATGCCGGCAACTTTGAAGTGAACCATGGGAGGGATGTTTATTCTGTGTAAGGTCTTGTACCAAGTAATACCTTCGGCTCCATGTTCGCCGACTTCTCCTGCCTTCTTCTTTTGGGTAGCCTTGTAATAGTCATAAAAGACCATAAGGGCTATGAGAGCGAGTAGACCGATATACACCCAACGCACGACAGGGCCAACTTTCCCTATGCGTTCCAACCACATGACGACCTGAGCGCCGCATTCGATTCCGATCACGGTGCCTATCACCATGATCACCCCTAGTTTATAGTCCACGTTGCCGAATTTTGAGTGTCTGAACGTGGAGATCATTGACTTACCGGCGATGTGAGCTATATCGGTTCCAATAGCGAAAGCCATCGGGAATCCAAGTATGTTGAGGCCTGGTGTAACCATCCAGGCGCCACCCATACCAAAAAATCCACCAATACATCCTACTGCAAAGCCTATAAGAACTAACCCAGGCCAGAAGATTTCGATCCCGGCTATGGGCATATACATCATATACCATTCCATATTAGTGTCCTCCTAAAGCATGTCAGTGGTCGTGTTAATAATCCACATCTGATCAGTGCTCGACAATTTTTCTGGAAGTGAGGTCTATACCTATGCGTTTCATTACGAAGTCGGTAGCCAAACCAAACGTAACACCCATTGCCGCCGTGATAACAGTGCATTCGATGCCAAACCAAAGTGGGTTTGTGTTATAAGAATCAACAAAATAACGGACAATGCCGCCCTGAACCCGTCTAGAATCAGCCACAACCACTAACATCTCAGCCGGACCACCAGCAGCTTGGACTATGTCTGGCAACAAGGCTGTCAAGACGGTGGTTGCTAGCAGAAGAAAGCCACAATAATATTTATTCATGTGATTCAACCTCCTGGGAATTTCGTAAGCCGTTGTGTCATGATTAATACTTCAACGGTCTTGTTCGGTAGGATGCAACGGGCATGCCAGGTTCATTTTAAATAGTTATAATAGAAGGTTACAATTTTTAAGGTGTAGTCTTTCATATTGTGTGGCTTTATAATGGTATTGATCTTTATGTTTGCTGTCGGTTTTTTTTACACAGTGTAAAATCACTTGGAGTATTTATCTCTTTCAAAAACTACACTATCGGTGGAATAGTTTCATAAGGCTATGTGAGAGGTTAAAAAAGGGATGCGCGTGAAAACTGAGAGGGCACATTTATTGCTGTTAGATGTCCCTAGATTCAATGGTACCATCATAAAATCAACTTCGGATATTCCAAAACAGGATTGCTGCACATGAGTTCATTAATTTCTAAATTTTACAATTTCTTGAGTGGTAAAGTGAAAAAAGACTCGTCAGTTTCTAAGAGAAATGTGTCAAGAGTCTTTAAATTTAAGTACTCCTGTTTTATGGATTTATTGGCATCCAATGCTGAGTTGCTTAACATTATTACAGACATAGAGGAAAAACTGAGAGGTCAGAGTGTCTTCGGTATGTCCTATGTTAGATCGCAAGCCACCAGAGCAGTTTTTCATACGCTCAGGATGGTAAAGAGCCTTGATGACCTCTCCTATCACAATTATCCGATGCTATTCCGGGTATTGGACGACATCAATAAACGCATAACCGAAGAATTGAGCAGAAAAAAGGAGCTCCCAGCTTCAGATTATACGCTTGCCTATTCAAAAATCGATAAAGAAATGGCCGATTGGGTTGGAGGCAAGAACGCGAATCTCGGAGAGCTAAAAAATAAAGTCAACTTGCCAGTTCCTGAAGGATTTGCGATTACCACTCGTGCCTGTAACTACTTTCTCGGGTTCAATGAACTAATTGATGAAATCAACAAGATGAGGATGAACTTGAATGCCGATGACCCGAATGCGGTTCATCAAGTGAGTAAGGAGATTCAAGAGCTCATTATAAAGGCGGAGATGCCCCAGGACTTGGGAAAATCCATCATGTTGGCCTATGACGAAATGGTTAAAAAAATTTTCGAAAGGACGAATATCTCCAAACCTCCTAGTGTAGCGCTCAGAAGTAGCGCTATTGGAGAAGACAGTGAATTGTCGTATGCGGGACAGTACCTGTCGATTCTTAATGTTCCAAAAGCAGAGATTTGTGAAAGTTACAAGAATATCATCGCGAGCCTTTATACTCCGAGAGCCATATCTTACCGCCTAAACAAAGGAATGCGTGATGAAGATATTTCAATGAGTGTCGCCTGCATAGAGATGGTTTCATCTGTCGCAAGTGGAGTCATGTATTCTAGACATCCATACAATTTGGTCAGTGATGATGTTCTTATCAACGCTGTGTGGGGTCTGGGACCTTACGCAGTTGAAGGCATAGTAATTCCCGACACATATATTGTGTCAAAATTCGGGGACATGGAAATTCTTCATAAAAACATATCTGTGAAACATGTCCAATTAGTTTCGAATGAGGAATCAGGTTTGATCGAGAAACCTGTGGAGGCCGAGAAACAAAATGCTGCATGTCTGACAGATGATCAAATCAGTCGCCTAGCAAGTTTCGCCATAAAACTAGAAAAGCATTACAAATATCCTCAGGATGTTGAATGGGCTCTGGATGCCAACGGAAGACTGTTAGTTCTCCAGGCAAGGCCTCTACATGTGGAGGACATGATCGAAAAGTCTGGCTCATCCAAATTTCCCGTTGTCGAAGGCTATGAATTAATCCTCGAGGGTGGCGCAGCGGCTTTTCCCGGAATAGGATTTGGTCCAGCATTTCACGTACGTGATGAGGACGATCTGATCAACTTTCCAGATGGAGCCGTGCTGATAGCCAATCATTCTGCTCCTGAGTTCGTAATGGTAATGCGAAAAACGTCTGCAATCATTACAGAGGCGGGAAGTGTTACCGGACACATGGCATCTCTAGCTCGTGAGTTTGGTGTTCCAACAGTATTGGGTCTTGAAGGGTCGATGGGTTTCATAAAGCCCGGTGAAGAGGTGACCATCGATGGCTATTCATGCAGGGTTTATCGCGGAAAAGTTGAAGAATTGATATCCATCCAACGTTCAAAAGAATCCGGGATGAAAGATACTCCTGTTTACCAGTGCTTGAGGGCTGTTGCAGACATGATTGTGCCACTTAATCTGGTCAACCCGAGAGCTGCAAATTTTGCTCCTGAATACTGCTCTACCCTTCACGATATAATGAGACTAGCCCACGAACTGTCATATTTGGAAATGTTTAAAATCAGCGACATAGTGTCAGATACAGATGGAGCTGGCGCCAAAAAACTGTCAGCTCCAATTCCTCTCGACTTATATATCATTGATCTTGGGGGAGGATTTGAGTCAGTTTCAGATAGGGCGCGTTTTGTTAGAGTAGATCAAATAACCTCATATCCTCTAAAAGCCTTACTTAAAGGAATGCTAAGAGAGGATCTTAGATTTAACGGAGCAAAACCAATTGATTTGGGTGGTTTTTTATCTGTAATGAGAGAGCAGATGTTTGCCCCGAACAACTTGCCGGAAAGATTCGGTGACAGAAGTTACGCAATAATTTCGGATAAATATCTGAATTTTAGTTCTAGGATTGGGTATCATTACAGTGTACTGGATTCCTATTGCGGAGAGTCCACCAACAAGAATTACATAACTTTTTCTTTTAAAGGTGGAGCAGCTGATGACGTGAGACGAAATAGGCGGGCTAGATGTATCGCTATAATCTTTTCAAAGTTAGGTTTCCAGGTCGAAACTCGTGAAGACCGAGTAGATGCGCGCTACTACAAGTATGAAAAACTCGCTATAGAAACAAAACTTGATCTTATAGGAAGGCTTTTACAATTTACCAGACAAATGGACATGATAATGCAAACAGAAACGAGCGTCGAAACAATTGCCAGGAGTTTCCTGGAAGAAAGATACACTATTACTCCCGAAATGATAAAGGATGCTTGAAACTCAAAGCAATTTAGTCAGCAAATGTTTTAGGCTGTGTTTGTGCGATCACGAATTTTGAGTTAGATGTATTCTCGAAAGCCTACGATCGAATGCAGCTTCAATTTTTTCCAACAATGTATCTATGGAGTATGGCTTCAGTAGATAATCAAAAGCTCCTGTCGACATAATTTCACGTGCTGTATCCACAGATGCATATCCAGTCATAATGATTACTTCGAGGTAAGGATCGATTTCTTTGATTTTTTTCAAAGCTTCGACGCCACTCATTTCTGGCATTCTGACATCAAGGATGACAACATCAAAAGCCTCAGTGGCCAATGTTTTCAAAGCTTCTGCTGCGCTCCCTGCTGTTCGAGCGTCCAAGCCTTCTGCCCCAAGCAACTTGGACATAGTTGTACGAAATCTTTCTTCATCATCTACAATGAGTATTTTTGGATTCATCGACAGTAAGACCTCTAGGCTTGTTGATCAACCGGCAATCTAACCGTGAACGCTGTAAAATTTCCTAAATCACTTTGAACCGAAATTTCGCCTCCCAATCTTTCTATGATTCCTCTGCAAATGGCAAGCCCTAGGCCAGTGCCCTTGTCTTGAGTTTTGGTCGAGAAGAAAGGAGTGAAAACCCTATTGAGATTTTCAGGCGATATTCCGCATCCGTTATCACGAATTTCTATCTCGACGCCATTGGGAATACCTTTTCGAGTCACAACACAAATTTCTCCGTCATGTTGAATAGCTTGACGAGCGTTTACCAAAAGATTAAGCAAGGCTTGTCTTAGCAACGGTGGGTCGGTCCTTATTCGGGGTAGATCGTCATCCAGTTTTGTTTCTATGTTTATGTTTGCGCTTCTTGCTTCTCTGTTAACAATTTCCACGACACTCAAAACTACGTCATTTGGTTCTACTTCCTGAACTATAGGCTCTAACTGTCTAGCAAGACTCAATAATTTTTGAACAATTTCATTACATCTGTTTACTTGTGTGGATATTTCCCTAATTGAATCCTCACAATCATCTAATTGTTTTTGATCAACTGTCTGAAGGATTTTTTCATCCTTCAATATGTGTCTTAGCCATTGGGTTTCCTGAGCTATTATTCCAAGAGGATTGTTTATTTCGTGGGCAATTCCAGCGGAAAGTTGATCAACCGATGAGAATATCTGATTTCTGCAAGAAAAAGAAAATTCGTTAACGTCTTCTGTTTTATTTTGTTCTGATAATCGCAGCAATTTTAAATTCTGGAATCCTGCAATTATCGCCAGACCTATCGCCAAAATTGCCAAAAATTGATTGTCAAATAAATACAAAGAAATAGATGAGATAAGAAGCGCGAAGGGAACTAAAAAATATGAAAATTTATGGCTCATTGTTTTGCAATTAGGGTAGCAGGCAAAATATCAGTAGCTTGTTTAGAATCATTGAGTTAACTGTAAATTAATAATGTTAGCGTTGAATTCTATCTTCCTCTATTAGTTTTCGTTCATAGGCTTGATTCATTTGTTTTAGTAATTCGTTCAATGGCACAGGCTTCATGACATAGTTAAATGCCCCGAGCTGCAGCCCTTGAATCCCTGATTCAACAGAGCCGTGACCAGTGAGCATAATTACCTCAACCAGAGGTTTCTTCTTCTTTATTTCCCTCAAGGTCTCAATTCCGCTCATTTTAGGCATTTTTACATCTAGAATTATGACATCAAAATCTCTTTCATCTAGAATCTTAAGCCCTTCCGGACCGCTAAGGGCTCCTTCCGCTTCCAGCCCTCTGTCTCGCAGCCTCTTAACTATTGTTTCCACAAAATCAACTTCGTCATCTATTATAAGAACCCTGTACTTATCCATGCTTAGAGCCTCCAGTTGATCAAAACAATAAAAACCAAGTCATAAAAGTCATTTTATAGGGAGGGTTATCGTAAAGACCGTACCCTTACCTTCTTCGCTTTGAACAGATATCTTCCCCCGGAGTTTTTCTATTATGCTGTAGCTTATTGATAGCCCAAGTCCGGTTCCCTCGTCAGGACGTTTGGTGGTAAAAAAAGGATCGAAAACCCTTGAAAGCACTTCCTTTGGCATTCCCGGACCGTTGTCTTCTATAGTTACCACGATTTCTTTAGACGAGTTTGAAATTAAGGCAGTTCTGATCAAAATCTTTCCAGACTGTCCCACAGCATCTATTGCGTTGTCGATAATGTTTAGAAAGACCTGTTGAAGTTGATTTGAGTCGGTAGTGATTTCGGGGAGGCTCAGGTCATACTTGGCTTCTACGGTGATATCCCTGTAATGGGCCTCGTTTTCCAAGAATGTAATGGTTTCTGCTATCAGATTGTTGACATCTACCGAATCCTGAGTGGTTTCCATTCTCCTTCCAAATCTTAACAACCGATGGGTTATCTCTCTGGAGCGATTAACTTGCCGTTCAATTTTCTTGATGCACTGTTCAAATTCTTGCAAATTCTCACTGTTCTTGATTTCTTCAGATTCTAAAAGGTCTTTCATCCATCCAGCTTGATCTCCAATAATCTGAAGCGGGTTGTTAATTTCGTGAGCTATACCGGCTGCCATTTTGCCAAGGGCTGCCATCTTGGATGATTGAACAACCAAGTCTTCACTTTTAGCCTTTTCAAGTTCCATCTGTTCTAGTCGTCGCGTCAGAGATCGGGTGGTGATTATGGTTCCAGCCACGACCACGAGTACACCAAAACCGATAATGAGATTCTCGATGAAACGAGCCTTAAACAGTGGCGCCATTCCTTCCTGAACGTCCTCTTTGATTACCAAAACCCATTTTGGGTCTTTAATTTGAGACGTCGCGTAAATATTTTCTTCGTTTTTAAAACGTATGAAATCTACACTAGAGCCTATCGATGCGCTAAAATCAGGAGAATCCGGATAACCCAGGATCTCACCAGCAAAACGTGGTTGAGTTTGCAATATGTTCTCACGGTTGACTATGAAGGCGTCACCGCGTTTACCCAACTGAGCGGCTCTCACAATGTCTTGTATGATCGCAGAGTTAATAGTCGCCCTAAGAATATATATCTGATTCCCTTCAAGGACAGTAACGGCGATTATGAAATGAGGAGCTCTCCGGAAGCCCATAAAAACATCACTGATGTATACTCCGGTAGTTAGAACGGCCTGAAACCATTCCTCTTGGGAATAGTTGACAGACTTGAGCTTGTCATAATGAGGGCCGACATAAGCCAAATGGTTACCCTGAGAATCGATGACACCTATGTCAATAAATGATTTGGATCTAGCTTGAAGGGTATCAAAAATCTTCTTTAAAAAGATTTCATCCGTGAGTTTCTCTATTTGATGAGTTTGAGCGACTGTATTAAGCTGAGCGATTCTCTCATCGAAGAACAGTTCGACAGATGCGCGCCTATTCTGAACCAAGGTCCGGACAGATTCTGTAACCTTGCTTTCGTAAGCTGACGTAAATTGCCAGTAAATGGTTGTTCCTAGCGCAAAAAGGGGAATCAGTGAGAATGACAGAGTCATAACTATCATTTTCAAAGCAAGTCTGTCATAATGCCTCAAGCTCATGAATTATCTCCTGCCAGGCTACTGAAAGTCTCCAAAAAGTTACAAAAAGAGTGTTATTTTCGCAAACAGGACCAAAAGTGTTAATCTTCAATCGTGGTTGTTTTTTTTCGAACCCTAAAGTATTTGAACAATCTTAAACATAATAACAGCTCAAACGACTTAAAGCAATCTTTGTGCCACCAAACTACAAGTGATTTCGAAATGTTACAACAGATCAAAAGCCAGAAGGGTGTGGCAATGTCAGCATTTTTTACAGGGTGTAAAGCCAAAAAGATCTAAGCAGAAAATCCTTGAGAAATTTTCAAAAAATCTTGTGGGTGTGGCAGTTCTCATTAAGAGCGCTAAAGATTCAGCTCAGAGTTCTTAGATCGGAAATGGATTCATGTATTCAACACGTTCCAGAATATTGAGCTGATTTCGACTGACTAACAAAGCATTTGAAGACTCCTGTGGTCAGCTCACTTTACAGGGTAGGCATGTGAAATGATTTGTTCCAAAACAGTTTTTGTGAACGTATTCTTGGTATTTGAATCTTTTAGAATCTTACTCGCTGAAGACGCATCACTATCGTCTTTGTCTTGAACCACCTCGACTTGGGACTTTTTACCACTTTGATTTCCGAGATCAGGTCAACACCAATTTCGTTAATCATTTTTTCAGCCTCAGCTACACACAGAATCGGGTTGTCAATACTTTCGATCCTTTTTTGGTAGGGACTTAATTCAGCGTTTGATCTCATCTTCAGAGAATTGGTCATGATTTTTATTTTTGTCTCAAAGAGGTTTTTCTGCTAGGCTTTGCTGAAAAAATTTCAACGCCATTTTTTAATTATAAATTTAATTAACCGGATGATCAACCTAGATTGTGTTTGGCTGAGGAACAATTTTTTGCTGACTTCAACGATGAATGATCCTATAATCCGACAGACCGAACGCGATTAATAATTGTTACGCCAAAACTTAGCAAGACGTTCCTAAACGATTCTTAGCTAATTATCGATGTTGAGAATTTGTTTTGCACGCTTTGTTAGCTATGGAAAAACTATGATTACTCGTTCCAAAGTGTTGGTGGTTGAAGATCACCCAGTAAGCCGCAGGATGCTAGAGTCCATGCTAGTGAAGAGTTATGAGGTGATGTCCGCTGAATCTGGAATAGAGGCAATTGAGATAGCAAGAGACAAAAAACCCGATTTAGTTCTATTAGATATAGAAATGCCTGGTCTTGACGGGTTCCAGACTTTAGAAATTTTAAAGAGGGAGATTATTGATCCAGCCACGCCAGTGATTTTTCTAACTGCCAGAGAGGATTCAGAGAGCCGTGAGAAGGGTCTGGAGGCAGGAGCAGTCGATTACATCACTAAGCCATACGACAAGCAGGAACTGTCAATAAAGGTTAAAAATCATCTTGCGCTTTACGAGGCTCGCAAGGAAATAGAAGCCAGGAATAGGGTCATGGCTCGTGAGATGGCTATGGCTTCTCAATTACAGAATACTCTGCTACCTCAAGACCTTCCATCACTGGAAAAATTGAGTTTATTTGCATGTTATAAACCCGTTTCAGAAGCGGGTGGTGATTTTTACGATGTTATCGAATTGCCAAATAACAGGATAGGATTTGTTCAGGTCGATGTTTCTGGACATGGGGTAGCCTCAGCGATGGTGGGCGCCATGTTTAAGATGGCTTTTCAATCATTTGCGAGAACAACAAATTCTACAGCGGGTCTTCTGAAAGTCATAAACGATGAAATGTTCAAAGTCTTGCCTGACTCTGATTTTCTTACCGTGTTTTACGGAATAATAGACACAAAGACCTTTGACATGACTTTTACCAATGCCGGTCATCCTAAACCGCTTTTGTTTAGAAGGTCTGGCGCCACAATTGTTGAACTTTACGAGGGTGGTCCGCTGGTCGGCGCTTTTAGTGGAATGGAGTATGATGAAGAGACTGTTCAACTGTATTCTGGTGATTCAGTTCTGATTTTTACTGACGGTGTTACAGAAGCGCTTAAGTTAGGTGATTCAAATTCTGAACATGAATACTACGGTGAAGAAAGGCTTCTTAAAGTTTTTCGGGATTGTCAGGGTAAGGACGGTCAGGCAACAATAGATTTTATTATGTCTGACTTAGAGTCTTTTAGAGGTTCTCCATCCTTTGACGATGACATATCTCTTCTTCTGGTTTCGGTTCACTAGTCTGGCTTTTTGAGAGTAGAGCGATGCAAGACCGTAAAGGTAATTTTGTAAGAGACGAAGACCTTTTGGAGCAGATATACAAGAGATACGCTGGAGGCGGGATACGTGTTTCAAGATGGCGTCTTTGGTTAAGGTTTTTGATCAAGAAAAATGCATGGATTATTGTGTTGGAGGGTAGTAGAGCCCTCAAGAGATTAATTGACATAATCGGGTCTGCTTCGGGACTGATATTTTTGTCACCAGTTTTCGGTATAACTGCCTTGTTAATAAAGCTGGAAGATGGGGGGCCGGTATTTTTCAGCCAGCAGCGAGTGGGCAAATGGGGCAAACGGTTTCAGATGTATAAATTTAGGTCTATGGTTGTAAACGCGGATAAGATCAAGAATGAACTACTTGACCAGAATGAAGCTGGCGGGGTTATTTTCAAAATGAAAAGGGATCCGCGAATTACAAAAGTAGGTCAAGTAATCCGTAAACTTAGCATTGACGAATTGCCGCAGCTTTACAACGTGCTCAAAGGTGATATGTCTTTGGTAGGGCCTCGCCCTAGTCTACCCCGAGAAGTGGACGAATATACTCTTTCGGATCGTAGACGTCTTGAAGCAATACCAGGGTTGACTTGTCTATGGCAGGTTAGTGGAAGAAGCGACATAAATTTTGAAGGACAAGTGCGCCTCGATGTTCAGTACTTAGAAAGCCAAACATTTTGGGGTGACATTGTTTTACTCCTTAAGACGATACCTGCTGTTCTTTTGGGGAAAGGCGCATATTAGTTATCAAAAAATTAGGACGATTTTTTCGGATGGTAGGAATTAACACGTTTTCATAAGAGAAGGAAGCTTCGGTTTTTCATGAGAGTAGTAATAACCCTGTTCAATGATTCCAGCCCATTCCAGCCGATCACGCGCGATAAACCCGTGGGGTTGTTAACGTGCCTGAATAAACCTCTTTTGGAAAGAAGAATCATAGAGTTTGTTGAAATTGGGCTGAGCGAAATAATTGTAGTAGCCGTGGAGAATCCTCAGGCGGTTCAAGAATCAGTTGGTCCTCAAACCAGATGGGGGGCCAAGATTAATCTGCAGGTTTTCAAAGACCCCTGTAGCCCTCACGAAACAATCAACAGGATATCAGATCTTGTTGGGGGGCCGCTGCTGTTAGCGCCGTGCGAGTCGGTAATAAACGTTGACTACCTGAAAGTTAGGGAATTTCAAAAGTCTTCCAGGTCTCGATGGGTATCAATAGTCAGCAAATCGACGGTTGACTCCTGCTCTGACGCTCGTAATTCTGTTCCATGCGCTGAGTTTGTCGTCAGCGAAGAGTCTACAGTAACCGGGGCCTTGCTGTATGATCCAGATTATGAAGATTCTGATCCAATAGATTTTATCTGCGAGGGAACTCATGTAACAGTTGCGGATCCCAAGAGCCTTTGGGTTCTTAACATGGCTGTACTGGAAGGTCGTTTTCCAAGAATTCTTAGTATGGAGTCCTCAGATCCAAATTCCAGAATCTCTGTAGGCCATCACACGAAAATTGATAGGACAGCTTCAATTGAAGGACCAGTTCTTATAGGGAACTATGTGCGAGTATTGGAAGGAGCCAAGCTAAAACCTTATTCCGTAATATGCGACGGATGTATCATAGATAGGGAGGCTACTGTTGGGGCGAGTGTTATCATGGAAAATACTTATGTTGGGGCTGAAACTAGCCTTGAGATGACCTTAGCCCAATCCAATTTCATGATTCATTTGGGAATCGGCGTTTGGACTACCGTGGCGGATCCGTTCCTTTTATCTGGGGCAAAGAAGAAAATAATATATTCTTGGAAAGATAGAGTAGTTGATTTTTTGGCTACGATCTTCTTGCTGATCATTTTTTCACCAGTTCTTGTAATTAAAGGAGTATTAAGAAAGATTCGAGGTAAACCTGTTTTTGATTCCAGAACAATCATGATTCGAGACATTCACGGTGATCCGTCTTCTGCCGATTCAGCTGTCAGGACCAACATATTCTGGTTCAACGACTCCGGTCCCTTGATAAGCCGTTTGCCTGCGCTATTAAACGTGTTGACCGGGCGATTAAAACTTGTAGGGGTAAGACCATTATCTCAAGATGACTTCTCCAACTATACAGATGACTGGACGAGGCAGAGATTTGAGGCTCCGGATGGACTTTTTACTCCTATTGATGCAGAGGCCGCAAACCAGCAGGCGGAGGATGAGAAGATTGCAATAGAAAATTATTACACTGTTACCAGGAACTTTAGGGAAGACATCAAAACCTTATTCAAAGCAATTTTCAACCTTGTAACACGAGGTTAAAAGGTTTTCGAGAAAATAAAAAAGGATTGTAATTAGGAGCTGTTCTCATGGAAATCGAAAAGAAAGATGGAATAACAATAATTACCACAGACGAACGATTGGACGCTGTTGTAGCGCCCAAACTAAAGGATACCGTCAAGAAAATCGCCGAAGAAACTGCTACCAAACTTATCATTGATCTTGAGAAAACGAAATTCATAGACAGTAGTGGTTGTGGAGCTCTCGTGGCATCGCTAAGAACTTTAATTAAGAATCAGGGAGACATGAAAATTGCCAGACCATCTCCTCAAGCGCAGACGCTGTTTCAGCTGACGAGGCTTCATCGGGTTTTCGAGATTTACGAGGATATGGACCAGGCTATAAAATCTTTTTCATAACTTTCCAGGAGGGGGAAAATCAATTGGATTTTTTCGCCTGAGACATAACTTGCAGGGATTTATCAAATGGACAATCCAATAAAAGTGAAGATTGAATCCAATGCCGATTTGTTGCTTCTGCGTCCTCTAGATGTTTTCGTACGGCAACTTGTTCAGCAGATACCTGCTTTTGCCGATCATCCTTCGGAAGTTGATGGCATAGAACTCGCGTTCAATGAAGCCTATACCAATGTTAGCAGGCATGCATACAAGGGAAGGGATACTAAGGGACCGATTTCTATAGGCATTCTAATTCATTTGGACCGGATTGAAATTTGTCTGGAGGATTATGGAATCAGCTTTGATCCTGCTCAGGCTAAAACTCCTAATTTAGATGAGCCGCGTGAGGGGGGGCTCGGAGTATGGTTCATAAAGAAATTTATGGATCAGGCCATTTATAATTCCTCCGATGGGAAAAATGTCTTATTAATGATGAAACGGTTTCCCAAGTCATAAATTATCTCCTCTAAGAATTTCAAAAAAGTTTTTCGTCAATGCATTCAGGTGTTGTTTTGGTTGCGCTTGGGTCTAATCAACAAACCCTCTATCGTTGCTTAACAAATCTTGACAAATTCTATGGCGCCTCATTTAAGGCTTACTCCTATTTTTTCCTGGGTTTAGAAACAGGAGCCTTAACCAGTAAGCATAGCGATATTTTCGAGGACATATTCACTCATAGTCATCATTGAGGTTAGATTGGAGGAAAACAACATGCCTTGTGCCACTAAATCGGAAATTGTAGAACTCGAACCTTGCGGAAATTTAGCCGTAGTTAGACTCAACAATGGGGTAATTAACTCCATAAGCTTGGATCTGGTGAAATCTTTTGCTGCTACGATAGCGAAGGTCAAATCTCAATTTCAGGGAATTGTATTGGCTGGAGGAGACAAGTTCTTTTCGATAGGTTTTGATATATCTGAACTTCTGGCGATGAACCCTCATGAGATGAGAGATTTTTTTTTCAAATTCAATGATGCGGTTCTTGAATTATATTCGGCTCCAATTCCTACTGCTTGCGCAATGAAATGTCATGCCATTGCTGGAGGAGCCATACTGTCATTGGCCTGTGACTATCGTCTTGCCGCTTCTGAAAAAACCCTTATAGGCCTGAATGAAATAAAGCTAGGGCTTCCTGCGCCATATCTCGTAGACATGATAGTCCGCCAGGTTACTGATGACGCAACCGCATCGAGTATTCTTTACTTCGGGGAATTCTTGAATGCAGATGCCGCTAAGTCGAAGGGAATCCTAACTGAGGTGGTTCCGAAGGAGGATGTTGAGAGCCGGGCTCTGGAGATAATATCCAAAATAGCCCGTTTCAACCCTAGAGCCTTTGCGGAGTCTAAGTCGAATCGAGTCGAAACGATCAAATATAGGTATCAAAAAAATCACGAGATTAAAAATGATGCGTTTCTAAGTTGCTGGTTTGAAGCAAAAACGCAGGAATTGCTTCGAGACGCTGCCGAAAAATCGTTTGCAAGGAAACCATCCAGCGAAAAAAACACTTAGGAGAATACGCACGGTATCGCCAGGCTCTGACGTTTTTGGATTAGGGGCCTGAAATTTCTCAGGCGAAAAAATCTTTCTAATCTCTGTTTTTCGGAAAGAACTTCTCCCAGATAACTCTCGATAAAAAGATCCCATTTCCTATGAGATAGCGCTTCCATAAACGACCAGGCTCCTGTAGGAGCCTATAAAGCCATTCCATTCCGATTTCTCTCATCCAGACAGGCGCACGAGGAATTCTGCCTGAATAAAAATCGAAAAGCCCACCTACACCAATTGCCACTTTTGCATTTGTCTCATCGAGATGTTCATTGATCCATAAATCTTGCCTTGGAGCTCCAAATGCTACTAATAGAAGATGAGCGCCGGAATCTTTGATCTTTTGAATAACGGCTGGCTGCTCTTCGGGTGTAAAATAACCGTGATGATGACCGGCAAGCTTTAGATTGGGGTAATTTTTTTCAACCCAATCGGCCACCCCTTCAACTACCTCCTGTCTTGCTCCTAACAAGAATAGTTTGAGATTTGTTTGATCAAGTTTTTTGCACAGAAGTGGAAACATGTCCGTTCCATTGACATTTTGGGCTATGTCCTGACCGAGTAGTTTTCCAGCCAGTTTAAGGCCCACTCCATCTGCAAAACACAGGTTCGAATAATTTAGAACTTTCAAGTAATGGGAATTCTTGTAGGCGATGTTAGCGCAATCAGCGTTTACAAAACAAATTTGTCTACCCGAAGGTTCATGTAACCAGTTTATGATTGTGTCTATGGCCTCGTTCATTGTGTAGTTATCAATTCTTATGCCCAGAATCTTTAATTTATCCGGAGCCGTGGGGACACCTTCGCCGTAAAGAATAGCCGGAATGGCCCTGAGGCATATTCCTAAGTCGCTAACGAGACTGTGCTTTTGGACATATTCCATGTCCACATCCAGCTCAGTTCCGTAGTCAATGTTAGCCCTTTTCCTAATCCACCAGAGTGATATTATTCCCGGACGCACGTTGTATCTCTTACGCACGGCCTTTTCCTGTAGACTAAAATCTCCGGGAGAGGCCGGAAGTGGTCCCACGAAGGACATATCTCCTCTTAGAATGTTGATCAACACGGGGAGTCTTCTAATATGAAGCAATTTTGTTATCTTGCCACCAAGGCCTTTATGGATATCAAACGAGAGCTCATCAAAGGTTACACACCATTTTCCCAGACGGGGGGTTCGCGCCAAAGATCGCCCGGTAACGAGCCAGCCTAAGACAATAACAGGTGAAAACAGCAACAATAACGCTAGGGAAACAAAAAAATCGAAGACCCGTTTTGAAACCGAAGCAATAAAAACAGCCAAAAACCAGGTAACTGATCTAATATACCGGCGGATTCTAAGGCGCCACAAACCGGTCCTTGAGAACCTTTTATAAACAGCCTCTATCTCTTCTGTTCGATTCAAATTTTCACGAGTTTTATGATTCATGAGATGATTTCCTGAAATCTCTTGTCCCAGTATGAATTTCCAATCAGGAATGTTCCCTAGCGAGACGCCGAAATGATTCTGTTCGCAATGTCTCTTGTAATCTCATCCATGGAATTTTCTCCGTTTACAACGATGTCCGCATACGTAAGGGTGGGCAAGACAAACTTCTCAGTCATAGGCTTCACAAATTTTTCAAATTGATCCAAGACTGATTGCTTGCTGCGTCCCCTTTCGACGACGTCTCTCGCTATTCTCCTTTGCAGAGCGGAATCATGAGATATATTGACAAAGATTTTAGTGCCCATCAATTCTCGTAACAGGCTCCAATGAAGCACAAAAAGGCCTTCGACAATAATTAAATCAGAGGGTCTTACTAAAATAGAACCACTTTCTCTCGTATGAGTCGAAAAGTTGTAAATGGGCCTATGGATTTCCTTGCCTTCCGAAAGCATCCGGAGTTGGTTGACTAGTAATTCAAATTCAACAGCGCCTGGTTCGTCAAAATTACGTTTCTCTCGATCTTCGGGTGAGATGGATGAGAGATCTCGATAGTAGGAGTCAGTTGAGAGCACGACCGGATTCCGGTGCTTGAGTTTCTCCATGAGGCGTTTTGCCAGAAGGGATTTCCCAGAACATGTCGTACCGGCTATACCAATCAAATGAGACCTGTTCTTTTTCAATGCTTAGTCTCCCAGGCTCTGTTAATGACCTCCAAGGTTTTCAAGGCCGTGTTTCGCCAACTAAATTGCTGGCTTCTATCTAGGCCCTTTTTTACTAATTCATCGGTCAAATGCCCACTGGAAATTATTTTCATCATTGCGTCACAGATGTCTTGTTCATCATGTGGATCAAACAATAGCGCCGCATCCCCGGCCACTTCGGGCATGGAGGAAATATTGGAGCAAATCGTAGGTGTTCCACAGGCCATTGCCTCCAGTATTGGCATTCCGAATCCTTCAAACAAAGAGGGAAACACAAATAAATCGGCCCCTCTATACAATGATGGCAGATCCTGATTGGCCACGAAACCTAAAAATAGTATGTCATCCCTGTATGGTGATTCAGAAGCTATTTCATAGACTTCCTCAGCTCTGCTCCATTTACTTCCAGCGAGGATAAGTTGGTGAGGAATGCCCAATTTTGCTTTCAAGATATTAAAGGCTTTTATCAGTCGAACATGGTTCTTGCCGGGATGTTCGATTCGTGAAACGTAAAGGATATAAGGTGATGAGATTTGATATTTCTGTCTAAGGATCTCTATTGCTTCATCCTTTTTTCCAGGACAATATGTGTCAAGATCTACACCATTGGGGGTTACCACGACCCTATCGGGGGAAATCTTACAAAAATCTACAATATCAGTTTTGCTGCATTCACTAACGGTCAGGATCATGTCTAATCTTTTTATTAGCGCAGGGGTAATTTTTTTTATGAAAAACATCCTGGCTGGATCATATTTTTCGCTGACATGAACACCAGAGAAGTCATGAACGGTTCCTACAGTTGGGCACGGAGCCCAAAAAGGCGCTCTCCTGTTGGCTGCGGGGAGGAAGAGGACATCATATCCTCTCCTGAAACAAAAACCTGGTAAACCAATCTGAAACCAGGCCAGGTTTATGATTGGATTTCTGAGAGCCGAACTCAAACAGTATGAACCGATTTTCGAACCAGCAGGGATGAAGATGGATTGTTCGTCCTGGTATACTACGACTTCAAATTCTATGTTGCTGGAAATTTGATCAAACTGTTCAATTAGTTTGATTATGTACTGGCTAATGCCCGATTTACCCCCATCGCCACCGAACGTAACCAATCCTACTCGCATTCAAAATTTCCTTTCGTTTCCTAGCAGTAGGCTGACATGACTTTGCATCAAATAGTAATCTTATTTAAAAATATCAAATAGATGTTGATCGGGCATTATGTTCAAACCCCAAAGAGTTTTCAAGAGATAGAGGAAAAAGAAAATAATGACCACTATGGGGCATGCGACAAAAAATGAGAAAACCAAACCATTAACCCAAGAGGATTTGCGTCGTCTGAAATTCTCCTCCCTCAACACAGCAGCCCTTCGATCCCGACCAATTAAAACAACAAAAAAATAGCGAGCAAAATATAAGGGAATTATTCCTCTGATATCGATGGGGCGGACAGGTTCACTCCGGCTTTTGATAGCCTCTTTGATAGCTACAAGTTGAGCTGGAGTTAGAGAATCGCGCACCTTAGGATCTATTTTCTGAATTATGCCATCCGAAAAAGGATCAATCCATTTGTTTTCCGACATTTAGTTTCCAATCAATTCTTTGCGAGATACCATACTATTTTCTTTAAATAATCTTCAAAGGAAAATCTTTCGTGAA
This sequence comes from uncultured Desulfomonile sp., assembly GCA_937930835.1. Classification (GTDB taxonomy): domain Bacteria; phylum Desulfobacterota; class Desulfomonilia; order Desulfomonilales; family Desulfomonilaceae; genus CAITZA01. The sequence goes on from CALGLN010000107.1 coordinate 74,578, forward strand.
CCCTTTTAAATGCATTTTCTGCGAGTTTCTCAGACAGGTCATAATTCGTTAGAATATCTTCGAGGGATTTCGTAAAGGCTGACACATCCTGTTCAGGAGCCAAAAATCCTGTGACATCATGTTCCAGCCAATCTGGAATACCTCCCACTGCAAAGGCTACGACTGGTCTAGCATGTCGCATTGCTTCGAGGCCAATCATCCCGAAAGGTTCGGGCCATCGAGACGGTACAACGACTACTCGTGCTCGAGAATAATAATTACTGATCGAATCATTATCTACCCAGCCCACAAAATTGACCTTATCAGCTAACCCATATTCCTGACTAAGTTGTTTGAGTCCTGATTCTGCATTTCCAGTTCCCACAATTGTGGCTTTGAAATCACACGATAAGCCTCGAAGGGCTCTTAACAGAAGATCTACGCCCTTGCCTCTGATAAGTTGTGATACACAGAGTATAGAGGGGGTTTTCGGCGGAGGAGTAATAATCAACGGCTTGATAGGAACGGATGGAGGTACTATATGAATTCTTTTCTGAGGGAAACCATTTTGAACCAACTCGTTTAACATGAACTGGCTACCAACCAACAGGCTATCCCAGTTGTAGTTTTGTCTCATTTCTTTCAGTTTTTTTTCGATGCTCGAATAGCCAAACCGGTTTAAAAACCCGGATCCTCTCTCCAAAAACGCCAGATCCAAATAGCAACGCCAGCCAGCTTTATGGTGACAAATTCTTGTATTGTGGAAAAAATATTTATGCCTTCTGGGACAGCACAAATCGTGGTCATGGATCATTCTAACTATTCGGATTTTTTTTAGTAGAGGCAGACAAAAATCGGTTCGGGGGATCTTGTGGAGATATATTACCTCAGGCGAAATTAACTCGACTATTTCTTTGAATATTTTGGCCTCTGGGTGATCATCTTGATGATCTATTTCTTGACAGAGAAAAACATTTTGGAAGATTGATTTGTAATTTTCAGAGTCTCTTGAGTCAGTCGAACCGTAAGCCAAATAACATTCATGGCCTAGTTGTGTAAGCCCTCTAGCCGTTACGGCAATATTTTGCTCAACTCCGCCGAAATAACCACATTTTTCATTTACGAAAAGGATTTTCACGAATGGCATCCTCGTAAATATTTATTAATCGATCAGTTATTATGTCCCAGCTATATTCCCTTGCGGCCTTCTCCTTACCCAGTGAAGCTATTTTACTTGCCAGATTATTTTCTTCTCGCAAAACCTTGACGATTGAAAGAAGCTCAGCGCTATTATTTGGTTGGAATAGCATACCATCTTGCCTATGAACGACAAAAGAGGGAATTCCACCTACGCGACTTGCAATAACTGGTAACCCTGATGCCCAAGCTTCCAGAATCACAATACCAAATGGCTCATGAACAGATGGAAGGACAAACAAGTTTGCCGAATGGTAGGCATTTGCCAATTCCGAGCTATTCGCTGCCAATCCTGGAATAATAGTGACTCTTTGTTCCAGCCCCTTGTCTAAAATGTATCGCTTGATTTCGTCATAATACTGATGGTTTGTTACGTGGCCGACAATGAGGAGGTGCGCATTGCTCTCCAATTTTGAAATCTCATTGAACTGTTTGACGAGAAAAAACTGATTTTTCTGAGGATCTATACGTCCAACAGTGAGTATAACGTATGCATTGTCAGGGATATTGCGTGCTTTCCTGAAGGATCTTCCGTCTCCTGTGGAGAAAAAACTTGGATCTACTCCATTAGGCAAGAGAATCACATTCTTGTTAGGATATTGACGTTGTGTTTGGACTCTTTCTTCCTCTCCCACGCAGATTATTGCTGAAGCATCATCAAAAACTCTCCTTGAACCGACCCACCAACCCAGTATTTTCCCCCATTCAAAGGCTCCCTTTGTGGGTTCAGTCCATGTGGCCGCCTCTTCGCCGGGAACATCGAACAAGCCTCCATGTAAGGATACCACATAAGGGATTCGACGTTTTATTGAGACATGCCGAGCTATACCTCCGGTCCTCTTTGCGGTATGCAGATGAATGAGATCCAGATTCGGCTCTTTTCTTAATGCCTTCATCAGGGAAAAAGAAAAAAGATTTCCACCCTTTAGATCCAATTGAGCTTTTGCGTTGAACGATAAACCGAAGTAAGGATAGAAATATGATGTTCTGATTACCTTCACCTCGTCTATGATTTCTTCATGCTTATCAGACAAGGCCTTGGGGCAGATTACTTTGGTGTTGTGCTTTTTTGCCAAGAGTCTTTTACAAGTTTCCAGGATCACGGTTTCAGTGCCCCCCCAATGGCTTTTAACAAATCGTCGTGGCACTTGAACGATATTCATGAGTCGACAGCCTTTCAGTTTACCAACAGAAAAATATCACGAAAGCTTGAGGTAGAGTTGGTCAACATCGTTAAGGATGAATCCAGCAATTGGCGTACCGGTACTCGTGATGCGTTCAACAGATTTCTTCAATTTTGATGATGGACACATTCTACTTCTGACAACAAAGATTATAGCGTCACACCATTGGGCTAACAATTCTGCATCCACCAGAGAAGCTACCGGAGGGCCATCTATCAGAATTATGCCGAACCTTTCTGACAGACCTTCAATGAGTTCTTTCATACGTGAGGATCCAAGGAGGTCAGGAGTGACGGATGCCTCGATGCGTGGGATACACTCGACACCTGGCAATTCAGTGGGCCATATTATCTCATCGGCAGAAAGCGCTTCAAATGACAACCATTCTCCCAAACCGGTAATAGGCTTATCTTTCTCGGGAATCATGTATCTTAAGTCTATTTCACTCGGAGGAGTTCTGATTTCCGCATCCATCAAAAGAACTCTCTCATCCTGCCTTCCCAAACACGCTCCCAGATTGGCTGCTACAAAGGTTTTACCTTCCCAGCGTTCAGCGCTGGTCAGCATGACCACTGCGCCCCTTTTAGGAACCTCCCTTCGAACATTCAGAACGATCATTCTAAACATTTCTATAAGCGGAAATTTAGATTCGGTAGGAAATAGTTCGCTTGAGCCCTTAAATTTCGGTATGGTTCCTAAAATCGGTCTGGAGAATTTCGCTGACAGTTCGGCTGCGGATTTGATAGTTGTGTCCATGAGTTCTGAGGCTAACACGGCCACATAACCTATCATCGTGCCAAGTACAAGAACAATAGCGAAAATTATCTTCTTATTAGATTTTATACTTTGGGTCGGTCTTTGCGCATTTGAAACGATAACATATCCAGATTCAAGAGAATCATATTCCTTTCGCAGCCGGGACATGTCTTGCTCAATGCTGAGTTTTCGGGATTCTTTTAAGGAAAGATCTTTTGATAATACGTTATATTGACGTTGCAGATGTGTGAGGGTTTCAAGCCTAGATCTTAGGCTTTCTATTTGACTAGTCACATGAGAAATTCTCTTTTTTAATGAGACCTCTTGAAGTTCCATTTCCAGAACTTTTGACTGAAGATTCTGAAGCAGTTCCTGTGTGGGGCTTTTGAAATTCTCCTCCTTGGGGATTACCTGTTCTTCAAGCGTTTTGAGCTGTCTTTTCCATTCCTTGATTTCTTCAGTGTCAACGGCCTGAACTTCTTTGGACTCATACTCGGCTTTGGATTTCTCAAATTCTTGCTGAGAAATTAATCCTTTCTCAAACAACTCCTTGGCCCTGACGAAGGCCAGTTCATCTCTAACAAGCTCAACATTTCCCTTACGTTGTTCTTTGTCGTCATGAATAGCGCGCCTTAACCTTTCGATTCTTATATTTAAATCAGCCAGACCTGTAGTGGCAGTCGCTTCGGTTTTTTCTTTCGCAACTTTTTCCCTGAGTGCTTCGATTCTGTCCTTTAGATTCTGTTTTTGTGTTTCGAGTGTTTCGATTTCGTTTTGGGAGTTGGCCAAAAGTGTTTCCCTGGACGAAATTTGTTCGACATGGATCTGAATATCCTTAGGTAAATCAATTATTTTGTTATCCGAAATGAAATTCTGAAATTTTTCCTCTGACTGCTTAAAATCGTCATAGGCAATTGAAAAATTAGCTTCAACCTCCTTTAGTTCTCTTTCTGTGTCTCCACGTCTTAGATCTAGCTGACTAGCAACATAAACATCTCTAAGAGTATTGGCGATCTCCGCTGCCAATCTCGCTGAATTCCAGTGAACAGATATATAAACAAGGGAAGTTTTCTTCTCTATTCTAACCTCTACAGCCTTACGAAGATTTTTGACTGAGGTATCCAATTTCAATCTTTCAATGACGGTTTCAAGGTTGGAATTGATCTTTACCATTTGAACCTGAGTACTCAAAGGAGGAGTGCGGTTCGTGGGGTCGTTGGTCCTCTCGGGGATCATGTATAAAAGAATGGTCTCTGCTTCGAAAGTCTGAGAGCCCAGGAATTTAGCAGCAACACCGCCAAGGAATGCCGAAACGATCAATATTGCAACAAGGAGTTTCCATCGCCGCACAAATCCAACCAGAATAGTGATCGGATCAAATGGTAGTTTTAATGAAGAAGTTTGATCGTCAGTGGTTGTCACAACTGTCACACTACTCTGAAAACATCTGGAAAATCAGGACGATTTTATAGTTTTCTCCGTCGGATTAGCGCCCTTCCAATCTTATCTTTTAAATATGCCCGTTCAGAAGCTCTGAAACCAATAATCCAGAAGCACGCCCCAAAAATAATCGCTCCTAAAAGCTCCAAAATAGCGACCTCGACAAGATTGGTCAAGGCATGAAATCTTAGAACTGCAGCGAAAAATGCCGACATCGCCAAAGCCGGAATCAAACTAGGAGCAAGGGTAGCTATGTAAAAGCTCCAGATTGATTGTTGGTGGACTTTACTTACCATCATCTGAATTAGGAACACATATATGGGAAAAGTCGACAAAAAGGTAGCAAATGCAACGCCTGTTATGCCGTGGGATTTAATGAATAAAAACGAGAGGATTATGTTAAGTATCTGCCCAGCAAATATGCTTAGCGCTACAAATTTCTGGTAACCGCCCATACTTAGAAGATTGACCGAGTTGCCATGAATGATTCCCAACATTGCAGCGCCTACAAGCCACTGACATACAGGTGTGGCAGCCTTAAAATCAGGGCCAGTCCATGCCACTATTAATGGCTCGGATAAAATACCAAGCCCGAGTAACAACGGCATCGAAAAAGCGGTGGTAATTTTTGACCCCATGTAAAGAGTCGCACGTACGTTTGACTGATCACCAGCGCCATGAAGTTCGGCAAAAACTGGAGACAAGGCCCTGGTCAAATGAGAACAAAAAGTGGTAGCTTTTTCGGACAAACGCATCCCAATTGAATAAATTCCCACCATCTCCAATGGAAGAAATAACTTAATGATCAGAGCGTCAGCTCTACTTGCTATCATTCCTGCCATCTGTATGAGGGAAAAATAAAGAGAAAATGACGTCAGCTCCCTAACAAATGACTTTTCAAAGTGTCGAGGATGTATGCTTAGGTCAGGGGCGATCCTTTTTACATGAATCATCATGGCAAACATCGGAATTAGTCCTGTGATCATGTTTACGATTGCTAGAACTATGATGTTTGGAGACAGAGTGAGGAAGATAATAGTTGCAACGAGATAAACAATGTTGGCCAATGCTTTGTAAATATTGGCCACGGTCATCTTTTGATAGCCCACCAGAACGCCTCTGAACATTCCCAGGGGTAAGTAGAGGGCTGAACGGACTCCTAATATCAACAAAACAATGTTAGCAAGACGCGTTTGATCCGGAGGAATCTGAAAGATCTGGTTGAAAAAGAATAGACTCAGCGCTATTCCCATCATGACGATTGTCCCAAGGACCACGTAAATCCAGAAAAGTGTGGAGACCAGCTTTTTAAGGCGCATTGTGTCCTGCCGCCCTCGGGCGTCGGCGATATATTTTATGACCGAGGCGGCAAAGCCGAAATCAGCTAGCTCGAAAATGGCCAAGAATGACCATATAAGAGACCATAATCCAAAGGCTTCCTTTCCTAGTGTTTGAATGATGAAGGGAATGAGAACCAGGAATGCGATGGTATCCACCAAATCCCGACCATAACTAGACAGTGTGTTTATGAGTATATAACGGGATCTGTTTTTGGGTCCCGTGTGGGATTGCTCTGAATCATTCCCACTCGAATTCTTTGCCTCTTTCACGTGGCGCTCCTTAACCGTGACTCCTTAATTATCCTGCCTGTTGCCACCAAGAGCCCAGATAGGGCACAAAATAGGTAAAACACCTGGGTTTGGCGGAATATCCACTCCAAGAAACCCTGAAGATGCAATGTGGAAAAGCCCACAAACAGACCTAACAAGATTGCCTGATAGTAGTCATTCCTGGTTCTAAAGAGTAGGATAATGTTGTGTAAATAGTACCTGCCTATCAACATTATGAATACAACCATTCCAGGCCATCCCATTTCTGCGGCGAAAAGTAAATATATGTGGTGCGCAGTTCCTAATCTGCTTTGACCCCTTGGACTTTCACGAAACTCTTCTTCGTCTTTGATTTCATCCTGTTCATCAGCATAAACGTACCAATAGTAGTCGGTATTAGCCAAAGTCCAAGAATAAGAATTGAGTCCCGTGCCGAACAGGTGGCTGTCAGCCATAGCGCGAGCGGCCTGGTTAAAGTATATTCTAGTTAATGCGGAAGCTTCCGGGGCTTTCTGAAATCTTTCAATAATTTTGGGGGCGGCTATCAAACCAATTATGTCTACGAGCAGAAAACCTACCATTGCAAGGGCAATCTTCTTGCCAGTTGGCTTCAAAAGTATTGATAAGCACGTAACACCTCCGAGTGCAGCTCCCCCAATTACCAAAGCGGCTCGTGACTTGGTGAAAATTATACAGATTAATCCGCCGATGATTGCAGCAGGAGCCAACTTTGACCAGAGCCCCTTGAATTTGCCTGCTAAAACCAAGGCAAGGACCATCGGAATGATCAAATCCACGTACATTGCCAAGGTGTTGGGGTGGGGAAACGAGCCTTCCGAACGGTTGACCACAGCGCCTGTGACATATTTGTCCCAAATGACCACACCAGTCTGAAATAAAACTGCGCAGAGCGCTCCATAGACCATGGCCTGAATAGCCTTGTCATCACGAACCAGGTTGACTACTACCCAGTAGAGAATGTAACCACGGACAAATTTGTGTAACGTAAATAAACCATAATAGGCTACTGGTGAACCGGCGAGCGATAATAGCGAAAAAAGGATAAGCAAGACCCACACGAACGAATTGTAAGGCCACCAGATGATTTTTTGTTTGGATCCACCTAAAATTATCCAAATGAAGAAACCAAAAAACAACAAATCTGGAACTGTTACCCCAAATCCACGATCTACACCTCGATAAGGAAGAAAAAAAATCTCTTGATACAGTGGTTTCTTGACATAACAGGTCATGAAAGTCATCAGCCCCAACATTGGATTTCGGAGCTGTGGAAACGAAAACAATGTCAAGACCACTGATGGCACTCCTATCAGGAACGTTAAAATTCCTAACAGAGAAGCTAAAGTCATGGAAATTTTACCGTGGAATTGTATGGTTTGGCGAATGTTGCCAATCCTCGTAAACCCTGAATCCAATCTTTGAGGTCATTTAGGCTCATTCGCTGTTCTTCAACATTTGACCAGCAAAGTTTTAGCATTAGCCATCTTCGACGTTGATATTCGTAGTAGAACTGATGGGCTATTTCTGGAAATTCAATGGGTTGAAAACCATCACTAAAATTGTTCAGCAAGTCATTTTTGAAGTATTTGGGAATCAACATGTTGTCTAGGGCGATCCGCATGTTGTAAATGTCATTCAGAGGGTGACTCAAGTAAAGCGAATTGGCAAAATCGATTAAACCGACTCGATTTTCGCTTACATGAATGTTTCTAAAAACAAAATCACCGTGAACAAATGACGGCGAAATTTTTGCTTTGACAAATTTGGCAACTAGTTCGGCGCCAGATTTTTGATATCCTTTGAAAAAAATTGGTCCTAAAAGAGAATTTTCTTCTAATCTTTTCGACGTAAAATCAAAATATTCGAAAATCAATGGTTCTGTATTTTTTTCGGGTTGCTCAGTTTTCTCAAAAATAGTTCTCATCAGTCTGCCCAATATTCGCATATAGCGATGGGCCTTGTCCTGTAAATTGCGGTTTCTTCGTGCGGAGTATAAGGTATCGCTCAAAGGCCGTCCTTCCACAAACCCTATGCAGAGCAAATTTTTTTCTGGATTTACGATGGGATTGCCAGAATCCATTAATTCCGGATCACCTCTGGTAAGTTCATGATAGAAAGATAACGCCTTGGCCTCCATCATCATCATAGCGGGGTCTTGACCACGATATTTCTTGATGATGCATCGTTTATCTCGAGTTTTGGCGAGGTGGATCAGGCAGTACTTGTTTTCCTGGATCAATTCGAGAGATTCCAGATCAATCCCCAATCCGGTTGAATATTCGTTGAGGTTTTCGGCGTTCATTTAGTTGAACCTATCCCAAATCTGCAGAAATTTATGTGATTCTGAAGGCCAGTTTACTGGGGGTGCTTTAACGAGGCCTAGCAGAACTGGAAGTTTTCGATACAAATTTTCTCTCGGATAACGCAGACTCAATTTGTTCAGGCTGAGGTTACGAACTAAATTTCTCAGGAGCTTTTTGCTCGTGTGCTGGTCTGTCTCTCTGATACCTTTCCACAAAACATACTCATCGAGCGATTTCCAATTTGCATTAGTGCGAACATTTTCGACAAGAAGGAAAACTTTTCCCCACAATGCGGCCAAATCCTTCAGCTGTGTTTCAGACTTCGGATTCTTGGCTACCAAGTCCGGACGAAATTTGAATTTAAGAGCTTCTTCATAGAGACTTAGTAATTCAAGCTTTGAGACCCTTTGTTCATCTGAAGCTAATTGGTCAACTAACACATTTCTGCCAAAATATTGAGTGGTGTAACGCTTGAATGCTATCAGAAGAGAATCACCCAAGGCCAATGCGCATTTATAATAATTACGTCGGACAAAATCATTATCGGGCTCAGTTTCAATTTTTCGAACTACTCGTAATGCCCACAAAATTCCAGCGCCTCGGTTCAAGAGTAGACGTGTTCCCTCGATCGCAGGCAATGACTCTTTAAGAGAATCAGGCGCGTGTTTTTCAAGTAGGTCTTTTGGTCCCTTCAAGGTGACGTGCCCATTGAGAAGGTCGTACCACATCAGCCAGCTCGGCCAGTTCTCTATGTCCTCTATAGTAAGTGGCCTACTAAAATCGACATGGATTCCCAACTCCTTGGCAAAAACGTTGCTCACAATATCAAGTTTCTTCCAAGGGACATTTGATTTGTTGGAGACGACCAGGGTAAAATCAAGATCATTGTAAGGCCGTTCGTCGCCGTTCTCGACGACGACCCCACCTTCTCCTCGTCCGTATCCTCCTCCTAAAATCAGGGCGACAAGATTGCCTCCCATTTCGGACTCAACCCGATCAGCTATTCTGTGCAAAGTTTCATCGAGTGCTAAATTGAAGGCCTCAGAGCCATCTCTGGCATAGATAGTGGTCATCGGCTCTTCTCCTTAATACCTTCCCTGAATCCTTTGCGTCTACCCAACATTTGGTAAAGCCTTACTAATGGCGAAGCAAAGACTCCGCTTAAACATCTGTTCCCCAAACAATATTTCCAATCACTGAGTATCTGTCTGGCATACGGCGCCAACGAGTAACGAACAATAGAACTTTCCCATGCTGACCAGTCGAAGATGATGGCCTCTGCCTTTCCTTCACCGTAATGGCGTTTGTAGAGCTGTTTCAGAGTGTAATTGTGAGAATGCGTCACGATCGATTCCGGAACGTATTTTATGGAATAACCTTTCTGCCTAGCCCTCCATGTCCAATCAATGTCTTCTGAATACTGTATGTGTTCGTTAAATCTGTGCTTTTCCCAGACTGCCCTCGATATCGCGGAGGATGCCATTGAAAAACAATGACGCCAATATTTCTGTCGACTACCATCTCCATAAGTGTCTTCCGTGTCCTTGGCAAACAATGGTTTGCAGTCTGGTCGGGGTATCTGACGTCCAAATACCGCTGCCACGTTCTTATCTGTACCGAAACCGGCCAGAAGATTTTCCAGCCAGCTGGAGTTTTGAGGTGTACAGTCGGAATTTAAAAAGACAACATGTGGTCCAGAGGACATTTCCATTCCCAAGTTTAGGACTCGTCCGGGAATGTAAGTTCCTTTAGGTATGTTAACTATCTGAGAAGTGTATTTCTTCAACTCATTAACTGTTCCGTCGCCTGATTCGTTGTCCAGGCATAATAACTCGAATGATTGCGTCTGCTCATGAAGTTTTTGAAGCGTTTGAGAAATGATTGGCATATCATTGTGTGATCTCATGACTACAAATGGTTTCATGTGATTCTTACCTAGGGCCGATATCTAGAGTCGGTCAACGTTTCAGACGTAAGGCCGCCCGGGAGGATCCCAGACAACTGAAAATGTTCAGGAAATTAAGAGCTTTCTTGCTTGTAAAAAGAACTAATAGCTTTTTCACAACTATCAAAGACATGAAAAAAACGGCTGACACGAACAAGATCAAAAAGATTTTGAACCTGTCTCGTGACATTGCACAGTCGAAATGAATCCTTGGCATTCTCTGATTTTTTGAGGCAGGCGAGCAAAGCTCCGATTCCTGAGCTATCTATGAATTTCAAACATCCCATATCGAGTACTATTTTGGCGTCAGGCTTTAACAGATTAAAAAGAATGTCTTTGAATTCGGGAGCGTTGTCTGCTCGAATAGATTCTACGCAAATCTGCGCAAGTGTTATATCATCGATATGCTCGAGCTTTAATTCCATCGCACCCTCTGGAAAAAGAACAGTTTAGAACTCATTTCCATCTTTAATTAATCACAACGGTAATTATCTAAACAATGATTCCATTCCATCTTATCACTTAAGAAAGTTATGTCCAATTCTTATTTCATTAGCGACTAGACAAATTGTCATTGAATAACAATGATTCATAGGCGAATCCAAATTTCTATTCATGAGGTTGGAAACAATGAAATTAATGCGGCAACATGATCCGGTCTCTGTATCCTAAGGGCAGCCTTGTGTTTGAAGTCTGTGTCACAGACTTAACTATCTAGAAGATAACCGCATTTATGAATCACTGATTAGTCTACATAAAATAAGCTGTTATTAAATATATATCATTAAAATAAATAGAAAAAACATCTAATATGATGTATAATAAATAGGTATTGTTGGACAAAGTGAGCTGTTAATTGTCTGGGCAGAGCTTCTCTGTTAGGACGACTTTAGAATGATTGCAGGGCGTTCTTGGTGTGAAGACATGTCAGGTGACGGCGCACTAAATACTAAGGTATGTCAAGTAGATATCTCCTGAGATGTCTCTTGGAGTGTTACGAGGCAATGGTGAAATCTAAAATAAAATGTTGGGCCATCATCACCATATTGATTGCCGTTCTATCGTCGCACTCATTTGCGGCTGAAAGCTGGCCTTTGATCGAAGATCCGGGACCGCTAGTGCATGTGGAACCGATCATATTAATTGGGTATATGCTGCCAATCGGGTCAGATAACCTATCAATAACGGCTGTGAGGCCGGGCCCAGGATCAAAAAGACTCGATTTGCGTCAAACCTCGAAAATTCAGGGAGTATGGACAGAGTTGATCATCCCCGTCAAAAGCGCAATGCCAATAGGCTTCACTGCGACATTTGGCTATTTGTTTCCTGCTGATTATAAGCCTCTGGAATCCTATAGCGTTGAAGGTCAAATACTTGAGAGAAATTGGAGCACATCAACTACCGTGATAAATGCCAAATTTTCAATAGATTATACCTTTTCTGAATCTTTGACGGGAATATTGGGATTTCAGTACGATTCATACATGTCAAATTTCATTGATCCTGAAAACGAAAAGGGCAATGGTGGATATTTCAATAAAAGTCAAGTAGCTCAGATTAACGTGACTGGAGGCTCTCCATTTCTGGGGCTGATGTACGATCGTGGGTTTTGGTCAAACATGAGACTGAAAACCTATTTCATTGGCTTTCCGGGCATTCCTAGCCTCATGACTTATGAGGAATCCTTGGGGCCAGATTATGAAAATAGCCTGAAGTTGAGGGAAGAAATAAGTTCAGGATACTTTTTTGAAGGTTTTGCTCAGGTTTCCACACCGGTTTGGAGGGGTATAAGCGCTGGAGGGTTTGCAAAATATCGAGAGTTTTCTGGAAAAGTTTCAGAGGCTGATGCAGCCGATCCGAATGACAGCAAAACCGACAAAAAAAACCCCGGCAGCGCAGATGTATCTTTTCTGAGAAGCAACTGGATCTTCGGTGGAGTTATTTCGGCCACATTTTAGAGAGTAGAAATCGGGGCTTGTCAGAACCACAATCAATGTTTTCCACTTTGTGAACAGTTAAAGAAATGTTCTCGGTCGAGCAAATTGTGGATCAATTATTGTGAGGCTTCTGGGCCAAGATGTTAAGTGTGGCGGCGCAAACCGCAATATCTACTATTGTGAACTCTGACATTCCAACTAATTGATTGGCATCTATATATCGTCTTAGGATGGGATAGGGATCCATGATATCTCTACTTTGCGGGTGACTCGTGGAATCTTGTTGGCTTGCAATATAGTAGGGCTGATTGTTGGGCAGATGCGCTACAGGACCAAAAACAGGCAGTCCTGGAATCGGTCTGTCGACTCCATCATGAATGGACGGCAGATGAAGTGGATCTTTCGGAGACCGGTAGCCCAGGCCCGTGATGAAACACATTGAAAGGGGGTTTGCTCCTAGCTGGGCATCTAGGTTGAGCAGAGCCATGTCATAATAACGTTTTTCACCGGTGACACTCCACGCCAAGAGCAATACAAAAGAATATTCTGAACTTTGAGTGAATGTTCCCCAGCCTATCCATTGTGGAACATTTAACCTGGCCCCATTCCGGTAAGGGTTGGAACGTGTGAATTCCATGATTGTTCTGGCCTTATCTAACAAGGCTTTTTTGATAGCGTCTTTAATTGTCCGCTTGGTGTCTGCCCAATCTGAATTCAGATATGCCCAATATGCGCATCGGTAGAAGTCTTGCCAGTTGTTCCATCCCCACGGATGACTTTTATTTTCTGACCACCAGGAATCAAAGAAGTCCTTGTATTTTTTTTCACCAGTTGCTCTATAAAGTTCAGCGGCTGCCCATAATCTGTTGTCAATGTCTATCCGATCACGATATTCTCCTGTGGTGTTTTTGGGTGAGTTGCGAAAACCCCCTTCTGGAATAGGTTGAGGATGTTTTTCAAGAAAAGACCAGGCCCTCTGAGCTCTTTCGAGATAGTTTTGGGACAGTTTAAGATCAAAATTTTTCCATATTCTGGATGCGCTTGCAAGAACAGCAGCGGCAGAAGCAGTGTCATGAGTTGTCTTGTCAAAAATTTGTCTCGGAGAACTCTCATCCTGAGGCATGCCATGAAACCATACTTCAGAAGTGAGTTTGTGATATATGCCTCCGTCCTGGGCTTGAATTCTCGTGATCCAGTCAAGCTCCCATTTTGCTTCATCTAAAAGGTCAGGGATGCCGTTGCCACTCTCAGGTATGTTCCAAGTTCCGTCCAGAAATTTTGATGGCTGGATATCATAACCCGTAAAGAGATACCAAAGCGCAGCAGCTGCGGTAGGCATATATTTTCCATAATCACCCGCGTCATGCCACCCTCCTTGAGCGTCGATCATTTCTCCGGGGCTTTCCCCATTGTATAATGGTGACTTGGGAAGCGATTCGTAAAAAGCGGCGTCTATTTTGCGTCCATTGGTGTCATATTCGTGATCGATAGGTCTGGTAAAATCTTTTTCAGCATAAGGCTCGACCAGGGGGGTGCCGCATCTTTGATAATAAAAAGCGTGAGCCGTAGCGTACGCCGCCTTGTCCAAAGCCTTGTCAGAGATCCGGATCGGCCAGGAAACACCAATGCCTGGAACGTAAGCCTCATAAAAGCCCGAACTCTTGATTGATGAAAAATCAAAACTGTATACATCTTCGCCTGACAAATGCCAATTTGAAGCCTCAAGTTTTAGTTGAGTCTTCAGGGAAATTTGTCCCGTAGAAATGTTTCTAATTGTGACCTGAGGGGTTAGCTCTGGTAGACGCAAGGCTCCGTACGGGATTGAGAACACCGTCAGCAAATCCTCTGGACCTAAATCCTTTTCCAATAACCAATTTTCGCCCTCAGGCGCATAGCTTATCAAGAGACCTCTGGCCCCAACAGCCCATAAACGTCGGCCATTCTGACGCGTCATTCCGTACAAGATTCTGTCACAGAGGTTTTCTAATTTCTCAAAATCCTGACTGGGCACTGCTTTATATCTCATGACCCCTCTATCGCTACCTATCCATACCGCCCCACTAGGATCAACAACCACGCAGGTAAGATTTTCTCCTGAGGATGTTATGATTGGAAATTCCTTCCATTTACCATGAATTCGAGTAATCACAGTTCCATTATTCCCAACAGCCCATAACTCGTCCGAGTCGGGTTTCCCGGCGACGCAATTAAGGTTTGAACTTGTTATGTGTTGTTCTTTCAACCACTTTGAGCCGTTCCATTTAAGGATGACCCCATTGTCCCCAACAGCCCATGCGCTGTTGTTATTCCCAACCCATATTGAATTGAGGTTCTCTCTGACCTCGCTAGCGGTTTTTTGCCAAAAATCGCCATTTTGTTGAAGGATCAGGCCGTTTTTTCCAACAACCCATCCGGTTCCTTGTGGTCCAAAAGCAATCGAATGAAGGTCTTCGGTGGTCTGAGAATCCAGTTTAACGAATTGTGTTCCATTCCATTTAATAATTTCACCGTTATTCCCCACAAACCATACGTTGTCTTCTCTAAATCCGGCTATTGACCGTAGATCCTTGTTGGTTGGAGAGTCGACTCTTTCCCAGCCATGGCCCAAACTCCAGCGATAAATTGATCCACCACGACCTGCCGCCCATGCCCCGCCACCCAGATCTCCGACATAACCGCCCACGTATCCTATTTTTGGGGCTTCGGGTAAGTAACCTTCCTGGTTAATTTTTATATTCGGAGTCTTGAGAATTTCGTCATTATAATTCAGTGTTATGTCGGTAGCAGAAGTCTCGTTGCAGAATTCATCGATTAGACCAGTTACTCGGAGAATGTAAGTATGATCATTTTTCATTCGTTGAGGCAACTCGATGAACACGGAGTATCTTGTGTAAGGCGACTTTGAGGGACTAAAGCCATAAACCCTATAGTGCAAACCAACGGCCAACGGATTGAGAGGATTGCGGTAAGCACGATCGTCAGGGCTCGAAATTGTATAGCGCTTGACGTCCCTGAGGCTCATTTCTCGTAACCTTCCAGTAAAACTCAAGCGGATAACCTTATTGTTTTCGGCAAAAGGTCCCCAATCCCCTCCTATGATTATTTTAGGGGCTGCCTTCTGAGTCAGTTTTATTTTGTCGACATAATAAATACGTTTCTTTGAATCAAGATTCCACTCAATGGCTTCGACATTGCCCAAGTCCCAGTCGTCTGTCATGAATTCAGATAGAGGAATTGTTACGGATCGATACGTGTTATCAATAACTCGACCTTCAATGTAGTCTCTTATTAGCGCTACCTTAGATTTTTGGTTCCACGTGCGTAATTGAATAGTTGGGTCACCGGGATTTTGCTCCGGACTACGAAAATAAAATTCAAGATGCGAAAAAGGCGAGAAGTCCTTGCGAGTTCCCGGGCCGCAATGCAGTTTTAATACAGGAGAGTGCCAGGTATCCGGTTTAAGTTTGAGCGCTGGGCGCCCCTTTGAATTTTCGGAATAGTCAAAAGTAATATATTTCATACATTCGGGGGAGAATTCACCCATGAAAATAGGCATGCCATCCCTGCATGTCTGGTCACATAAACCAATGCCACTGAATAATAAAAAAAAAGCTATTGAGGTTAGAAAGGTCTGAAATTTCATTAATCTTCCACGCTCTAATATCCGATGGCTATTTTAGAATAAATCATCATCATCATTTTCTCTAGTAGCATATTGTCGCAATTTCTATAAATCCAACCGCGAATTCATGATTCTTTTGAGAAATTTGGCCGTGAACCAATTCGACCAGGATGTTTCCTGAAGACCTTTCCTCGATCGAAAAAGTCAGAAAAATAAACCAAAGTATCACTTAATAGAATAATGATCTGTTTTTTATGGATTAAATAATTTGTTGATGGTGTGAGCACAGATGATAAACGTGTTGACCTCCTGTAGGTAACTACGATATAATTAAAGTGAAATCAGTGTAATGCAATAAATGACTATAGCGGATTAGAGCTAATGTGTTTTTTGGTTAGCTTGTTGTCTCTAATAGTCTGTTATTATTAGTCTTATGGTTTCGTTACCTAGGACTGATAGATGATAATAAGGTCATTTGCTCTAATAGCTTTATATCATGGCCTAAAACACCTGTAAAAATAGTGTATTATAGCTATTATGTAAAATAGGGTTGAATATAAGGAATCGGATGTAAATGACTCATAATTTTACTAGTTACTGAAGACTATTCGTTATTTAGCTGTTTGGACTGCGCGGCCTTGGTCAATTGTCTTTATCCTTTTGTTTTTTGTTGAACGAATGGATAGGCCATATTGTTTTCTTATCGGTTTATGGAGCATCATTTGGGCTTGAGTTTGTCAAAAAGCCTGTTGGCTATGATCCTGTCTTTCTTGGCTCCAATGATATTGTCTGCCTGCGCTGCATCTATTAGCAAACCATTCCTGGATTATCTATCTCCTTCAAAATCAAAATCCCACTCGTTATCGCAAGAAACGGCTGGTCTCCCTTTGGCTCCCTTTGTCCCTCCTGCTATCGGTCCTCCGCCAGGCGGCAAACTTGAGGTAACATTATCGGATGCAATACTGACAGGCCTGTCAAATAACAAGTCCTTTGAAGTTCAGAAATTCAAACCTCCCACAACAGGTCTTGCTCAGGAAGTGGAGCGAGCCTTGTTCGATCCTGTGGCCAAAGTGAATATTGACACCAATAGAAAGAAATCCGATCAGATACAGGTTGGTAGGGGGTTCACTGCTTCAACCTCTGTAACAGAGTTGCTCCCGACGGGAACGACATTGGAGATGATACTGGAAACCGGGTACAGAGAGAACGAGCTTGATAACATCGGCACAGACGGAGGCGACACAACCACCACAAATCCAGAGGACAAATATTGGAGCACCGTTACAAATGTGAGCATCAATCAAGCTCTTCTAAGAGGGGCCGGGTTGGAGGCTAATCTGGCGAATCTCAGAAAGGCAAGGATCGATACTCAGATTTCTATGTATGAACTGACGGGATTAGCCCAAGCTCTTGCCTCCGATATTGAGTCAGCGTACTGGGATTACTTCTTGGCATTGATGAGGGTGGATATTCAGGAGAAGGGCTTGGCATTGAGCAGACATTTGGTCAATGAAACCATGAAGAGAATAGCTGCAGGACAAAAAGCCGAGTCAGAAATTTTTTCGTTTCAAGCGCAGGAGTCATCGACCCGACAGGCCTTAGAAGAGGCAAAAAGTCTTCAGGAAAAAACCAGAATAAGACTTCTAAGGCTGATTAGCCCGCCGAGTTTTGATATCTGGAATCGCAAGCTGAGTTTATTAACAAGACCCATAATCCCTAAGGATTCCACTGAAGACATCGCTTCGCACATTCAGGTGGCCATGAGAATGCGGCCAGATCTCAACCAAGCAAGGCTGGAGGAGCAGAAAGGCACCCTCGAAGTGGTCAAAACGAAAAATGGATTGTTGCCAAAACTCGACGCATTCCTGATGATTGGAAGAACCGGTTATGCTAAAAACTTTGATCTGTCAATTTATGATTACGGTTCAGGCAGCGGAGGAATTGACTACACTGCGCGTATACAATTCGAATTTCCTCCGATAAACAGAAAAGCAAAAGCTGATTACAATAAGTCTATTTTAGACCTTGCCAAGAGTAGGCAGGCGATCGACAATCTTGTTCAGTTAGCGCAACAAGATGTTCTTCTGGCCTATGTGGAGTTGCAAAGAGCTAAAAAGCAGATCGAAATTTCCGCTGAGACTGTAAGATATCAAATTGCTAAGCGTGACGCTGAAATTGAAAAATACCGGCTTGGATCTTCGAGCGCATTTAATGTGGCTCAAGCGGAAAGAGAAACCATTACAAGTGAGCTTTCTGCAGCTCAGGCCAGAATTGATTATCTAAAAGGCCTGACGCAATTCTATGTAGCGGACGGTTCGCTTCTTGCCCGCAGAGGGATTGGGGCCATATTTTCAGGACCTTGATAGTAGAGTAGGGTAAGGTTCACAAAAGTATTTTTAAGTTCTAATTTATATTGCTATTCAGCGCTCGTTGATGTTGTTCTTTAATTTGAGACAAGATACGAAAAATCGACCAATTGTTTGAGGTAGCGAATGCTTTAATCCAGGAGTCCGCGCAAGCTGTCTTCCTCGAATTATTTTTAAACTATTAGTCTCCAAGGGTGTGTCAATGAAAAAGATCGCAGTGTGCATGTTTATAGACGCTATGGGATGGGAGATAGTTAAGGACAGGGAGTTTCTCAAGGATTTGCTACCTCATAGATACAGGGTGGGAATGCAGTTTGGCTATTCATCCACTGCCATTCCGACAATTCTGTCCGGAGAGAAGCCAACTGTCCACAAGCATTTGAGCTTTTATTATTATGCCCCTGAGAAATCTCCGTTCAAGATGTTCAGATACATGGGATTGGGCATGTTGCCTTCTTCCATAGCCGACAGGTGGCGAGTGCGACACATGCTGTCCAAGTTGGTCGCCAAATACTATGGCTTTACGGGCTATTTCGAAATGTATGCTATGCCATTCAGCCGGATTTCATATTTTGATTACATTGAAAAGACAGATTTATTCGTTCCTGGAGGGCTGAGCCCGGTACGAAATCTTGCTGATGTTCTTGAGGATAAACGCATTCCATATCACATATCAAATTGGAGATTGAAAGAAATTGAGAACATTGAAGCGCTGATAAATGACGTGAGAAAGGGTGACATCAATTTTGCATTTCTCTATACGGCGGCCATGGACGGACTTCTACACCGGGTAACCAAAGACGGTTCTGAAATAAATACGAAAATGGATTGGTACGAAAGCCAGATAAGGCGTCTGTTCGTTGAACTGGAAAAGCAGTATCAGGAAATATACTTCTCTGTGTTTTCAGATCATGGAATGACGACCTTAACTGAAGTTGTTGATGTTAAAAAGCCGGTTGAGCAATTAGGCTACAAATTCGGCAAAGATTACGTAGCAGTATATGATTCGACAATGGTAAGATTATGGTTTTTCAATCATTCGGCGAAGCAAGCGATTCTTGAAACTCTTGACAAAACACCGCATTGTCACGTCTTGGATGACGAGGAGCTCAAAAGATACAGCATAGATTTTCCGGACAATATGTATGGTGAAAAGATTGTCCTTATGGATCCGGGATTCCAGATTGCTCCGAGTGACATGGGATTAAAAGCGCTCCCGGGTATGCATGGATTTGCGCCCGAGCATGAAGATTCTTTTGCAGCGTTTCTCAGTTCCGAGAAGGTAGACATAGAGCTGAAATGTGTGGATGATTATTTTCGGGTTATGACTCAACGGATGGACATGCTGTAATTTGTTAGGATCAATTTTAACAGGTATTTTTTTGAAGCAAATCCTGTTGTTGGTTTTCTTTAAAAATGAAACCGAGTCATTTGGTTTTCACCTCGCATGTCAATTGAAATATTTATTTGATATGATGTGTAAACTTATGGACTCGACAAGATCTTACGGTTTGATTTTTGTATAAGGGCAAGAATCCCGATGGACAGCTCAGCGCTAAGCGACATCATACAAAGGTGTGGGTCTGATTATGTATCGAAGCGACTTACAATTCAGGTCGAACATGCGGCTTCTGTGCTAGGTCCTGGTCTAGGGTCATTTCACTTTGAGAATCTGGATTTCGCTCTGAAAGTGTTCGGTAACTTTCTAAAACTCTTAGGGGTCTGGAGTCGTGCTTATTCAAACATAACAGCGCACAAGATAGTGCACAATACTGTAGTCATTGAAGGGCTGCCGGAGGCTTTCGACGATTTCACGATACTACACTTGTCAGACCTTCACCTGGATGTTCAACCAGGCTTTGGCGCTCACCTTGGACGCCTCATAGCCAGCCAGAAATTTGATATATGTTTGATAACAGGTGATTACAGGTTCCACACGCACAGCGATTATTATCCCACATTTAAAGAAATTGAAAAGTTATCACGAGACCTAAAATCACCTTTTGGGAATTTGGGAATTTTGGGTAACCATGATTTTTTGGAATTCGTCCCAAAACTCGAACGGCATAACATCAGAATGTTACTTAATGAAGCATATAGAATTCAAAAGGATGGGACTGAGTTATGGATTGTCGGGCTTGATGACGCTCATTTTTATGGAGTTCATGACTATGATAAGGCTTTCTCAGGCATTCCTAAGAATGCAATTAAAATTCTAATGATGCATTCTCCTGAAACTCTTGAGCAAGCATATAGGCACGGCACGGATTTTATTGTTTGTGGCCACACTCATGCAGGTCAATTGTGCCTACCAGGGGGAATTCCTATTTGGATGAACGCTAATTGTCCTAGAACGTATTGCCGTGGTCCCTGGTATTACAAAGGCATGCCAGGATATACTTCCGCAGGCGTAGGTAGCTCAGGTCTTCCCTTAAGAATAAATTGTCCTCCCGAAATCGCAATTCATCACCTAAAATCGAAACCTCGTCGGTAATAGAGGTCAAATCCAGAATTTGCTTAATCCGGTCTGCTATTCTTGTCCAAGAAAATATCTTGAAGTTCAATTCAAAATTCTCTAGGCTTGCGCCACAAAATTAGTGAGCTAGGAGTGCCAAGTTGTCCTTTTGGAAAGGCAAGAAATCAGAAGCCTTAATTGATAAGGGTGATTTTGAGCTAATAAATTCCTCCCGGGAATTCCAAAAGGAAATGAACGCCTTATGGTCTAACATCAGAAAAAATGTCTCGGATGAGGAGCTGCCAAGCTCATTCGTAATGTGTTCCGCATCTGAAGGCGAAGGTTGTACGACTATTGCCTTGGGCTTGGGAATCTTTGTGTCGAAGCACTCCAACAGGAGGGTAGTCGTTGTTGATACGCAAAATGAAAGTCTATATTTGAGCGATTTTTTATCTGAGTATTATCCTGAACTATCTAATGAAGAAGAGGTTACCAGCACGAATATTGGTTTTCGAGAATTCAGCCTAACAAAGAGAAACCTGAGCTTTCTCCAAATTATAAACCCTGAAAATTTGAACTTTTCGCCGGAGAGTGAATCGAGTTTTGACACTTTTCTCATGTTTCTAAGAAACAGTTATGATTATATATTTTTTGACTGCGCTCCAATTTTAACATCTTCGATCTCTAATTTTTTGGCAAACAAATTAGATTATGTCATATTCGTAGTGAGCGTAACTCGTTCAAGCCAAAGAAAGCTTATTGCAGCCATCAATGAGGTATCATGCGATAAAGAGAGACTCCTTGGGGTAGTCATGAACAAGAGAAGAAACATTCTGCCTGATTTCATCAACAAGCTCATAGGCTGATGGCCCACTTTCTTTTGAAGTTAATGTATATTTTCCTGAATTCAAGAGTGCCACTGGGCATTAACCATATGATTTGGGTCTAAACAGAATAGCGACGCCATTGATGGCGCCAAATTCCTTGGACCTAATAACATTTTGAGTGAGGCGCGATATGACAACCATTGAACAGATGTCTGAAGATCTAGGAATTGACAAGGAAGATGTGCTTGAATTCCTTTCAGTTTTTGTTGACTACACTGAAAACGAGGATCTTCCAGGATTGAAATCGGCTCTCGAAAATAGGGATGTCTCAACGGTGAGGAAAAGAGCCCATTCAATCAAAGGCGCGGCCTTGAATCTTCAACTTAATGAAGTTGCGTCACTTGCTGAAAGAATTGAAAAAACAGCGGCCGCTAACAGTCTTGAAGGTGTTGAAGCCATGTATACGGATATACAGGAACAAATCAATGCTGTCAGACTGCTCTTGCCTTAATTTAAGATTTTTAAGCGTTTTGGTGTAAGCATTCGTAACTTGACAGTTTAGATTGATGGATGTTATTCTGACGGGTGTTGCGGCGGTGTAGCTCAGTAGGTCAGAGCATGCGGCTCATATCCGCAGTGTCCGGGGTTCAAGTCCCTGCACCGCCACCATGGCCTCTCTGTTAGCCTTCCTATCTTAATCTCTTTGACTCTTGTTGTGTATAATGTTAATTGAATCGTGGTTCAAGACTATCGAAAGAGCTGATCACGGAACGAGCAGTCACGGACAAAATGCGGATTTTGGCAGTACGAAATTTTTATTTCTAGGAAAGTTCATAGTGTATTAATGAAATCTTTTTCTTACCGGGTACAATGAATTGACCTCCACAACAACAACCGATCTAAAAGAGACGATCACCATAGTCATTCCCGCTTACAATGAAGAAAAGACCATTGGTTCTGTAGTAAGAGGAGTTATTTCACATGTTCCGGAAGCGAACGTTTTGGTGGTTGACGATGGTTCAACGGACGCGACGGCTAGAGAGGCAGAGAGATCTGGGGCTTTTGTTATATCCCATCCATTGAACAAAGGGAACGGCGCCTGTATCAAGACAGCTTTGCGCCACATAAGGAGCGGATATATTGCGGTTATAGATGCCGATGGACAACATGATCCGAAAGATTTGCCAAAACTCTTAAATAGGCTCAATGAGTATGATTTGGTAGTGGGATCAAGGGCTTTTAATAGTGAATCAGGGGCTCATTTGCGAAACCTTGGAAACATCATTCTCAGACGATTGGCGTCATTCCTTTCCGAGAGGGACATTACTGACTTGACGTCGGGCTTTCGAGCTTTCAAACATGACATTGCATGTAGATTCATGCATATCTATCCTAATGGGTATTCATTCCCATCAACTAGCACTTTGAGTTTTCTGATGTCGGGATATAATGTTGATTTCATACCCATAGAAGCAAAAAAACGTCCGTCAGACACCCAGAGTAAATTAAGGCCATTCAGGGATGGATTCAGATTCTTGATGTTTATTCTGAGGATTATCACCCTGGCTAATCCGAACAGAATATTCTTTCCTGCAGGGTTGATCATGGTCTTCTTGGGATTGTTGATAACGATCAGGAATCTCATATTGTTCCAACAATTCAGCAGTGGGGCCGTTCTTTTTTTAGCCGGTGGTATAAATACGATATTTTTTGGTTTAATCCTCGACCAGTTTGCGTCGTTACGCTTGAGAGAGCGTGACTAGTTGTGAGAGATCTTGGAAACCTTTCTCGGGTGTTTTTAACATCTTTAATTTCTTGATGGTTTTCTGTAATAAATGTCTAATCTAAGCCAATCTCTTCCTTTGAGCCTGCAAAAATAAAAAATGTGTGGAATTTGCGGAATATTCTCTCCGGACAGTTCTCAGGAAGTTTCTGAGGGGCTCCTGAAATCTATGAATTCATGCCTGTATCGACGTGGGCCGGATGATGAAGGTTATTATCTGGGCGGGCAGATAGGCCTAGGCATGAGGCGATTGAGCATAATCGATCTAAGCGGTGGCGCTCAACCAATCTGCAATGAAGATAGAACACTGTGGATTGTTTTCAATGGAGAAATTTACAATTTTAGGCAGTTGCGCAAGGAGCTAGTTCGGAGTGGACATACATTCCGGACCGAATCTGATACGGAGGTGATACTTCATCTTTATGAGGAGGAAGGTGAAAATAGTGTCAATCGTTTAAACGGAATGTTTGCGTTTGCTTTGTGGGATTCTAACGAAAGCAAATTGTTGCTTGTCAGAGACCGTTTGGGAATAAAGCCGCTATTTTATTCTATCGCCTCTGACAATACTTTATATTTTGGCAGTGAAATAAAATCGTTGTTGAAAGCTCCCATTGACAGGGCGCCAGATTATCAGGCTCTTTATGACTATCTCTCCCTGATGTACACGCCTACACCATCAACTGCATTTAAGCACATCAAAAAAGCTCCTCCCGCAAGTATGATCGTATGTTCAAGGAATGGAATCAAGATCAAGACTTACTGGGATATACCAGTTCCAGATCAGGGGGCTACATATGACTTCAATCGGGATTATGAGACAGAGGTCATAGAGCTTGTTGAGAGAGCGGTCGCTGGTCAGATGATTTCCGATGTCCCGATAGGAGCGTTCCTCAGCGGAGGACTGGATTCGACCACAATAGCGGCAGTCATGTCCAGAAATTTGAATGCCAAGCTCAAGACTTTTACAATCGGTTTTGATCAAAAGAGTTATGACGAGTCTGCAGAGGCAAGGTTAGTTGCTGAAACTTTGGGATGTGAACATACTGAACAGATCATATCACCGACTATGGTGGATTCTGTTCCTGAACTCTTAGACTACTTTGATGAACCATTTGCTGATTACTCTGCCATTCCAACATTCCTTGTATCCAAACTTGCGGTGTCACATGTGAAAGTGACCCTTACCGGAGATGGTGGGGATGAGATTTTTGCAGGTTATCCCACGCATGTGGCATACAAGATTAGCAAGGTCTTCCAATCATTGCCAAGGTGGGTAAAGAATGGATTTATCAACCCTATTGTTTTTGCTCTTCCAACGTCAATGGATAGGCTAAGTTTTGATTACAAAGCCAAGAGATTTGTTACAGGAGCTGACTTACCTTTTGATCGAGGGCACTATTGGTGGAAAGTCATCTTCAATGAAGATGAAAAGGGACAATTGTTAACACCAGATTTCCTGGGATCAGGTTTCCGTGATAGCTTCGAGGTCTTCTCTGATCAGTTCGAAAAAGTCAGGCATGCTCATCCATTGAACCAGCTTCTCTATGTGGATGCAAAAACATTTCTTTTGGATGATAACCTGGTTAAGGTTGATAGAATGACGATGCTAAATTCCCTAGAAGCTCGAGTTCCCCTTCTGGATCATGAGCTAGTGGAAAAAGTAGCAATGATGCCGCCAAAAATCAAAACGAGGCTATTGGAAACCAAGACTCTTCTGAGGAGAGCAGTTCGGACCTTACTTCCACCAAAAATTCGAAGGGGTAAGAAGAAGGGTTTCACTCCGCCCTTGCCTTACTGGATCAGGGATGAATTTAAACCTTTAGTTGAGGAATATTTGTCCGAGAGCAGAATCAGAAACACTGGCATCCTTAATCCCAAATATTGTTCAAGAATTCTAAACGACCATATGAGTGGAAAGGCAGATTACAACAGGCAGATATGGACCGTTTTGTCTTTGGTTCGTTGG
Source organism: uncultured Desulfomonile sp. (assembly GCA_937930835.1). Taxonomy (GTDB): domain Bacteria; phylum Desulfobacterota; class Desulfomonilia; order Desulfomonilales; family Desulfomonilaceae; genus CAITZA01. The sequence continues at coordinate 99,969 of CALGLN010000107.1, forward strand.
CTTGAAAAAGGCAGATCGCAACAAACTTAGCTCAGAATTAGCCTCCCATGATCAATGACACGATCTTAAGTTCATCTCCGTCGTGAATAACCTGTTTTGCATTAGGTCTTTTGTTGTTTACCAAGGCTATGGTTCTGAGACTCTTGGGTAACTTGAGAGATTTTAAAATGTCTTCGTAACTTATCCCTGCTGGCACATTAACGATGGTCTCGTTCATGAAGGTTTTCACAGAGCCTACAGGAATTATCGTGATCTTCAATTGTAATCAGTTCCAAACGTAACTTGCTTCAACTGACATTCCGAGTGAATCTAAAGTAGCTCTGTCCGGAATTCCTTTAATTTCGTCCAACCTTGCAAGCTGATAGAATCGTTTTTTCATAGAATCAAATTCCACTGGAACGCCTTCTGGGGCGCCATCAACAGCGGGCTCCAAGAGTCGCATCGATATTGAGTCATCATCTGCTGTAAGGCCAAATCTAAAATTTAAGAGTCTTTGAAGATAAAAGACTCTCAATCCAGCGGACATCATGTTCTCTATAGTCCAGTTGTAACCGGCTGAAAAATTGAATAAATCAACCCATTCAGGTATTGTGATTTCCCTATCTGCGAACTGGCAATAGCAGGAACTATTTTCTATGGCCCCCAATTGAACGGCCAGCAGAGCTGATTCGGCTTTGTTTTCTTCAGACATCGGTTCAAGCTCATATTCGAATCCAATTTCAGGATAGTAACAAGCGCCCATTTCCATGAAAAGCATCGGATTGGCCGTGTGGCAGGCCCCTCTATGGCTGATAGAATATGTTAGGGCGAGCCCGTGTCCGCCGCCTCTGGGGTCATGCATCGGAGCTTCAAGTCCTTTGGAAGTTGTAAGATATTCACCGGATCCTTTGTTGATTTGAAGGGACGCTTTGTGACTTCCAAGGCTTAACAATCCCCCTAACTTACCATTTCTAAACGCGATTTGAGGAAGCAGTATATCTACAACAGTTTTCATGTCCCCCCATTTCAGGGGTAGACCATTAGTATCTTCAAGAGTCAGCGCTGATTTTTCGAAGGCCTCCATAGCCCAAGCTATAGTAGAACCAGCAGTTATAGTATCCATGCCGTAATCATTACACAGTCGACCAGCCTTGCAGGTTGCTGCCAGATCCATGGAACCTAACATTGAGCCGAATGCTGCGATGGTTTCGTATTCGGGCCCTGGGCCCTTAGGGATAGCAAAAGGACCCTCATTTATTTCAACCACTCTTTTACATGCAATCTTGCAAAAAGCGCATGCCGCCTTATTTTTGAGATACTTCTCCGAAAGTGTAGACCCTGTCAAAGCTTCCGCCATTTCTTCCCAGAAGCTGCTCCTAAAATTTTTTATGGGCACATCTCCGGTATGAACTCCACCCTCGAGGTTTGCAGCGGTTCCGTTTTCGTGCAACACTTGAGAGGTTACAGACTCTCTTATCTTCAGATCAATGGAACGCCTAAGTTGATCGAGACCCTCTGGGTCGGCAGCGTGATAGTTTTGTTCAAAAGATTTTACGATAATGGCCTTGAGCCTTTTTGATCCCATCACAGCCCCATAGCCCGCACGACCAAAGGCATGATGGTTGTCATTTACTATACACGCATAATCGACAAGGTTTTCGCCTGCCTGTCCAATTGCCAAAGATTTTGCTCGTTTTCCAAACTTGGCCCTAATCCTGGACGTTGTTTCAAATACTCCTAGCCCCCACCATTCATCTGCCGGCAAGATTCTGAGATTTTCTGGTTCAATTACAATCGCACAAGGCCGATGTGATTGGCCTCGAATGACAATTCCGTCGAATCCAGCGAACCTAAGTTCGGGAGCAAAATGACCTCCGCACGATGAGTCACCCCAGTGCCCAGTCAGGGGTGATCTGCCTGCTACAGACCCACGGGAACAACCGGACAACCTTATTCCTGCAAATGGGCCATTCATGAAAATCAACAAAGATCCAGGATCGAGGGGTTGCGCTTTGAAATCTCCCCAATCCCAAAATAATCTTGCGGCCAGTCCGGCTCCACCGATGTAGTTATGGTAATATTCCTCAGGAACTTTTTTTCGTTCCAAAGTCTCTGAACTCAGGTCGACCAATAATATCTCACCGGTATTGCCGTACATTTTCGATGGTTCCCGCTAAAGGCTATTTGAGAATTTTATCCAAAAAATTCAATTCATTGAGCGCTTGCTCATAAATCAAGGCAACCTTCTTAAGTTTGGGGGCAAGTTTTAACAGCCCGGTTGCGGATCCCTTTACCCTGATTTTTTTTCTCGTGATGGCCATGACAGGGTTAAGTTTGTTGGACCACGATCGATGGGCGTCATCGGCTGATAGACTCATGATCAAATCGGGTTCTTCGGAGGGTTTGCCCTGTTTCGCGACAACCTGGCCATTCCGACAGTCAACATGGAATGAACAGTCCGAACCATCTTCAGTATAGTCAAACCAAATTAACTGATTAACCTTCTTCAATCCCTCTGATAGCTCAGGATCTTCTTTAGCCTTTTCAAAAAGTTTGAGAAATGCAGTAATCGGTTCGTGTTGATCTTTCCAATATTCCATGAACGTCTCCTTTATATCAAATTGCCTGGTTGAAAAGTCTTAGCAAATCATTCTCTTCTACATACCTGGGGTTATATGATATTTGGCCGTCGCTTGCGGCCAGCTCCACTAATGGGCCAAAATGTTCGGGGTCATTTTTTACACCGTAATCTCTGAGAGTTTCTGTCAGACCGATGAGTTCTTTTAGTTCCCTGATCGCCTGTACGGATTTACTGGCTGCAGTTGATATCTCGTCTTCGTGAACTTGAAGACCCAAGGCATCGGCAATGACAGCGTATCTTTCAGGACATTCCTCTATGTTGAACTCCATCACCAAAGGCAACATTATGGCATTAGCCATTCCGTGGGGTATACCGTGAAGAGCGCCTAGAGCATGAGCCGTGGCGTGGGTAGCTCCTGTCATTGTATTGCAAAAACACATTGCCGCCATCGTTGAGGCTATTAACATGTTGCCTCTGGCTTCGATATTTTCGGGTTCATTCACGGCAATGGGTAAGTATTTGGATATTAAACGAATTGCGTGCAATCCTAACGCATCTGCTATCGGTTCTGCTCCAACAGACGATACTCCTTCGATAGCATGGGTTAGCGCATCCATGCCCGTGAAAGCAGTGATTTTGGGTGGTAAACTCAGAGTTAGTTCGGGGTCTAGCATCGCGATATCTGAATTGCAATAAGGATGTGTCACCGAAAGCTTCGATTTTGATTCCACATCAAGAACCACCATGGCATTGGTTACTTCACACCCTGTCCCAGCAGTTGTAGGAAAAGCAATGTGCGGAGGTAATGGTTTGGCGTCTTCCCATAAACCAGCTTGTTCAGCCAGTGGCTTAAAATCGTCTAGGCCCGTTCCTATCAATATGTTGACGGCTTTTGCCGTGTCCATAACACTACCGCCGCCTACCACGACCATGCAATCAGCGCCGCAACTTCTATAATACTCAGCTCCATCGTTTATATTGGTCATACGGGCATCTTGCTGAATGTTATCAAATATCCCCGCAAGCTTTAGTTCAGAATTTGAAATTTGTTCGACGATCTTTTGGGAAATTCCAGCCTTACTAACCCCCTTATCAGTAAACAGAACGACGTTACTCCCGCCCAATTGAGAGAGCTCGAAGGCCAGTTCTTTTCTTACACTTGGGGCATAAAGAATCCGCGTCCTATTTACCCAACTGAAAAAGGGCTCGAAACCGATCGATGGAAACTTCATCAGAGACCCCCTATCTGAATTTACCATACCAATTTAGTGCAAAACGACTTTTTTTAAAACAAGGTTTTACAAAAAGAAGAGCGCAAATCCAAAAATATCAACAATCTTAGTTGATTGGAGAATGGCGACTTGGAATTTAACTTTGTAGCATAATTTGTTAGGCTCGGAGTAAGGCGCCGAGAGCAATTCTCGACGCCTGGATCCTTTATTTCATAACAAGAAGAAGATACACAGATGCAAATATTAGGCTTACCGCAGTTATCGGAGCCCCATGTTTTAGAAAATCGATGAAAGAAATTTTGTAACCTGCTTTTTCAGCTATTCCCGTAGTGATAACATTAGCTGAAGCCCCAATAATAGTGCCGTTACCTCCAAAACACGCCCCCAAGGCTAGAGCCCACCAGAGCACTCCCGTTTCGGCTCCAGGAATGGATTTACTCAAAACAGCGACCACGGGCAACATCGTCGCCGTGAACGGTATGTTGTCAACGATTGCTGATAAAATAGCTGATGTCCAAAGGATCAGAAGTATTGCAAGAACAAGGTTTCCAGCGGACACGTCTTTAAGCCAATTGGCTACAAACTGGAGTATCCCTGTTTCATCAGCTGCTCCGACTATTATGAATAACATTATGAAAAAGACTAACGATGGCCATTCAACATCATTTTCAAGTGTGTGAACAATATCAGTTTTGTTTAGAAAAACTATAAGCGCAGCTCCTAACAATGCCGCTACGCTGACCTCCATGTGAAAAAAACCATGGAGTATGAACAAAAGAATAACCCCTAATAAAACAGTGCCGCCAACAAAAAGCAGCTTCATATTTGTGATTTTATATTTTTCTCTCAAGAAAACTATGGTCTTTTCAACATCTTCCACTCTGGCTGAAGAAAAGTCTTTTCCATAGTACCATTTTGTGTAGAGGATTTGAGCTACCATGGTTATTAAGACCACTGGAGTTAAGTTTACAAGAAAATCATTAAAACTTAACCCGGCATAAGAACCTATCATGATATTGGGCGGGTCACCTATCAGAGTAGCTGTACCGCCAAAGTTAGAAGCCATGATTTCAGGTATCAACAGAGCAAAAGGAGAAATTCCAAGGACAAGCGATATTTCGATGGTAACGGGGGTTAATAAGAGCATTGTTGTGACGTTGTCAAGAAACGCGCTCAGAAAGGCGGTTACAGCGCACAATGAAGCCGCCAATAGGAAAACCCGTCCCTTAGACAACTGAAATGACTTGTAGGCCAGCCACTGAAACACCCCAGATTCTTTTAGAACACCAACAATTACCATCATTCCCATCAGCAAAAAGATGACGTTCCAATCAACTGCGTCCAAGGATTGTTCAAATGTCAACAATTGGTAGTCGTGGTTAAAATGACCAATGGTGTGAGTTATTGTGAGTATGGCAGCTGCTCCAATAAGCGCTGCAAGAGTTCGGTGAACCAATTCCAGGGATATCAATATGTAGACGCCAATCAGAATGGCTAGAGCTAGCCAGAAAGCAGGACCCTGAATTCGTTGGAGAGTTACGTCTACATGTCCGGAGAATTGTTTTTGTCCAGATTTTGTAATGCCGTGATCTACAGGCTGACTTACTGGAACCAAGGAAGATGTTCTGAAGCTCGTTTTCGTTGCTTTTATTGCCCAGGATCCATTGAGGATTGTTTCAGGCGGGGCATGCACATTAATAACAAATAATCCATTTCTGCCTGTGTGGTGTTTCTTTATTTTTACATTTCCCAGAGCAGTAGCTTCTTCTATCCTAAACTGTTTGCCATCCAAATAGACCTCGACATCAGATCCCCCGAGCGAATTCCCACTGGAATCCTCGATCTTACCCTGAATGATGAAGAGGGCGTTCTTGTTTACAGAATCTTCACTCATGGCTGTTTGCACGGACCAAGCCAATCCAAAACAAACAACCATGAGCATTATAGCCAGACGCTTCATAAGCAACTCCTAGAATAGCTCTGGCCATCCGCCAGTGTTTTATATGCACAGCGAGTGGCGTTGAGGTGATTTATTTCTTGTGGTTTTTACCTGAGAAAATCAGAATGTCAGAAGGAATCCCCCCTATATCCGAACAGCCATTAGCCAAGGTGAAGATATTTCATTATCCTGCTTCTCTCCATTGGATTTTCCTCATCAAACAGAAGAGATGAGATGGTGTTGAAAATGTCCCCAAGCTTCAGCATTCCAACAAGTCTTCCGTCTTTTAACACCGGAACCAATGTAACCGAATTGTCAATCATTATGTCCAAGGCTTTCAATATACTGTCATCAGGAGAAACATATCCCGGAAACTTCTTAACTAGTTCCCTGATAGGTCTTATCGCATCTCCAAGGTCACAGGCCCCTTCTCTCTGATCGCAAAGGTGTCGGACGTTTTGTAACAAGTCTGTTAAACGAATTAATCCAACGAGATTGTAGTTGTCATCAAACACTAGAGGAGTAGAGCGACCATGTTCGAGTTTCTCATCCTCAGACAATATCCTCAGTAGCTTAATGGCGTCTCGTACCTCTGCGTCCGCCCTCAACTGAGGCCATGAATTTGGGCTCAACATAAGGTTCGATACGGGAACAGAATGTGGCATTATTTACTACCCCTTTCTCTATGAAACATTTTGATTCAAACAGACAATTAACATTCCAGCCCCAAACATGATAAAGTTTATTTTATTTCAGTCAAGTACAACCGGTCAATGGTAGATGATGAATTAAAATGAAACACCACAAAAAGTCAAACAAGAGCGGATTCTAGTCTGGTTGTTGATGAAAATTTTTGCGGACAGGGGGGGCGGCCAGATAAACGAGCTTTATAAAAATGGTTGTTCAGATGGTTTCAACACAATTGGACTTTCATCGTATTCTTAAAAGATGGCTCAAACTTGGTTAGGAAATATTTCAGCTTAACGGTCTTTTCTCACTTCTAACTTAAATTCCTCCATTTTTAGAGGGTTGTGAACGTCGGGTCCTTCGGGTGGCTGTATTGAAGTTACATAAGGTTTGCTATTAAAAACACTTCTAGGCTTTTCCATGGGGCGGGTTTGGAAAACAGTATTGGAAACTCCTAATCTACGAGGTCCGATAGAAGAGTTGATTGAAGACGGCATCTTTTCCTGATTTGGCAAGTTGGAGTCTTCAAGCTCAGATATATCGAATCTTTTTATTTCTCCATGCGATCCACTAAGTGACGCGCTTCTCAAGGTCTGGTTTTTAAAATCAATATCTATTGCTATGCTATATGTACGGCCAGGATTTTCCGGATCCTGAATTTCAACAATCAAAAGGTCGTTTGACAAGGCGGCCTTCTTGACGGACTGCTCGGATTGAGTTCTTTCAGCTGATTTTTTCGTTTGGACTTCGGTAGCTGGCTTTTCAATTGGCGTAGGCGCTGGGACAGACTCTACGATCTTGGATGACGCCTCTTTCTTTGCTTGTATTGGCCGAAGATTTTGCGCTTGATGCTTTTGTCCCCGATTATCTTTTTCACGGATTGGCTCGACAATTTTTTCAGTGATCGGAATGTTGCTTTCGCCCAAGGCTATTACAGCCACATTATTTGAACGTTCTATGGCGTAGGCAGGAACTGGAAAATCACCGAAATCGATTACCAGCCTAGCTCGGTTCTGAAGTTTGCCCAATCGGATTTCGGATATTGGTGGCCTCTCCAATTTTATCCTGTTGATCATGTTACCGAGCGCGGTGGAATCGAAATCCACCACTAGGCGATAAGGTTTGTCAAGAGTAAATGTTGTGTGCCGGCCCAAAACTCCATCACCGGTTATAACGACCTGCCTCATGTCAGGAGATATTTTTACGCTAGATATCGAGCCCAAAGAAGATTCCTGCGCCAATGATAGACAATAGAAAACGCATACAATGATGCAGATTTTCGTGAAAATGAAAAAATATCTCATGGTTCTTGCCATCTCTTCAATTCAACAGTGATTGTTAGCGTTAACAAAGGACTAAACAAATTTTCATGACGTCTGCTTGAAGTTAGCTAAGACGAATTTTCGTCCTTGGCCGTTACCCTGATAATAACATATAGTTTATTATGAGTCAAAAATAATTAATATCAATTAAATAAATCAAAAATATAATATTTTACTTTAATTTTATTTTGGCGTCTTTGTTTTTGTTCAACGGGATAATTGGCGCCCGGATTGACTGGGAGAAACAACAGTATCGTAAATAGGATTGAAAGAATGATTAAGAATAGATAAAAGATGTTGAGATCAGGTGTTCAAATTTTCGGAAGAAGGGTGTCCCAATATGAATTTAGAACCTCTTGTAGGTAGGTTTGAGAAAATCATAGTAGTTTCCTTAATGATAATGATGGCGATCGTCGTATTTTTTGGGACAGTAGAACTGGGTTATTTAATCATTGTAGACTTGCTTACTCCTCCGATGTTCATTCTGGAGGTGCATGAGTTTCTGGAAATATTTGGAGCCTTTCTTCTGGTGTTGATAGGAGTGGAACTGCTTGAAACAATCAGTTCGTATCAGGAAGATCGAACAATTCGAGTCGAGATCGTGGTTATTGTGGCAATAATTGCCATAGCGAGGAAGGTAATAACTTTGGATTACAAAACATTGACCAGCTATACCTTTTTTGATGTGGGTGTGATGGTGCTGTCTCTGGCAATTTCCTTTTTCTTGCTTAAGAGATCCCGGCTTATTGGAAAGTCAAGGACAGGCGACGTGATTTCGAGATCTGAAAACAAGGATTGTCATGCAGTTACCAATGAATGATTTCAAATTGAATGTCGCGATTACCATAGATGTTGAAGAGGAAGGTTTATTTAGCGGATTCTACAGTCCAAAAGACTGTTCTGTGACAAATGTCAGACATCTATGGAAACTAGATGGAATTTTTCGGGACTTTGGAATTCGGCCCACTTTACTGACAACCTATCAAGTTGCCAAGAATGATGAGGGCAAGAAGATTCTTCAGGTTCTCAAAAATCGGTGGGAGGCTGAGATAGGAGCCCATTTGCACCATTGGAACACTGATCCGATAATAGAAATGAATCTGAAGCAACCGGTTCCTTCCGAAATGATTCCCAAAGACTATTTGACAGACAAGACCATCAATCTCTTAAGAGAGCTTTCCAGTATTTCGGGGGATCGTCCGGTGAGCTTCCGCATGGGTCGCTTCAATCTGGGTCCAAAGATGTTCTCAATATTGGAGGAAGTTGGCATTAACGTGGACAGTAGCGTTGCGCCGTTAAGAAGTGAATACGGCGGTCCAGATCACATTGATGCGCCAAGTGATCCCTATTATCCTGATCCAGATGAGCCAACCAAGTTGGGTCAGTCCAAAGTCATGGAAGCCCCAATTACCATAAACCCTCTTTTTAGAGGGATTGCATCAACATTGAGAAAGGTTCGATCTACCGGGCTACTGGAAAACGACAAGCTGATGAATCTGTTATCCAATGTAGTCTCCGTCCCCGCACAACCGGCATGGGTTGGACTGGAAGCATCCAAAGCCGGGGTAATTTTTCATCGGCTAAAAAAGGGCCGATTCCTAACGATTTTCTTTCATTCCTCGGAACTTGCTCCAGGGCTAAATCCACTGTACCCTACCGAGGAAGCTGTGCAGGGTTTTTTAATAAAACTCAAGCGTCTGATAACATGGTTGTTGAAGAGATACGACACTCGTTTCATAACTCTTTCAGAAGTTCCACGCTACTACCTGTCATAGTGGATCGATATTTGCTTGAGACGCTTTATATCAGTCTGCTGTTGATTGCTGGATTCTTACAAGATCTGCTTCTTTACCAATCATGACTAACACATCACTTGGTTTGATTACAAAATCAGGTCCGGGTAAAAAGACGAACTTGGGTGGGATTAATTCCTTCACTGCAATAACGAAAACCCCAAATCTTTCTCTCAATTTCAAGTTCAGTAGGCTTTTTCCAATGAATGCGTCGGGAACCCCAACATCCATGACCTCAAAATCTTCCCCAAGAGGCACAAAATCAAGTAGATTTGGATTAACAATTTGGGCTGCGACTCTTCTGGCTGTTTCTCTTTCGGGAAAAATTGTTTCACTGGCGCCCACAGCTCTCAATATTGATGCATGATCTTCACTGACCGCTTTGGCGCGAATAGTATTTAGGCCGATCTTTTTGAGGTGCAAGGTGCACAGGACGCTAGCCTCCATGCTTTCGCCCAAACTCACGATCGCTTCATCAAAATCGTCTCGAACCAAAGAGCTCAGGCCGGTAAAATCTCGGGCGTCCACTATCATTGCTCTCTGAACGGAATCAGCTATAGCATTTACACGATCTTCGTTATTGTCCAAAGCCAAAACCTCGCACCGATGGGCTAGTTCTCGAGCTAGCTCACTTCCGAATTGCCCCAGGCCAATTACACAGATTAGTTTTCTATATTTTTTCATCCAATCATCACCGTTCCTTTAGGGTACCTGATGTTCGAAGTGGACTTGGGTATCATTAGCATGACAATTGTCAATGGGCCCAATCTTCCTATAAACATTGTCAGGATAATCCAGAGCTTTCCTAACGAGGACAATTTGTCCGTAATTCCTGTTGATAGACCCACAGTGCCAAATGCGCTCACCTGTTCGAAAACTATTGCAATGCCATCCACTTTGAGATCTGATTCTGTGGTTAGAAGTATCAAGACTCCTAAAATATTCCATATTATCGCTACAGTAATAAGCAGATCAGTGCGGGAAACCAACTCCAACGGTAGACGTCTATTAATCAAACTCACGTCTTTGTTGCCTCGGAGACCTGAAATCAGTCGAGCCCAGTAGATCGCGACAGACGACGTTTTAACGCCTCCAGCGCACGAACCCGGGGAACCACCTATAAACATCAAGATGATAAGTATTAATAGTGAGGCCGAGGGGAGTTTTCCAATGTCCACTGAATTGAATCCGGCGGTTCGAGCGCTAACTGACTGAAAAAGAGAATTCATAAATTTTTGATAGACCGAGGTTTCGTCCACGGTTAGCCCTAGCAGAACCATTAACACGGCCCCAGATACGATCAGAACTCCAGAGACCAACAGGACCACCCTTGAATGTAAGGAAAATGCAATTGGCCAGTCAGTAGAGTTCCCGGAGACTTGAGCTCCTAATCTCGAAAAGAGTTCTAGCAATACGGAATATCCAAGCCCCCCCAGTATTATCAAAATCATAATAGTAAACATGATCCCAATACTATCTCGCCACAAAACCAAATTTTCGGACGCCAATGAAAAGCCTGCATTGCAGAATGCGGAAACGGAATGGAAGAAAGAATAAAAAATTACATCAGAAAAATTATCAAGGTGTGGCGCAAAAAATAATGTCAATGCAATCATGCCGATGCCCTCAATTGCCAATGTCAGAGCCAATATCATCTTGAAGGCGTCCTGAAAACGTGACCCAATGTCTTTCTGAAAAAACGTTTCGTGCAGAACTGCTGAAGTTTGGAGAGAAAAACGCAATCCAAGTATTTGGAAGGTTAAGGCTGCAAATGTCATTATGCCCAAGCCTCCAGCTTGGATTAGCAAGACAATCACGATCTGACCAAAATAGCTAAAGTCTCTCCCTGTATCTAAAACCACTAATCCTGTGACACAAACAGCAGAGGTTGAAGTGAATAAAGCGTCAATAAAGCTCAAAGGCCTGTCACTATGGGCCCATGGAGACCAGAGAAGCAGCGCTCCAAGAACAATTAGTAACGCAAAACCGCCTACAACTAGGCTTTCGGGCGATGAGCACGTTCTATACAATCGATTAAGAAAGTTCATGTTTCACTTCGGCATTTTCAAATGGGGAATTCGGAAGAGCAATATTCCATAAAAAAACAGACTGTTTTCACAAAATCCGGAGTAATCCGTAAGTCTGTAGAGGTGGGGAAGCGTAGTGGCATATCTAAGAAAAAGTACGAGCTTAGTTTTTTCTGAAAAAAGATTTGGTCAATTAGGAAATACATGTTTATATCTTTGTCGCGTAGTAGCCTAAGTTCCATAAAACTCTTGAAGTCAATGGCTTACAAAAAATGCTCTCACAATTGACCCCTTTGCTAGGGATAATTTTCATATTCGTTTTGAGTGCATTCTTATCCTCGGAAAGGAAAAGAATCAACTGGATTTTAGTATGTTGGGGCATCGGGTTACAGTTTTCTTTCGCGATACTAATTTTAAAAACATATCCCGAAGTTTTTTTTGAAAAAGCCCGATCCATTTTTGAAGGCATTACCTTTTATGCTTCGCAGGGTTCGAGATTTCTGTTTGGCTCTCTTGTGGATCAAAAAGATTTTACAATCCTCAGCATGGGGTCTGTGATCATATTTGTTAGCGCCATGATGGGGGTGCTGAATTACATAAAGATCCTACCTATGATAACAGTTTTTATGGCTCGCATAATGAAAAAGGCTATGAAAACATCCGGCGCGGAAACACTCGCCGCGTCCATGTCAATTTTCATGGGAATAGAGGCCATTTCAGGTCTGAAAAACTACATAGGTCGGATGACGCATTCAGAACTCTTTTCAGTAATGACATGTTTCATGGCTACTATAGCAGGATCTGTCATGGCCGTTTATGTGGGGGTTTTTGGCGCCAATCCCGGTTACATACTTGCCGCAAGTTTTATGAACGCTCCAGCAGCCTTAGTCTTGTCCAAGATTTTGATTCCAGAAACAGATATCCCGGAAACTTCCGGAAGTGTAAAATTAAAGGACATTAGTTCTCAGGACCATGGGCTTATAGAGGCGCTGTCCAATAGCGCATTAGATGGCATGAAGCTGACTCTATCAGTAGGAGCGATGTTACTAGCTTTCGTGGCTGTTATTCATCTTTCGAACTCAGCCTTGGGACTTCTCGGAACGTCCTTTGATCACATTGGCTCACTAGCTTTTGCTCCAGTGGCTTTCTTGATCGGTATACCATGGAATGATTGCATGGTGGCAGGAAAGCTTATCGCAATCAAAACAGTTTTTAATGAGTGGATAGCATATAGTCAGATGAAGGAACTGGTTGCTTCAGGGCAATTGCAATCGCGCTCGACAATGATATTGACGTTTGCGCTGTGCTCTTTTGCAAATTTCGGGAGTCTGGGGATTCTAATAGGAGGAATTTCTTCTCTGGCTCCCGAGCGCAGATCGGAAGTCGCCTCGTTGGGAATGAAATCTATCCTTGCCGGGTTGCTTTCGAGCCTACTTACGGCCTGTGTAGCGGGTCTGATAATGACTTCTTAATGTATGACTCTAACATTTTGAGATAGCTAAACATCACAAGCGATCTAATTAGCAAAGACAGGATCGTTTGTTCAAGCTGTCTGGAACCAAAAAGCAAAAAAAATGTCACAAATATACAGTCAAGAAATGATCTAACGAAGAGAATCAAGTTTATTGCTTACATGCCATTAGAACCATTACGTTAAAGCAAGGTTTGTAAGGCGTTGTGTTATTTAACTAGTTTGGAATTTTACAGATGGCTCCAAGATCCCAATGAACCTGGCAAGGCTGCTAAAAATTGCTAATGGCGAGTCAATTCGTAGCCGCATTGATTGTGGGGCTGCATCAAAAGTAGAATTTAGTTTAATGTAGACAGATAACGATATGATGTGATAAAATGTTTAATATGACCATGTAATTAAAAGCAAAATACTATGAAGCTTAAAAAGTTTTGCAATATCTTACTTTTGTTCTTTATTTTTGTGTCCTGTTCTTATGCGCAAATTCCTCCTGCGGCCGAGGACAACTTTGAGAATGGAAAAGTGGCCTACCGAGCCGGAGACTATGTCAAGTCTCTTGATTTTTTTAATAAGGCTATAAAATTAGGAATTACGTCAGCAGACGCCTTTTTCAGGCGAGGATTAGCGTATGAAAAAGTTGGTGAAAACCAAAAAGCTTTGGAAGACTATTCTAAGGCCATTAGTATAGATCCTAATCTCGAAACAGCATTTAACAATCGAGGCAGTGTCTATTACCGTTTAGGGGAATTTGACAAGGCGATCACGGATTACAGTCGAGCTGTGGAATTGAATGCGTCGTATTCCTTGGCTTATTATAATAGGGGTAACGCTTATTACGGGAAAGGTCTTTTTGATAAAGCAATACAAGATTTTAGCCGGGCTTTGACAATTGATCCCAAAGACGCTGACGCCTACAATAACCGGGGATGGGCGTTGACACAGAAGCAGGATTATGATTCTGCAATAGAGGATTTCACGAAAGCTTTGGAATTGAGCCAGGACTATTCCCTGGCCTATTACAATCGTGGTAATGCGTTTCTGAAAAAGGGAATTCTTGACAGAGCCATTAAGGACTTGACAAGGGCCATAGAACTCAATCCCGAATACTCTCTAGCTTATTTTCAGAGAGGAAATGCGTATTTTAGAAAAAATGATTTAGACAGGGCTTTGGATGACTACAATCAATCGGCAAAAATTAATCCTGCATATGCCGATCTTTATAATAATCGAGGCTGGTTGTTTTTCACCAAAGGAAATTCGGCTCTTGCGATGAGGGATATTTCCAAGGCAATATCGTTAAATCCTGAGCTTTCAAAAGCTTACGCTAACCGTGGTTGGATTCACAAAGCAACCTCGGAATGTCCAAAGGCTATTGCAGATTTTACCAAAGCTCTCCAACTCGATCCTAACAATTCGACGGTTTTTTCATATAGAGCTGCGTGCTACCTTGAGATGGGGGATAAAGACAAGGCTTTAAAAGACCTTGACAAGAGCGTGAGTTTAGATGGCTCAGAGGCTAACCCGAGCACTCTTTCGATGCTGGCTGTTCTCAAAGAGCAACAAGGCGATTTTAAGGCATCATCTGAGCTGTTTAAAAGGGTTGTTCAACTTGTTCCCAATGATGCGGCGGCTTATTTTAATTTGGGTCTATCGCTAGGCAAACAAGGCCGTTTACTTGAGGCAGTGAATAATTTTTCTATCAGCGTCAAACTTGATCCCAACATGAAGGAAGCGTACTTAAAACGAGCAGTGGCTTATGAATTATTGGGTGAGACAGAAATGGCCCGAAAAGACTTCTCCAAGGGGTTAACCCTAAAAGATGAAACTCGAACGAATTTTACCGATAGAGATCCTTCAAATTTGAACAAAATCAAGGAGACATTGGCGGCAAGCAAACCCTAAAAAAGCGAGTTCATAAAATTTTGTCATCCGAAAGCCAGTACATTATGGAAAAAGGTATATTCAGGATCAAGTGAAGATGATTCTGATTGTTTGATTATCTTAAACGTTCTCTTAAAAGATTGCGTATCTTGAAAGTCCTTCTGGCATGCTAATTAATAGTAAAATAATAGCAACTTTCATTCTCATAATTTTTGCCGCAATTTTTTCTCAGGAGGCTTCTTGCCAATCCAACGATCAAAGTGTGTATACCAAAGCAATAGAAGAGCACTGGCGATGGAATCTTGATGAAGCCATAACGCTTTATTCCAAGTTCATTTCCCAGAAGCCAGCGATTGCCCAACCCTATTTTTTTAGAGGATCCGCCTATCGTTCGAAAGGGCTTGACGACCAAGCTCTTGCCGATTTTGAAAAAGCCGTCGAAATAGATCCCAACATGGCTGAGGCCATTTTCAACAAGGGACAGATTTATCTCAAGAAGAGACGTTTTGAAAAATGCCTCAAGGACATGACAAATGTTCTGGACAAATCGTCTTCATTCCCGAAGGCTTACAGTATAAGAGGAGAAGCCAATTTAGGACTTTCAAAATTTCAGGAGGCCATTAACGATTTTTCGAAAGCTATTCAAAAGGAACCTAATGATTTTCAAATCTATTTTTTGAGATCTTTGGCTTACCAGAGCCTAAATCAACCTGAGAAAGCAATGGATGATCTGGACAGGTCACTTCAACTCAACGCTAACAATCCACTGGCCTGGTTCAGAAAAGGTAATCTGTTATTTGGGGCAAAGGACGCCAAGGCTGCATTGTCTGCTTATGACAAGGCTATCAGTCTCGACCCTAATAATGCGGAGTTTCATAATAATCGAGGCTTTGTTAATGCTTCCCTAGGCAATCTTGAACTAGCGTTAAGCGATTATTCAAAGGCCTTAGATCTTGAACCCAGGTTTGAGCGGGCTCTGGCTAATAGAGCCGAGACATACTCGCAACTTGGGAAGAATCAGGAGGCTTTCGACGATTATGACACGTTGGGAAAACTTGTGAAGTCTGATGCGGCAATTCAGGTGGCAAAGGCTGAAATCCTGTTGAGGTTGGGCAAGACTCAGGATGCCATAAATATGCTGAATCAGGCTCTTTCTCTGAAGAAGGACTCTACAGACATCATTGCGCTTCGCGGGCAGGCCTACAAACTTGCTGATAGGTGTGACAAGGCCGTCGAGGATTTTGGGGCAGTTTTAAAGGCTGATCCCAAAGATGTAGCAACTCTTGTTGATCGGGGAAGATGTTTCCTGAAACTAAAGCAATTTAAGAAATGTGTTTCAGATCTTGAACTTGCGGTAAAACTTGATTCAAGAATTGCGTCTTCAGAAGTGCTATATGATCTGGCAATAGCGAACATGATGCAAAAGAATTATCAGGCGGCAATAGAAAATTTTTCCAGAGTAATAATGCTTTCACCTTCTAACGGATTAGCTTTGGCCAATCGCGGAGTGGCGTTCAAAGACACGGGAAAACTTGAAGAAGCGGCTAGGGATTTCAGAAACGCTCTGGCTCTGCTGGAAAAACCTTCAAGCAAAGAATACACGACTAAACTCCTAAACGAAACAGAATTGGCAATCAAGGCCAAAAAACCGAAGACACCACTTCAACTACTGATCGGTGAAAACGTCTTTCCTGAATCTGGCTCTCCATCTGACACCTCGTGGTGGTAAACAAAGAAATCTGTCATCGGTCAAACTTATCACTCCATGCTGCTAACATAATAAAGTTTTCGTGTAATGAAACCACATTGGGGTGGTTGGTTTCAGGATGAATCACAAAAATATTGACTCTTTCCTCATTTTTAAATACACTCTCCGCTCCACAAGGCTGCGAGCTATGCGGAGCGCGACGGTTATAGAATTCAAATAAAACGAAATTCCGCATTTTTGATCTTGCCACGCTTATAAGGCGAGTTTTTGTAAGTAATGCCTAGAGTGGAAGATGAGGATTATAGAGCGATTTAGTAAACTACGGGATTAAGTTTTTGGATCAGGCGACTTAATTTCTAGATGACAAATGATTTGTCGATGAACAACTTTCATGGACTAGCGTTGTAGAAGTTCAGTGCGCGTTAATTCTCTGAATGAGGCGCTTGTTGTTTCAGTGTCAACAAGTAGCGAGGGGTAACAAGACATGTGGATGACACGTGAAGAAATTTCTAAGAAACTCGGAATCGTTCCCAATAGTGTCAGGGGTAAAGTCCAAAAGGGGCAGATTGAGAGAAAAATTGAGAACGGCAAGAATTTATACCGATTAGTTGAAAAAGGATCCAAACCGGTACAATCAGCTCCCCCTAAGAAAGTTCAGCCAGTCGTTCCCAGATTACCGGAGCGGGTTGAGCCGGTAGAACCCAGGAAACCGGTGGAATCCAGCAAGTTCGATCCAAAACAGGTGCTATTGGAAATGATAGCCTCTATACGGGTAGGACGAAACATTGACGCAATCGAAAAGGGTGACGAAATTGACCTTGCCACTGGTGAAATATCCAGAGAACTGGATGCTCGGATATCAATGAGGCAACATAGACAACTCAAGGAAATCGAGGACGCCCTGGATAGATTGAGACACGGGGAATATGGAACCTGTGAAGACTGTGGAGAGACTATTCCAGAGCAACGTCTAAGGCTTTTCCCGGCCGCGCGTCTATGTGTCAAGTGCCAGGAAGAGCTTGATCAATATGAAAAGATTAAAGACCATCAAGGTTTTAGAGCCGGAGTCTGGAGAGAGGATGTTTCAGATTCGGTATATGGCAAGAATTTCGAGGATTGACGAAAGTCAGGACTTTTCCAACTACAGATCCTAACTTACAACCGATATTTTCAGCTATTTCATTTCTCTAACAAGATTGTTCTTCAGATACGACAACTTCCCATTAAAAAACCAGCAGGAGCCCTCGAGAGCCTCTGCTGGTTTTTAGGTACTGTATTTTTTCAAGAGGTCTTCAAGAGCGCCTTCCATATCAAATATGTTGACAAAAACGGGTTTCTTCCTAAGATTGCTAGTTATTTTAAGCAATATTAAGAGGTGTACGATGAGAGCTTCAGCCAGAGTCGCCCTATTGCTAGTGATGTTTTCTCTGCTGCTATTCGTCAGTGGTGTTTCAACCGCTGTTGCGGATGAACTTAATGTTTTCGCGTATCGCGATGATATTCCAGAAGAGGCCAAACCAGGAGAATGGACCGTACGGATTCAATTTAACAAGCCGGTTTTTGCTACAAATCTGGTTCAGGCTCTTTCAACTCATATGGAAAACTCCACGATTTCGACTGAACTATTTACGTTACAAGATCAAAAAACGGGCAAAGAAGCGCTTTCTGAGTTTCGTCTGAAATCAAAAGACCCCTCAAAAGTCATATCTCCGGTGGTAATAAGAATAAAGAAGGGACTTTCTGATTCCTCCGGTCGTTTCAAGCTGGCGAAAGATTTCTCATACACTTTTATTCCTTCTCAAAGTGTCTCTATTTTCGAAGTTGAACCTTACTACAATTCTAAATCAGACAAAGGCATTTCAGTGAGTCTTTCCAGCGGAATTGAAAAAAAAGATCTTGAAAAATCTATTAAGATCTCCCCTTCAGTGGACAGACTGAAATTTATCAAGGAAACAAGCCGAAAGTACAAAATTTCGGGTAACTTCAAATATGGTCAAAGCTACACCCTTGAATCTCTGGCCAAGCCGGTAGATTCGGGGCGGGCTTTCATGGAGCAGAACAAATTTTCATTTAGTGGCCCTGGAATATCCAACAGGATATCCAGTCAATCTAATGGGGACGTTGTCGAACTCAAGAGTCGTCAGTTGTTTCCGGTTATGCTCTCCGGGGTTACTAGTTTGAAAGCCGAATTAACATATATTCCGGCCGTGATGATTCCAGACGTTGACAGACTCAACTCATCGGGAACAGGGCTGGATGAAGACGGATGGAAATGGGTAAAAAACACTTACCAAGTTTTAAATTCTAATGGGTTGGTAAAGAAACAATTCCTGCACGAAATTTCTTTTAGTTCAGATGCCTTTTTCTCACCTGAAACTAAAGATAAAGCCCGTCCGTTTTCATTACCTCTGACTTTTCGGGACAAGCCCGATCAAGGGGGAGCCTGGTTAATGCGGCTGAGTGATCCTGACAACTCACAAGTCGCCAGCTTCTCTCAACTTGTTCAAGTTACTGATATGTCAATCAGTTACAAGTTATCAGAAGGATCGTTAGTTATATGGGTTACATCCATAAATGAGGGTATACCTATCGCTGACGCAGAAGTGCTTGTCAGGGGAAAGGGCCAATCCACTTTTTACGTCGGAAAAACAGACGAAAACGGATTGCTCACACTTACAGGAAATCAGAAAGCGCTCGATGTCTCCGACGAAGATCAAAAACGACTCGGTCAAAATGTTGAAATAAATTTGTCGGAATTGACTTGGGTTATTGCTGCAACGGACAAAGATTCCAGCGCTGTTAAACTGGACAACTGCATAATCAAACCATTTGTGTGGAATCAGCAGAACGATGTATCGCAAGGGAGTCATGATCAAACAGGGTATCTTTTTACTGAGAGGGGCATTTACAGGCCCGGGGAGACAGTTCACTTCAAATTTGTGTCAAGAATCTATAGTGATGATCAAATAAAATCCCCAGAAAATGAGAAAGTTAAAATTGAGATCATAAGTCCAAGGGGGGATCCGCTTTATTCCAGAGAGCTATCGCTCAATAGCTTTGGTTCATGCTTTGATGACTTCAAGTCTGAATCGTTCATGCCTATTGGGACGTACACCATCAATGCGATCCCGGTTAGAGAATCTGGCAAGAATCGTAAGTTTTCCCAAACATTTCTGATGCAACAGTTCAAGGAACCGAGGCACCAGGTTGCTCTGTCGGTCCGGACAGAAGAGTCTTCCAGCTCTGAATACATAAGTTTAAAGATGGATGAAAAGGCCTTATTAATCGATGCCAATTCCAGATACTACGCTGGGGGACCGGTTCGTAATGGACGGGTAAAATGGAAAGTTGATCTTGTTCCAGCCAATAACAAAGTCCAAGGATACGAAGGTTTCTTCTTTGGCAATTCCACTTCCGAATCGAGATTCCTGGAATCGGGCGAGGCTAATCTGGATGCTCAGGGACACATTATGATACGGGTTCCATTGGACGCAAAACTCTTAACAGGCGTTTACGGTGTAAAGGTATCGGTGACCGCATTAGATATTGATGGCGAGCCAGCGACAGATGTAGTCACCTACAACCCGAGGCCGAAGTTCTTGATAGGGCTTTCAGAACACCCGACACAGGTTCAACCCGGTTACACAGGAGCTCAAAAATTTGTGGTTCTGGGTCCTGATGGGAACGCTGTTTCAGATGCTCCAGTCCAAATAACATGGCTACAAAAGCGTTATCTGTATGTGCAGAAAAGAGACGATCAGGGCAACATGGTTGATTCTTGGGAGGAGGGATGGATCAGAAATTTCTCCAGTTCTCAGACTACAAGAAATGGGGAAGGCGCTTTTGATGTCGAATTGAATCAACCAGGGGATTACATGGTCAATGTATCCTATGAAAAGGATAACGTGAGGTACGCGACCCAAACCACTTACTCTGTTGGTTGGGAAGACTATGAACGGTGGATGCGAAATCAAGGACCAGGATTGAGCAAATCTTTCGGGGACCTGGTATTATCTCTCAATAAAAAAGAATTCGAAACAGGCGAGTTGTTGCAGGCTTCAGCAAACACTCTTAAGCCTGTTAGAAAAGTTCTTGCCACTATAGAAAGAGACAAAGCCATAGAGGCAAAAGTTGTAGATGTCGAAGGTAAGAATATTAAGTTCGATTTTCCAATTGTAGATAAGTATAGACCTAATGTGTTTGTGGGGGCCCTTGCGCCTTCTGGGAGGCAGGTTTTTCCTGTCTATTACAATCAGGCTGACACGGATATACCCTCCATATACTCAGGATATGCTAATGCAACCGTAAGGACGAGTGTCAAAAAAATCAAAGTTGAGATTGCGCCAGGAGTAAATGAGTTAAAAGCAAAGCCAGGTTCTGAGACCTCCATCAAATTATTGACACGTGACGCTTATGGCAAGGCAGCCAAATGTGAGGTGGCGGTATGTGTAGTCAATGAAGCTGTTTTAGCATTGACAGGTTTCAAGACACCGGATCTTGCGACACTAACTGACTTCAACCTCGCTCTTTCAGTTCTGACTGGAGACCTGAGAGTTCGTCTCATATCGCAGGATTTGCAAAAAATTTTAGGAACCAGGCCGGTAACAGGAGGTGGCGTAGGGGCAGGCCTGGTGACTCCGAGTTTGCGTAAAGACTTTCGACCGGTAGCATTCTTTAGTCCATCATTACAGACTAACGAAGAAGGCGAAGTCACGATAAATTTCACTTTGCCAGAGACAACAACGGCCTATAGAGTCTATGCAGTAGCCGCTGATCAAACATCCGGGTTCTCATCTGCTCAGAAGAACTTGGTCGTTTCCAAGGAATTCTTTTTAGAGCCATCAGTTCCTCGGTTCTTATGTTATGGGGACAAGGCTTCCTTCCCATTGGTGATCAACAATTCTACAGATCACGAAGGCTCAGCGCAAATAGAGGCTAAAGGATCCTCGAAACTCGAGCTTAAATTAAAGAATACGTTTCTAAAGATACCTGCTCGTTCCAACTCTTCTGAAATGGTGTTTGCTGAAGTAAACTCCAGTTCTAATGAAGCGGAAATGAGCTTTTCCGGTCGCTTGGAAACCACAGCGGGAACCTTTGAAGATAATATATTAAAAACAATTCCAATCAGTTCAAAATATTCTCCAATTAATGTTTCACATTCGGGAGCATTTACTTCCAGGACAGACATCAAAGTGTCGTTTCCTGATTATGTAAAGGCCATGAGTCCGGGAGAAGTAAGCGAAAGAACCTTAAATGCCTCTTTGGACCTTAGTTTAACAGATTGGGCCAGAATCTCTCCGACTCTAAATTATCTTATGACCTATCCTTTCGGTTGCGTGGAACAAACAAGCTCGGGTGTCATTCCATTGGTCGCCATGAAATCGCTAATTGCAAATGGTGTTATTCCTGGGATTCAAGGAGGAGATCTTGACAAATTCATTAAATCAGGACTGGAGAGAATCCTCTCCATGCAACTAAGCTCAGGGGCTTTTTCTTACTGGCCCAGACAGAACTATGCTTCTTTTTGGGGAACAGTCTATGGTACGTATGCGTTAGAGACTGCTAGACAGTGGGGTTATAACGTTCCAAATCAAAGTGTTCAGAAGGCATTAAAGTATCTCAAAGAGTCTATTTTCACTACTCAAAGAAAACCTGATGAAATTGAACAGCCTTGGATAATGGGTTGGGCATTTCTTACTCTAGCTGAGGGGAATTTTCTTTCTGTTCAAGATTTTGAGCCATTGTTTAAGAAATATGCATCAGCGGATGATGAAACGAAAGCTCTGCTATTGTTGACGGCCAAGAAAATTAACTATCTGCCCAACAAGAAATTGGAATCTGAAATCAGATCTATCAAAGTGTCAGATCAGTCCATGCACTCTGGCACCATGGATTCGATGTGGCGCAAGCAGGCGGCTCTTTTGATGGCTAGTCTTGCTATCGAAGGAGGTTCCCAACTTGCTGATAATCTTGCTGGAAAGTTGTTGAAGGGACTGAAACCGGATGGCAGATGGAATTCTACGGTAGATTCAGGGTGGTGCCTGTTAGCGTTGAGTAAATACTATCAGACAAAGCCCAAAAAACAATTCAGCCCAACTGAAATTACAATTAACTATGGGACTGGTGAAAGCAAAGCTGTAAAAATAGGAGATGTTGGAAGTCATCTTGTCCTACCAGCGCTTTCTCTATTAAAAAATGACTCAATTTCCTTGAAATCCAGCACAGGGCAGTTGGTAAACTATACTTTGAAACTCTCATATCCGGGAAGAGATGAAAAAAACACTAATCAGGAATCAGTCATTGAACTCAACAAGAAAATCGAAAATATGAATGGCAGCTCTGAAATCAGATTAGGAGATGTGGTCAAGGTTACCTTGGAGATGGATCTGTCAAAGAGAAAAAATCCAACGCAAACGACAGTTTTTGAATATGTGGCCCTTGAGGATTTTGTTCCAGCAGGTCTTTATCCTATCAATACCAGGATAGCTACAGAAGGTATGGATTCTGAAAGCGAGGCGCCGTTTCCCGATGATCAAGACTCATATTACAGCTCACTGCTCATCCCTAGTCATGTTGAATTCCATGATGAGGGCGTCAGAGTTTTTAAAAACCGACTATACGGCGGCGTTTACAGATTTTCGTATCTGGCTCGCGCCGTTACAGTCGGAGAATTCTGGATGAGAGGCTCCAGATTATCGTTGATGTACGATCCATCAAAATTCGGTCATACGGTGGGCAAAAAAATTGTGATAGCCCCCCAGAAATGAAGTATTTTTCCTGTTTGTTTTTGGCTATTTTGCAAAAAATGTACCTGTATATACAGGTACATCAGATTATAACTTAACAAGCGAGCAAATAGGAAACGACCAGGGCTATTGTGGCTGCTGAAATTCCAAGGCATGCTGCAAAAGTTGCACAAGTTATGATAATTAGGGTGGTAAACTGATTCATAACGTCATACCTCGTTATATGCTAAAGATATGACTATTATATCACCTTGAGGTATGGTTTGTCATCCCTAAAAATAAGGGGGGTTCTCTTAGCTGACCCGACAATAGTCATCCGAGCCCTATCAGGAAAGCCTTGACAAGCTCATAGTGATGCAGAGGATTATTGATTCCTGAATGAAGGATTGAATCAGGTCAACGAAGAGAGTTGGTAATGAAACCGATATGTTATTGTTAACGCTAAATGTCAGAGCGAGAGTTTTACTTCACGACCTTCAGCATATCTTTGAATTTTGGTCCATCAGCTATTTTTAACATTTCAAAAAGGGCCATTTCGGAACTGGTGACTTCAGCTCCTGAACTCTTCAGTCTCTCAATTCCGAGAATTCTATTTTCCTGAGTCCTCGACGAAACCGCATCGGTTACCACCTGAACCTCATAGCCCATGTTGATGAGATCGATTCCTGTTTGATAAACGCATACGTGGGACTCAATACCCATTAGGAGAATTTGGCGACGATTTTGAGACGCCAAAAGATTTATAAAATTAGGTTCACCGCAACAGGAGAAGCTTAATTTAGAAACTCTCAAATCTGGGTTCATGAGATTAGCGAAAGGCTCAAGAGTGGATCCCAATCCTTTTGGGTTTTGTTCTGTCCAAATGATCGGAATTGATAAGACATTAGAACCTTTGATGATTTTCTCGGATGCCGACAACAAGGAATCAAGACAATGCATTGCCTTAGAGAGCTTTTCCTGAAGATCCACAACTACGAGGACAACTTGATCTGGATTTAACATTGCGTCCTCCTCCGATAATCAACATTACCCCAGAGTGGGATTCAAAGGTTTTTAGATGCCAGCGCGAAAGGGTCAGTCATTTGCCGCAGTGTGCCCTGGATCAGAACCCAATATGTTCAACGGCGATTTACCCGCCGCTATCTCTCCAGTTACGTATCCGAATTCATCTGATATTATTTCGGCAACCCTCTTATATAGTATCCTGAGAGGAATGTCAGAAGGGCAAGCCTCAGTACACAGGTTACAGTCAATACATCTTCCAGCCATGTGTACGGCTCTGGTCAAATGGAACATTGGATTTTCCGGAGGGATGTCTCCGGTTTTTATAAGTGAGTCCTGTTCAAGTGTGCATACATTGCAGAAACAAACGGGACAAACATTTCTGCAACCATAACATTTGATGCAACGATCAAATTCGCCCATCCAATATTCAAGCCTGGCGCCAAGGTCTTTTCCCATGACTTCCTGAACACTGATATTTTCCACGGGATCAACTTTTTCGCCAGCCACATATTCATCAGGAAATGGTTTCCTGCATTCGTGCTTCTGAGCCAATTCAGAGGGGCAGGCTATACCCACCTTGAATACTCTCTGAGGGGAATTAACCTGATTCCATCTCAACAATTCATTCCAGGCTCTTTCGTCGCATCCTCTGAACAGAGCTCCGTAGGACGTCTCAGCATCACTTTTTACAATCCTCATCAGGAGCTTGGCGATGGGATAGCGAGCTTGTCCTGGTTTTTCCAAATCGCCGAGACTGAATCCTTCGTCAAGATCCTGGACTGATTTGTATAAAAACGGAAAGACGCTTCCCTGTTTTTCCTTTAATCCGAGGAAAGCAGATATTTGACCGCTATCCATCAACGTTTTAACTTGTTCTTTGACTATATCGATCATTGTATTGCCCGTTGATGTTTGTGCCACCGAACTACTTTTTTTACGCGATTTTTTCATTCTTCTCAGTCTTCCTAACAGACAATGGAGATGGTCCGAGTTTGCGAATTTTCTCGACGAAATCGGTAACGACCTGGGCAAACCTGGGGCCTTCAGCAGAGGAAACCCATTTGAGTAATAATCTCTGGGAGTCGATGCCAGAAAATTCCAAAAGTTTCTGCATAAAAGCGATTCTTTTGACCGTCATGTAATTACCATACAGGTAATGACAATCACCGATGTGTCAGCCGCCCACAAAGACGCCGTCAGCCCCTTTTTGAAATGCTTTTAGTATTTGATGGGGGCCTACGGTAGCTGAGCACAGGGTGCGAATAGTTCTCATGTTCGGAGGGTATTGCAAACGGCTCACACCGGCAAGATCTGCGCCAGCGTAGGCGCACCAATTGCAGAGAAATCCTATAATTCTAGGTTCAAATTGATCTGCTGCCATAATATTTCCTCAAATAACCAACTGAATATCTATTTCGACATTTCAGGAAACAGTTACGAAAAAATTCTAAACAGCTAGCGCATTCTCAATTTGAGCATATATTTGCTCATTAGAAAAACCGTCTAGTCTAGCGCTGCTTGAAGGGCAAGTGGCTGCGCAGCCGCCGCACCCCTTGCATAATACCTTGTTTACTTGACAGACTCCCCTGTCCGGGAAGAAATTAATAGCTCCATACGGGCAGACTTCTACGCATCCTAGGCAACCACAACAGGTGTCCGCATTAATATCGGCCACTATTCCACTGGTGAACAGAGCATCCTTCGAAAGCACTCCAGCGGCTCGAGAAGCTGCTCCAAGGCCCTGGGCAATAGCTTCACGTATTGTTGAAGGAAATCTTGCGTTGCCACACAGATAGACTCCATCAGTAGCAAAATCCAGCGGTTTTAATTTTACATGCCCTTCTAGGAAAAACCCATTCTCATTAATTGGAACTTTGAGCATGGTCGAGACTTCGGGAGCGTCTTCCTGAGCTATCAACGGTGTGGACAGGACAACCAGATCCGTTGGCATAACAACATCTTTTCCCATACGAACATGATGTACTGATACAGATCCTTCCTTTACTTCTGGTGGCCGGTCCGGTTCATATGTAACAAAACGAACGCCGAGCTGTTTAGCTTTTCGGAACATCTCCTCAAGCTCGACGCCATACATCTGCATGTCTCTGTAAAGTATGGTGATCTTGGTGTCTGGGCTAGATTCCTTTATTAAAAGGGCATTTTTGACGGCTGTCATGCAGCATATTCTGGAGCAATAAGTCCTTTCGGGGCATCGAGATCCCACACACTGGATCATGACGATGTTCTTGTTATTAATCTGCCCGTTCTTGAGTAGCGACTCGAGTTCCAGATGAGTGATAACGTCTTTGCCGTTATAGCCGTATAAACCTTCGGGAATCAAAACCCTGGCGCCCAAGGCCACTACTATTATCCCGCATTTTATTTTTGTCTCAATATCACCTTTGTCAATTGTAGCGATGTAGTTACCGACATAGCCTTCTGTTTTGGTAACAAGCGAATTCAAATGAATTGTCACCTTGGGATTTTGTTCCAGCCTGGTGATTAAGTCATTGACCAGTCTCTCGGGAGGCTCGTTGGCCGGCATAATCATGTTCAAATCATTGAGTAATCCACCCAACCGGCCCTGTTTTTCAATGAGATAGACTTCGTAGCCCATATTTCCAAGGGCCATAGCTGCTGACATGCCTGAGACGCCACCACCTATGACTAGAGCAGAATGGGACAGATTGAGCTGAATACGCTTAAGTTCTCGGAGCTTGGCGGCTTTTGCCACCGCCATTGCTATTTGACCTTTAGCCCGCTCTGTTCCATTTTCTCTGTCTCGCATATGAACCCAAGAGCACTGATCCCGGATGTTGGCCATTTCAAACAAGTAGGGATTCAGGCCTGCCTCTTCGCAGGCGCTCATGAAAAGGGGTTCATGCGTCCTTGGGGTACAGGAAG
>CALGLN010000108.1 GCA_937930835.1 uncultured Desulfomonile sp.
TCCTCTGGACGGCGCAAGTTGTCCTTTGTTTGATGAAGGGTTTCGGTAATTAGTAATTGCAGCTATTTTCCCATTCCTGTTTATCCCAAGCCAAGTGCCTCCCCCCTTTAAGTCTCTCCCGGCAAGGATGCATGGATCATCTTCCCAAAATTGAGCTGACGCCGTTGGCCTTTCGTAATATTCATCCCTGTTGGCGGCAAGAATCAACTTGTAACGATGATCATTCTGATATGAAAACAAGATTAGACACATGTTGAATTCAAATATTGAAGTGAGTGTTAGGTGTTAAGATCTGGATGCTGCTTGCCTATTTATAACAGAGCTAGTTAATTCGTGTCGAGAGGTACCTCTGAATGAACTTGTAGGCTTCACTAGCTGCTTTTTCAGCTTCATGTTCATAAGTGTAAAGCTCTACCGTTACATAACCGTCATAATTGATCGACCGAGCAGTATCTAATACCTGGTGAATGTCTATGGCCCCATGTCCAAGCATTAGGTGATGGTGTTCTCGAGTCGAAGCAATGTCCTCGAGGTGGAAATGATGAATGTATGGTTTCATTTGGATAATTAGCTCACAAGGATCTTCTTCCACACAATAGAAATGCCCTATGTCAAAGTTGATTCCGAAAATTTCCGGATCTAGCTGTTTAATAATCTCAAGAAACTGATCACTTTTTTCTATCAGCAGACCAGGTTCAGGTTCGATAAGGATTCTTACCTTACACGCTCGTGCCGTTTTTTCTACCAGTCTAAGGCCGTCGATAAAAAGTCGCACGCCTTCTTCTCTACTCATTCTTTCTAGCGGGCCGCCAGGTTCGGTAGAGATGTTGGCTACGCCCAACTTGCCTGCCATTTCAATGCAGCTCAGCGTGAAGTCCACTCTCTTAAGTCTTAAGTCTGGGTCTTTTTCTATCCAGGATGGGTGATAAGTGTCACCGTCTGCGTGATGCATGAAAGCATTGATGTTGGATATCTCCATGCCACTAATATCAATCTGTTTTCTTATTTCCTTGAGATGCTTTTCTGACATGGCTAGTGGATAAGCATGGGGCACATCGGCCATTATCTCTATGCCCCGATAACCAATAGAGGACAAAATTCTTATGGTTTCCAGCAAGCCGTATCTCAAGAAGGCATTTGAACTGAATGCGAATTTCATAAAGTTTCACCCAAGAATGTTTTTTACTCCAACAAACCGTGTATAATTCTAGAGCCTGATTCCAGGAATATCTTTTAGATAAGACAGAGAATCTTTTGCGGCGCCAATAGGGTCATGTTGAAATGTGTAGAGTTCTACTGAGACATATCCGTCATAACCAGATCTTTCTAATGCTCCAAAAATTGTTTCAAAACAAATATCGCCGGAACCTGGAATTCGGTGATAGTGTTTCTTGCCGATTATGTCCTCAATATGAGCATGGAATAATTTTGATCCGAGTTTTTCTATAACATTTTCCGGGTCCTCACCGACCAAATAGCTATGCCCAAAATCCAGATTGGCTCCAAGATATGGTGAATTGATTTCATCGAGAATGTAGGTTAACTCATCAAGATTCTCTACAAGTAGCCCGGGCTCGTATTCTATGCCAATACGAACAGATTTCTTTTCGCAATATTCTGCAAGTCTGTTCAAAGAGTCTTTCAGCAAAATGATGGAATCCTCCGGGAAAATTCCTGAAACTGGTTTGCCTGAGGTGACACTGACGCAATCAACACTAAGAAAATCAGCAATGTTGACGCATTTGAGAGTGTAATCAAGGCGCCATTTTCTGAGGGTTCGATCGGGATTTGCCAGTGAGGGTTCAAACAGAGGTTCCCAGAAATTTCTATTATAATAGCCTACTGCAGTATTCGCGTTAATGTTCGAGATTTTTATATTTGAATCCTCAACAGCCTCTTTCACAGCCATTAGATAGTCTCGCGAAATGTTATCGGCATACAAATGCGGAACATCAGCCAATGCCTCTATACCTTGATACCCTATTTCGGCTACCAGGTTAATTGTATCCAAAAAAGAATACTGAACAAATGCGTTTGAGCTAAAGGAAAGTTTCAATTTAAATCTCGCTCGGCATTTGAGGCTATTTTGTAATTGGAAACATATTTTTCCAACATATCGAACTGATGTGCAAAACTCTGTTCGGGAACCCCTAGAGGGTCTTTAAAGTAAGAAGCTAGGTGAATCATTAATCCTGACTCACCCCTGCGATGCGCCAATTCGGCTAAGCGAACCAGGTCAAGGATTAGAGGGGCTGCAAGAGCTGAATCAAAGCCCTGCCAGGTAAACTGGAGTGACATTCGAGCCCCCAAGAAACCTTTGAAGTGGATGAAATCCCAAGCAGTCTTCTGATCGCCTAAAGAGGGAACATAGTTGATATGAACTTTCGAATGAGGCGAATACCCTAAGATTTTTGGTAGGATAGAATCTTTAGTCTTAATCTTGGATTTCCGATTCTCTGCATGATCCAGAACTTGTCCGTCCATATTGCCCAAAATATTGAATCCTTCCCAACTCATAACTTCAAGATTTCTGCATTTGAACATTGGCGCCAGAACAGACTTTACAAGTGTTTCACCTGTCTTTCCATCGTTTCCCATGACCGGAATTCCGTTTTTTTGGGCCAGTTTAATCATGGCAGGGAATAGTGCGCCGTTGGATGGTGTAAAGTTAATGTAGGGGCAATGGGATGTTATTGCCGCATAAGCATAGAGTGAACTGGCAATAAAATTCTCGCAAAGGTTCTGATCAATGCTTTGTTCCAAAAGTGATACATTCTGGTGACACTCTTTGAGTTCCATGAGCGGTTCGGTAGATGCCAAGTTTACAACCACGAGATCGTCAAGTTCCAGACTTTTCCTGAAATGGTTGAGACGACTTTTTATCAATTCAATAGTTTCTCTGAGTGAAATCGGATCGTTGTGTTGAGGTGAAGAAAGTTTACAAATGGCCTGGCCACAATTTAAACTAATACCGGGGAGTATGAAATCGTCAACATCGCCGAGAAACGGTTGAATATTTCTGAGCAATTCAGGACCGAAAATATCATCGTTCGTTTGAAGTTCCTTGACGATCTCAGACAGTTTGCCTTGACGAATATCGAAGCCGCAGAATTGAATATCCCCCAGGGGCGCCAAATCCAAATCACAGAAGAGCTCCGATTCCGTAACCATGCCCAGAGTGTTCGCTAGGGATTCCTGAATTGCCCTTGCTCCAATTATCGCCGTTAGTGAAATTGATCCAAGCGCTCCAATGAAGCAGGCTCCGATTCTTTTCATAAAATTCAAGCGCCTTTCTACTACCAGTAATATTTTAGCACAGGGGGCCGGGACAAATATCCTTGCGTCCGCAATCCTTACATTGGTCTCCCATCCATATCGTGTCGAAATATTCCATGAAGGGTCTTGTTTCCATTTCGTTCTCCAGTAATAGACCTACCTCAAAGTTTCTTTTTTTTCTCGCCTTTACACCAATTCCAGCTCCCGTTAGGTTCGCGCTGCCTATCAATCCGAAAATTCCATCTACAATAAATATCTTTGCGTGCATTCTGGGGCAATAAAGAAACTCTACGCTTGAACTCAATTGACCCTTTTTGTCAATCTTATCATATCTTTGCCTGAAAGGAGCGGATGGCAATTCAGAATGTATAATCCTAATTCCTACACCCCTATTAATCAAAATCGACATAATGTCTGGAAATGGTACAAATCGATTCTTGAACCTCACGACAGTCATTTTTATGTTTGCCGTCGCAATCCACAAAAAACGTTGTGTGTTCACAAGTAAGTTCTCTGTAAAATTGTCGTATATATCTCGGTCAAAAAGCGTTTTCAATTTGAGTCTTTAGGTATCACTCTTGAAAGGGCACAGCTTTGGCCCAAGCGTTACGCGCCTCAAGGTCCTTGTCTAGCTCAAAACCATTTCTTGCTGCAACCATAAGTTCAGTTCCATTGTCCTGCATTATAAGCTTCCACAATTTGACCTGATTTTTGTCAGCAAGATTTTTCATTACAAGTTCTACTCTTTTTGATTCTTCATCAGCCATTTCGCCGGTAGGATCTTTCAAGACGCCTCTAGTTGTAACCCATCCAGGTACGATAACTCTCTCCAAAATTATTTTTTCAATCGTTTTTTCGTCCATGTGCTTCTCCGATCGTGCAATTTGAATGAATATAGACCAAAAATTCTTCTATGAGATAGCATAAATGTCGGTGGTCATGTTAAATAGGAGTTTTTGGATTCTCTGTCATGGCCAAATTCTCGTCCATTTCCGTAAGGATATGTAGTTAGTTTATTCACTTGTTCCTAACTTACAAATATTCTGGCGCTGAACTTCCTGTTATTTAGGGTATGTCTAGATACAATGTTGTCCTGAAGTCATTACTCGCTAACTTTATGAACAAGAGGCGCTGAGCAATGACCAATTCGAGAGTAATGAAACAAAGAGGTCAATTAATGAACTGCGCAGCCTTGATAACCGCTGGAGGGGTTGGGCTCAGAATGGGATCTCAACTACCCAAACAATATATTGAAATTGACGGTGTGCCAATAATAGCAAGGACCATAGCAGCATTTGACACTCATCCTTGTATTAGCCTCATCGTTGTAACCGTGCCTGCCGGCGATGATTCTTATTTTGAGACGAACATACTGGGCCGTTATCTTTTCAAAAAGCAGGTTATAGTGGCGCAAGGGGGGAAAACGCGACAAGAATCTGTTTTCAATGGTTTAAGAGAACTTCACTCTTCAGAGCTAGTTGCAATTCATGATGGAGTTAGGCCCTTCATAACGCAGAGCGTAATAAGCGGCGTCATAGAGCGAGCCAAACTTAAAGGAGCATGCATTGCCGCCTTGCCAGTCACCGAAACAGTCAAGAGAAAAAGGCAAGATGTTTTGGAAACTGTTCCTCGAGATGAACTTTGGCTGGCTAAAACTCCTCAAGTTTTTAGAACCGGATTGATCCTTGCCGCTCATGAAGAGGCTGCACGTCATGATATAAATGTGACAGATGACGCCGCTCTACTGGAGCGGATCGGGTCTAAAGTCGATATCTATGAAGATTCACCTTTCAACATCAAGATCACCTCAAAGGACGATCTCGTGTTGGGGGGAATACTTGCAAGACTTCCCGAGTTTAACGTAGTGTTGCGTTTGAAAGACAATGAATCGGCAAATAGTGGTCGATAAATATTAAGACTTATCCGGAAAGAGCGTCACCAATCAGTAGAAACACCTGGGGAACATTCCAAACACAACTTGGTAGAATCATCTGTGATTTTAATGGGATATTTTCCGGTAAAACAGGCTGCGCAAAAATCCTCCGCAGGACGAGGCATGGCTCTGAAAAGTCCTTCTAGACTCAGATAACCTAACGAATCGGCCCCTATGAATTTCCCGATTTCTTCAACAGAATTAGACGATGCTATAAGCTCTCCCTTGCTGGAAAAATCTATGCCATAAAAACACGGGTATCTTATTGGAGGACAACTTATTCGCATGTGAATTTCCCTAGCTCCGGCTTCCCGGAGCGCTTTTGTCCTGAGCTTGCTCGTGGTGCCCCTGACTATTGAGTCATCTACTACGACAACACTGCGTCCCTCCAGGATTTCTCTTACCGGATTAAGTTTTAGTCTCACACCAAGGTTTCTGATGGCTGGGGATGGCTGTATAAATGTTCTTCCAACATAATGATTTCTAATGACACCGTATTCAAAGGGCAATCCGCTACCCTGGGAATAGCCAAGTGCGGCATAGTTTCCGGAAGCCGGCATTGGAGCGACCAAGTCCGCATTTTCAACCGGACATTCCAAAGCAACCTGAAAGCCTAATTCCTTTCTCACCTTGTAAACGCCATGACCAAATATCATGGAGTCTGGTCTGGCGAAGTAGATGTATTCAAAAATGCAAAGAGCCAGATTTTTTTTCTTGTTTCCCTGAATAGACCTCAGTCCATTCTTATCAGCAATAACAATCTCACCAGGCTCGACATCCCTGACATATTCCGCTTCTATTATGTCGAGAGCGCAGGTCTCAGAGGTGAATATATAGGCGTCACCTTTACGGCCAATGCAAAGAGGTCTGAAACCAAAAGGATCCCTCGCGGCTAGAATCCCATTGGTTGTTAGAAACACCAATGACCAGGCGCCTTTGAGTTCATCAAAAACCCTGATCAAGCGATCCTCCAATGGCCCCTTTTTGTGGAGCACCAGATGAGCTATTAGTTCGGAATCTGTTGATGTCTGGAAGATTGCGCCCGATCCTTCCAGTTTTCTTCGGAGTTTTGTGATGTTAACTATGTTGCCATTGTGAGCAAGGGCGAAAATTCTGTCAATTTGTTCTACCAGGAAAGGTTGAGCATTTCTTAAAAGAGAACTTCCCGTTGTAGAATACCTGACGTGCCCTATACCCATTGATCCTTTGAGTCTCTGAAGCACGCCTTCCTTGAAAACGTCAGACACCAGGCCCATCCCCTTGTGGGACATTACCCTCTCGCCATCACTAACTACAATGCCGGCGGACTCTTGTCCTCTATGTTGTAGGGCATATAGTCCAAGATATATCAGACGCGCCGGATCATCGGCGCCATAAATTGCAAAAACGCCACATTCTTCTTTTTTAGAAGGTTGCCAAAACATTAGAGATTCTCACACCTTTGGGTATTTGCCAGATGATTGTTAACACACAAGAGTGTAACTTATCTGTTCCTTGTTTGAAAGATAGTAATTTTCTACATTCAAATAAATAGTAGGATGGCTTTCTAATTGAAAGGACCCGCTTGCGGCCTCTTAAAGATGGGATGAGCGAGGGATTAAGGGGTTCGAGTAAAACTTCTGTTAATCCATCGCTCAGAAAAAGGGACGCCAAAAGAAATTATCTGGCGGAGGGGCTTGCAGGAGCTCTGTTGAGGGCGGCTCCCCAACCTGCTCTAGGATCCTGTTCCTGGGGTATCTCCACAGGTCTGGGCATTGCAATTGATCCGCCCGTCTGGGGAATAGAAGAGCTCTGCAACTGTTCACCAGTCTGTTGTTGTGGCTTTGGGGCTGCCTGACGTGAAGCCGTCCTAGGTTTTTGTCTCCGCTGAGGCCTCTGATTAACTTGTTGGTTTTCAGGATCATCAGATGGCGGATAATATTGTACGGTAGTGCCATCAGGAGTAGTCGTTGTAATTCTTACAGCTCCTGCGGGAAGATTCTCATCAAAAAGCTGAGGTTGCGGATAGGAAGGAGAATACTGTCCCGGTCGGAGTTCCGGAGCTTGTTGACCATAAACCGCCTGAGGTGGCCCAGGAGCGGAATATTGAACAGGCGGAGGCCCCTGAGGAGCAGCTGGCTGATTGACGTGCCAATCGGAGTAAACTCCCTGTTGTGTCGCATAGGGGGGCATTTGATATCCATAACCGGCTGGAGGATATCCGCCTTGCGGACCTTCTTGATAAGGTTGCTGATTCGTTTGGCCCTGCATCCCTTGCTGTCCACCTGGATACATATTTCCCTGCTGATACTGTTGATAATTAAACTGTCCTGAGCTGGGACCTCCCCAAAGGCCTAAACCACCTGGTCCCAACACTGAGTCCATAAAACCTTGACCCATAGACGGCCCACAGAGAAGAGTCATAAATATGATTGCTAGAATGATCCTTGTTGCCATTGGCGTTCTCCTCAAAATCTGGCCAAAAGGGTTTGATCTTTTAAATTCAAAACATTCAACCAATAATAAACATCTATAATATTTTACACAATTAGATCAATTTTGTCAATGTAACGTTTGGTTTTGAATTTAGCCAACTAAAGAGATTATCAATTCTGATTGTTTCTTAAGGAAACACACGGGGAAAGTTTCCTTCCGCATAACACCAAAAGGCCTTTTGAGGCTAGATAGAGTTACTCACAAATTTTTAGCTCATAGTCTCTTGAGCCCAAACCAAGTCCATTCGCATATTCCAATTGATGCTTCCATTCTATTTCGGGGAACAGGGCCA
Organism: uncultured Desulfomonile sp.; assembly: GCA_937930835.1. GTDB lineage: Bacteria > Desulfobacterota > Desulfomonilia > Desulfomonilales > Desulfomonilaceae > CAITZA01. Next base: position 7,977 of record CALGLN010000108.1, read on the forward strand.
TGAACTTGTCAGCGCCAGGCTCCCAACCGGATTTGAGACACGACAGAGTGTTTCCTGGAGCCTGATTTACGAGATCGGCCGAAGCTTGATCAATTGCTACCAAATCTCTGGACGCTAGTATTCCTATGCTAGGAACGAAAGCCCTATCGGAGAAAGGAGTGCAATCGCAAAGTGGTGACACATCAGTTAGGAAGTTTAGGAACATCACTTTATTGACCTTGTTTTGTAATACAGCTTTCGCGTATTCAACCATTTTCTCCATAAATACTGGAATAGACTCGTTCCATTGAATACTGATAGCCCCTTGTCTGCAAGTCAGAATGCACTCGGCGCAACCGATACATTTCTCCGGGTTTATTTGTGCCTTCTTGCTATTGTCGAGTTTGACCAGTTTGATTGCTTTACCCCTGCACCATTTAACACACTCCCCGCACCCTATACACTTTTTCTGTTTGACCTTCGGAGATATATTTGAGTGCTGGTCCAGTTTTCCACTTCTGGAGGCACAGCCCATTCCAACATTCTTGATTGCTCCACCAAAACCAGATAGCTCATGCCCTTTAAAATGCGAAACAACTACCAAGCCATCGGCCTGATATATATCTGAAGCAATGTGCGCATGCTTGATGTGTTTTGCTCCAGTCAGTTCAACCTCTACGGAATTTGAACCCCTTAGTCCATCAGCTATCATCACGGGGGCTCCTGTGACATCTCTAGTGAACCCGTTGTCGAATGCGGTGTGCAAGTGAGACCAAGCCTCAGTTCTTGACCCCACGTACAAAGTATTTGTATCCGTGAGAAAAGGTCGGGCCCCGACCAACTTGAGTGAGTCGACTATCTTCCTAACAAATTGAGGCCGTATATGAGCTGTATTCCCAGCTTCTCCAAAGTGAATCTTTATTGCAACCAAATCCTTCGGCTTAAAAATTTTTGAAGGGTCCAATTTATTGAAAAGGTCTTCTACCTTTGTCAAAACACTTCTGTTCCAGTTTGCCGACATATCGGTCATTAAGACTTCAGAGGTCACCATTTCCTCCTAATGAGTGGTTTGAGTAATGGCCACGATTCACAAATTGCGACTTCCAAAGGAATATTATTCGACATTAAAGTTACAATGGCAAGATTAAATAAATCATGAGCTGACTCAGATCGGCTTAAAAAGACTTATGGTTTAAAGGGATAATTATTTTATCTTGACGGCAGATGCGCTTGGCTTTTTTAGGAACTTGCACATGAGCACCGCCGAAACCAATAATATTGCGGAAAGATAAAATGAAATATCGTAGGAACCAGTATAGTCCTTAATATAGCCAGCCATTAGAGGCATGAGAAAACCGAGTCCCCATCCTATGAAAACGAATCCATAATTAGCGCCTAAATTTTTAGAGCCAAAAAAGTCCGCCGTAAAAGCCGGCATCAAGGCTAAACCTCCACCATACTGCCAATATGCAATTCCTAGAGCCAAAAAAAGCAGGGGGATATTCTCAAGACTGATTATAAATGGCGCAGTTATTAGAAAGACAGCCGATACTAATCCATTGATCGTGTATGCGTTGTTCCTTCCAATCTTGTCTGAATAAAGGCCTGTACCCACCCTACCCAAAGCATTTATCGCCCCCCCGAATGCTGCAATGATCCAAGCATTTTGAGCAAAAAATTCAACTTTACCAGCGGTCTTAGCCAGAATGGGGGCTGCATTGGCAATTACCAGGAGACCTGACTGGGCGCTACCTAAGAACATGAAAACTAATGCGTAATATTGCCAGCGAGTCATCATTTCTGGAGGTAGCCAGTCAACTGAGGGGGTGGGCATTCCCTTTGAAACAGTTTTGTTTTGTGGTTGCGGGGGTAGGTATCCTTCGGGAGGCCAAGAAAGCAACTGTCCGGCAAGTATTACGACCAGGGCAAAAATGATTCCCAAACCAATAAAACTTGTAGAGATACCGTAATTGTCGATCAAATATTGAGCTAGGGGGGCTATGTATAAAGCTGCTGCTCCATATCCGGCTACCACGATACCAGAAACAAGTCCTCTTCTGTGTGGGCCGAACCACCTCAGAGCAGCTGGGGTAGGGGCTGCGTAACCAATACCCATACCGATACCTCCCAGAACCCCAAAACCAAGAATCAATCCGAGGTAGCTCTTGGAAAGTCCAGCTACTATACAACCGGCTGCAACGCAGAGCCCTCCCAGGGTTGCCCCAATTTTAGGGCCATAAGTGTCCTGCAATCGCCCACCTGGTATCATGAAGAAGGCAAAGAACAACCCGCAAATGAAATATGCGAAAGTTCCCTGAGCGTCAGTGAGATAAGCCCAGCCACTGTTAAGGCCTGTCATGATTTCGCCAGCATCAGCTTTTGGCTTATCTACCAATGCCTTTTTCCAAACACTCCAGGCATAAAGTATCCCTAGACACAGGTTCACCGCTGCCCCTGCCGCAGTTACTACCCACGCCCGCGTTGGCTCTTTCGAAATTTGGGAAGTCATCTCGATACCTATTAAGATTCTTTTTAGGAACTAATGACAATTGGTAACTGTTAGAGTCTTGACCAAGCAATCCATTTGATCAATTCCATCTGGAAGCAGACCTCACTCCTGTTAGTTGTTGCACATGGAGCTGATCATATCGTTGCTCCTCTCCAGAACCCGGGAATGCAAGAGCCACCAAGATTGCCGCAATAAATCCCAATGGGATTGAAACAATTCCAGGATTTTTCAATGGGAAAAGGGGTTGGTCCAGTCCCACGACTGAAAGCCCATTCTTGAGTCGTTCATAGTCAACTTTGGCCCTGGACAGTGTCTCCTGTTCCATCTGACTGAGAGACTTTCCTTGGACCTGTCTTTGCTCGAGCGCCAAGATTGTGGCTTGGGCTTCCATGGCTTCATGTTTCGGATAATACATATTGGGCGAGACTAAAACCAAAACCAGGCATGTAAGAGTTCCCACAACGAGTCCAGCTACAATTCCCGCTGTATTAAATTTTTGCCAGAACAACGACAGCACAACCACTGGAAGATTCCCAGAGGCAGCAAGCGCAAATGCCAGAGCTACCAATTGCGCCACATTCTGATTCTCGGCCGCAATTCCAATCAATATCGCACAAGCGCCCACAGCAAACGATGTTAGTCTCGCTGCCTTAATCTGCTGTTTCTGGGACGCATGGCCTTTCTTGATCAGGCTGACGTATACATCATGAGCTATTGCCGCTGAAGCTGCCAAGACCAGGCCGGAAACAACAGCGAGTATTGTGGCAAACGCTACGGCGCAAAGAAATGCCAAAAGAGTGTCCCCGACCAAAGGGGCTATCTGATTTCCTAGTACCTGAGCCAGAAGTAAGGTCGCCAAATTCCCACCCGGATCAGTTGCGAAAACGATTTGCGGGCTAACATATACGGCTGCCCCAAATCCCAAGAGAGTAGTAAGGATGTAAAATGATCCGATCACAAACATGGCCACAATCACGGATGTTCTGGCTTCTTTCGCTGTCGGGACGGTGAAAAACCTCATCAGTATATGAGGCATTCCTGCGGTACCGAAAACGAGAGCCATCCCAAGTGAGATTTGATCTAACGGGTTTTTTAGGAATAATCCCGGTTCCAAGAATCTTTGTCCGTAATCAATGCCCGGCTCTGCTACATGGTGTTTTAAGAGAGTAAATTGAACCCATTCCTTAATATTTGGGTTGGTTGCGATGTCCTCAAAAAACTGAAGTGGACTGAAGCCCGCCTGAGCTGCTACGAGAATACTCAGGGCAACCCCGCCAGTCATTATGAGAAATGCTTTAATTATTTGAACCCACGTAGTGGCAATCATCCCGCCAAAAACTACGTAGATAATCATAAGGGTCCCTACTATTATGATGGAGATGTTATAAGGTGTCCCAGCGAGAAGCTCCATTAATTTTCCAGCGCCGACCATTTGAGCAATTAGATAAAATGTCGAAACCGTGAGGGTTGATACGGCGGCCATAGCTCTGACGGGGATAGGGAATGCCCTGAAAGATAGGATATCCCCAACCGTATAGCGGCCAGAATTTCGGCAAGGCTCTGCTACAACCAGTAGCAACGTCACGTATGCGACTAGCCATCCTACCGAATAAAGGAAACCATCATACCCGTAAAGTGATATGAGTCCTGCAATCCCCAGAAAAGACGCAGCGGACATGTAGTCTCCGGCCAGAGCCCATCCATTTTGTGAGCCTGAAATTGCAGATCCGGCTACATAAAAATCGGCTGATGTCTTGGTCCTCTGAGCTGCCCAGTAAACAACTATTATTGTCACTGCTATGAAAATTAGGGTCATCGCTACAGTGAGAGGTCTCACTATGGTCAGAATGGGATGAGAATTCTTTTTTGGAATGGGTCTTAAAGATTCGGAAAATGTGTCTGAATCCAAGGTTGACACCAAGACAGCCTGTGGGTTCGGTGAAGGGGCCTCGGCGTAACAGAAGGTATGACAAAACAAACTCAAAACAATCAAGCAGGACGCTAACCAACATCTAGATGGCTGCCAACTCATGGATTGCTACCCCCTCGTCAGATGTGAGGTTGTTAAAATGCCAAGTTCCAAGGGTTCTTATGGTTTACTGCTGTCAGCATAGGTCGCCAAAACGCCTCTTTGTATAAGACCGATGTAAGAGTAGTCGTTTCCTTTAGGAAAAATCGTCCCGTTATGATTGTAGAGATACTGAGAATAACGACAATTATATCTAAACCTATTTCAGAACTTCAAATAATGTCAAGCACAATTACTCAACGTCACCAAGAGTTTTTTTCGTGACAGTAGAGAGATTATTTTGACGGCTGGCATACGACTGAGCCAATGTCATAAGTCTCAATATGTTTTCTCGTTCCCCTCTACTAATTGCCTGAACAATTTTATTGTTTTCGTTCTCGAATGTTTGAAGGATCTGATGTGAATATGGGTTATTCAAAGCAAGATCGGCATACAGTTCGGAAGGCTGATCGAATTGATGAGTCATCATTTTGATCATTTCCCGAAACCATGAGCCGGAAGCAGTCGAATCTCTTAGCAAGTCAAAGCCAGTTTCTCTTAGTGTCAAAGCCAGAGAAGTCATGATTACATGTCTCAGGGTTTGAACCGTGGCCATAAGACGATCATGATCCGTGGGAGTCACAAATTTTATTCTTGCGCCGAGCTGGGTCAGCAGATTGACGATTCTGGGTAGCCAATAATCTGAACGCACTTCACACACGTAACACAACTGATCCTTAAATGATTCCGCTGAAGGCCCGAACATAGGGTGGGTTCCAATTATTTCACATTGACAGTGATCCATCATAGACCTTAATGGTTTTTCCTTCAGCGATGCAATATCCATCAGCAGTGAATGTTGCTTAAGTAGGGGGCCGATAAGCTTAGTGATTTTACTAATTTCAGGAACAGGAACGGCTAAGATATTGATATCACAGAGAGTGACAAAATCAGATAATTCGGTTAAATTTGTTTTGTCTATCCCAATTACCCGAAGTCCGGCGCTACTGAACTGATTGAAGAACCACGAACCCATTCGGCCTTTGCATCCGATAATCCCAATGGTGGTGTTGAAAAAGTCAAGGGTGTCCAAGAGTCTCCTCGTATTTGCTTAATTAAATGTAGTCAAATAAAATCGTTAGGATCTGTTCTGGGATATGAACCGAGGACCTTCACGTATTCGACTTCTTCCTTCAGTTGTTCCAGGCATTCTGACAATACTTGATCGTTTTGATGGCCCTCACAGTCCACAAAAAATGAATATTCCCAATTCCTATCCTTCAATGGTCTAGATTCGATCCTCGTTAGGTTTACTCCTCGCTCAGAAAATAGGGTCAAGGCCTGACATAGGCTTCCCGGACGATGTTTTGAAGTGAAGTAAAGGGTTGTCTTGTCTTGCCCTGTTGGCTTGCAAACATTGAATCCAATGATGACAAATCTAGTTTTATTGTCGGTTCGATCCTGAATGTTTTTTGCCAAGACATTTAGCACGAACTTTTCAGCCGCTAACTCAGATGCAATGGCAGAACTGCCATTTTCTTGTGAAGCTCTCTTTGCAGCATCTGCCGTGCTTGAACAATCTAGCAGTGTGGCTTCAGGCAGTTGTTTACGTAACCAGTTTCTGCACTGATTGAGCGCTTGTGGGTGTGAGTAAACTGTTTGGATTTTTTCCAGTGAACTTTCCCTGGAAACTAGAGCATGCCTGATCGAGGCATAAATTTCGCCAGATATTTTCAAGTTCGTATCAAGAAAGCAGTCCATCGTGCTGCTCACGCCACCCTCTAGTGAATTTTCCATGGGCGCAATCCCGAGACTGGCGCGACAGGTTTCTACTTCTTCGAATACGTCTGCAATTGAAAACATGGGTCTTAGCGAGGCGCTATTTCCAAACCTTCTCACCGCCACATAGTGGCTAAAGGTAGTCTCAGGTCCAAGGAAAGCCACTGTTAAAGGTTCCTGAATCTCTCGGCAAGCAGAAATGATTTCATTAAAGATAAGTTTGAGCGCCTTTTGTGGCATGGTCCCAGTTGATGAATCACAGACGCGTTTAAGTATCTCATTCTCTCTCTCAGATGCAAAAGAATTGGTCCCTGAACATTTTTTTTGAATCCCTATGTGGAGAGCCAAGGAGGCACGCTCATGTAACAATTGAATCAACTGTTGATCTATCTTATCAATCTTATTTCTTGTATCATCGATGGACAGTTCGGCGTCTTCGTTGAAACAAGCTTGTCTTGGCGATCTTAATTCATTGTCTAAGGAACACATTAGAGGGGCCTCTGAGTGAAATTTTGGATTTTGATCAGGAATTTCAATTTCTCCGGTCTTTTAACCACAGACGTTGTTCAAAAGCAAAAAGCCTCAGGAGCTTTTGGCGCCCAAGGCTTATTACAAAAAAACCATGGGCCTCATTTGCTTACCCATGGCTTTCGGATTGTTTTCAGTGTGCGGTCTGAAAGTCCTTAACTCATGGATAAACTACTACGACAATAATAAAAACCATGACAAAAATAAAATTGGCAAAATACGTGAAAAGAAATGTCCTGGTTTTTTTTCGTAGGTTTATCCACGTTTCTAGGCTTCCTTGATATCTTATTATGTAAAGTAAAGCACCATCAGATTCAACTGTCAAGTTTTTCGCTAGACAAGCCAGAAGACAAGTTGATTAGGGCAAATCGTCATGTTTTTCTTGAGAACCATAGCAAAGCTAAGAGGTAGGAATCAAAACCGAAACCCGAGATTGATCCTGCGGTAACCTCTGCCAGAAGAGATATTTTTCGAAAAGATTCTCTGGCCAATGGATTGGAGATGTGAACTTCCACCACGGGAACCGATATAGCGGAAACAGCGTCTCGAATGGCGACGCTTGTGTGAGTGTAAGCGCCAGCGTTCAATATTATTCCATCCGCCGATTCATTTGCCTGTTGAATGCAATCCACGATATTTCCCTCGATGTTGCTTTGAAAAAAATCCACTTCTATTTTGTTTTCCAAAGCTACCTTAATTAGATATGACTGTAGGTCCTCCAATGATTTGTCACCATAGATTGAGGGTTCCCTCTTTCCCAATAAGTTTAGATTAGGACCATTTATGACGACTATTTTCATGTATTCCTCGATACAGATCTTTGAAAGAGGTACGCATCTGCAAGCACAAGCGCAGCCATGGCCTCAGCCACAGGGACCACACGAGGACAGATACACGGATCATGACGACCTTTGATGTTTATCAGCTCGTTCTTGTTGTCAATATTGATAGTTCGCTGTGTTTGTGAGATTGAAGGAGTGGGTTTGACTGCAAGTCTGACGACGATGTCTTGACCTGTAGATATTCCACCCAGAATTCCCCCTGCATTGTTGGTTTCGAACCCGTCTGAAGTTATCTGATCATTGCATTCAGACCCCATCATTTTACAGACTGCAAAACCTGATCCTATTTCAACTCCCTTGACCCCTCCGATAGAAAAAAAAGCCCATCCAAACAATGCATCCAGCTTGTTGAAAACAGGATCGCCTAAACCGGGGGGAACCCCTTTGATAAGAACTTCCACTATTCCGCCGAGAGAGTCTCCGTCCCTCAGGGCTTTCTGAACAACGTTTTCCATTTCTGTAGCGACATTCGGATCGGCGCATCTTAATGGGTGACTCTCGGAAAAATCCAGGTCTACTTTAAGCCCCACCAGGTTGTGCACGCTTCTTACGAATGCTCTGATCTGAATACCCAAAGGCGCCAAGAGTGATTTGGCGACTGCGCCGGCTGCTACTCTCCCCACGGTCTCCCTACCGGAGGCTCGTCCACCACCGGGTTGAGGTTTTATACCAAATTTCTTGAAATAGGTGTAATCGGCATGTCCAGGTCTAAAAACATTTTTCAGTTCTTCGTAGTCTTTGGACCGTGCTTGAGTGTTTTTGACAACAATAGCAATCGGAGAGCCTAACGTCTTGCCTTCAGCTGTTCCTGAAAGAATTTCGGCCGTATCACGTTCGTTTCTTTGTGATACAAATTTGGATGTGCCTGGTCTTCGGCGGTCAAGTTCGGTCTGTATGTTTTTTAAATCAAGTGGAATCCCAGCGGGCACTCCCTCAATTACCACTCCTACAGCAGGTCCGTGGGATTCTCCAAAAGTGGATATTTTAAATATGCGTCCAAAAACACTAGACATTATCGTAATCTCTGGTTTTCCTTATAGCCAGATCAAGCTCTGACTTACTTATGTCGTTTACGATTGAGCACTGGCCTTTGCCCGACAAAAGCACGAAGGTGATTTTGTCACTGCTATTTTTTTTGTCATTCATCATGATTTGCCACGCATCTTCAGCAGAAGGGAGTTTCACTTTTCCTTTTGATATCTTATTGATGGTCTGAATGGAACCCACTGATTCGGCCTCTGTAAGCAAACCACGTTGAAGTGAAATGTTCATTGCGACCAGCATGCCTTTGGAAACGGCTAGTCCGTGACTAATGGAGTAGTTGTTGTAGCTTTCAACTGCGTGGCCGTAAGTGTGGCCAAAATTTAATATTTTCCTAAGGTTTTTTTCCCTAAAATCTTTGGAGACAATATCACATTTAGCTCTTGATGAAGCATTCAAAACCTGGCAAAGTTCTGGAACAGATCCATTAATCAATGCTTGAATGTTATGTTCCATGTAAAATGACAGTTTGGTGTTATAGACCAATCCTGTTTTGTAAGCTTCAACCAATCCTTCTCTAATATGGCCGTGTTTCAGGGTATGCAAGCAGGATAAATCAAGAATTGTTGTAAGAGGTTTTGTAAAAAGCCCGACGGAATTTTTTACTTTGCCGACATCGATGGCAGATTTTCCACCGATAGCAGCATCAACGGACGCTACCATCGTTGAACCTACCAGAATGAAATCGATTCCACGTTTGAATGTGCCGGCTACAAAACCTCCGATGTCGGTGATCACTCCACCTCCAATCACTAATAAGAGATCGTCGCGCCCAATTTTAGCATCAAGTAGCTGTTCGTAGATATGATTTACCGTTCTGATTGATTTTGATTTTTCCCCGGGTTTTATGGAAATAATTATGGAGTCGTCCAGGCAGTCAAGATATCGATGCAGATGGAGACGCTCGACATTCTGATCTGTTAGAATTACTGTTTTTCTATTGGAAGTATATTGAGTGATGTGGGCGGGACCATTCCATACTGAACAAACCTTACATCGCTTATCCTCATAGGTAACGACTATTTGCTGTTCTCCGCACAAGTATGAGCAAATGACTGACGCTGTCTCAAGGGGCGATTGTTCATCCACTGTTATGATTTTTGTGCAGTCCTCGAAACTCTTGAGACGGCGATGGAAAAGACTTCTTAAATCATCAAGGTTCGTCCATAAGGGTCGCAGTTCTCTTTCATTTTGACTTAGTCTAGTAGTAATTGTGTCCAAACTAGCATTGAGGAAGATCACATTACCGGACTGCTTGATGAGTCGGCGATTGTCGGGATTTTCATATGCGCCCCCACCCGTTGCCACAACCAAATCTTGTTGTCTAGATAGGTTGACTAGAATATCTCTTTCTACACTGCGGAAGCCTTCTTCTCCATGCGATTCGAAAATATTCCGAATCGAAGTTCCAAATTCCTTAGTGATAAGATCGTCCACATCGAGAAAGGAACAGCGAAGGTTTCTCGCAACCAATTTGCCTACGGTGGTCTTTCCGGAGCCCATAAAACCGATTAAATATAAGTTCTTCATCTAGTTACCTGAGATAAGATGTGAATTCCGAGACCGTCGCCGATTCGCCCGTCCATAAATTAAAGCTTCGCGCGGCTTGCGCTGCCAACATGACCAATCCGTCAGAAAATTTACATCCCATTCGGTTGGAAGCTATTTCCCAAATGTTTTCAGAGCGTCCATAGTTAAGATCAAAAATGAGTTCCAGTTGATAACAATCGAGGGAAGCAACCAATCCAGACATTGAGTTATCAAATTCGTCTGGACTTGACATTGAGGTCGCATTCACAATCAGTTCAGCTGTTCTTGAGGCTTCTACTAATTCCTTCATACTCATAGGCTCTATCTCCAACATTTTTGATATATCAAGCAACTTAGACGTATTCCTCCCGGCCACCTTTATTTTACCAACACCCATTTCCGATAGGGCCAGAACTACCGCTTTTGCGGCGCCACCAGTTCCTATGACCAGGCAGGATTTTTTTTCGGGGCTGAAACCTGAGGTGGAGAGTGCATCACGAAATCCATCCACATCGGTGTTATCGCCTATCACTAATCCATTTGATACAATCAGCGTGTTTACTGCCTTGAGGATTTTTGCTGTCGGGCCAAGTTCATCCAAAAAACTGACCACATTTTCCTTGTGCGGAATTGTGACGTTAGCTCCGCAAAGTCCCAATGCTCTAAATCCGATAATGGAATTTTTCAACAATTCGGGGCTTACACAGAAGCTCACGTAATGGGCGTCAATGCCTCGAGTCTGAAAGGCTTTGTTGTGAAGAATTGGAGATTTAGATCTCTGCGCTCGATCATCCCCAAGTAAGCAAAAAACTTTCATGTTGCTAGTGACCTCAAGGTTTCGTCAAAGTTGGGGTAAGATATAGCAATACAGTCTTGATCCCGTATGGTCGGAAAGGAATCTGATAATAGCCCCGCTATTTTTAGTGTCATGGCAATCCTGTGGTCTGCGAAACTCTCCATTGTCTGTTTTGCCAAAAGCCTTGTAGGTCCATGAATTAATAGGGAATTCCCACAAGCCTCTATTTGAGCCCCCATTGAATTGAGTTGAGTCATTATCGCCTGAACTCTATCCGATTCTTTTATCCTGAGTTCTGACACATCGTGAAAAATGGACGTGCCTTTGGCTTGAGTCGCTACAAGGGCTAAGATAGGGACCTCATCGACGAGGAGTGGTGTTTCTTCAGTGGAGACCTCGAACGATTTCAACTCGCCTATAAACTTGGCCTGGATATCGCCATAAACTTCACCAAAAGAGCCCGTACTGGTATTGTTGGAATTCATCTCTACGGTTGACTGTATTGAAGCGCCCATGCGTTGCAACACTCTCAAGGCTCCAATTCTAGTTGGATTCAGCAAAACTTTTTCTACTTTAATGTCGCTACCTTGGAGAATCGTGGCGGCGCAAATAAAAAAAAAGGCTGACGAGATGTCTCCGGGAACGTAATATTCTGCAGGTAGAGTTGGGACAGATCTGCTTACCGCCCATCCAAGAGGAGTTTTCTCAATATTGGCTCCGCAGTTCCTTAGCAATATTTCCGTATGATCACGGCTAGTTGTTCTTTCGATAATATTTGTCTTTCCCCGGGCTTGCATGCCGGCAAAAATTATGGCGCTTTTTAATTGTGCGCTGGGAGTGGGCAACTCATAGTCAATTCCGTTTAGAGTTCCTCCTACGATTCTTACTGGTGGAGTTCCGGATGGCGAACAAGTGATGTTTGCGCCCATGGCTCTCAAGGGGATAGCAACTCTCTCCATTGGCCGGTTTCTAAGCGATGTGTCTCCATCTAACAAGAACTCTCCTCGATTAGCGCTCAAAATACCCATTAACAGTCTCATCGTCGTGCCGGAGTTTTGGCAGTCAAGATAACATTTTGAGCTGATATCGCGGTCGACGCCCTCGATCAGGATTGCCCCCGGAATTTCTTCAATCGGGACACCGAGATCGCGCACGGCCGTTAATGATGTTTTACAATCTCTTGCTGTGGAAAAATTCTTGACTACTGATTTTCCTTTGGAAATCAATGAGATCAATGCGATTCGGTGTGATATTGACTTGTCACCGGGCGGGCACATGGTTCCCGTTAATTTCATTTTTTTGTCACCAGTCCTAAAACAAAAAACCCACCTTTGTAGGGTGGGTCTTGAATTCAACACTGCTTCAGCTCACAGCCGATCCCAAGACGCCACCAAATTCCAATTCCAATAGAACACCCTAAAAGCATTGCCCTTTGACTGAACTTTGAGATTGCGTGATGCTAGAAACATGGTTCTTTCCATTTAAGACACGAGTTATCGAGAATTTACTAGTAATGGAATCGTGCAATTATGGCAAGAGGTTTGTCAAGCTATATTTAGAAGAATCGAGCCTTTCTTAATATAATATTTAATGGTTGCATGCTGTTAGGGTCTTCATGCAGATTTTTCACAAGGAATTTCAATTTCATTTCGGAACTAATAAGAGCAAACGGATACTTCATTCTAATAATCATATCTAAATCCATAAATGCATCGATCTTAGACTTTGTTCGTAGGAACAAATTGATATGACACACTATCTATAGTGAAAATGTGGCTGTTTTTTCGGTCAGTCTTGACTTTTATGCCTAAAAAAGGTAAAAAGCTCGCTCAATTAAGGTAAATTTTTAGGAGAGTTAACACATTGTCGGATTCCTCGCAGCACACAAAACACTCACAAGCTTCATCCCTTACAGAAGTTCGGCGTAAAAAAATAGAAGAATTGTTAGACCAGGGGATATTTCCTTACTCTACCGGGTTCAAACCTGAAATTACCTCACAGGAATTTCTACGGGAATTTAGGCACATCGTCGAGAATGAAACCGTAGACCGTGTAGTAAAAATGTCTGGCAGAATAATAGCCATAAGGTTGTTAGGAAAAGCGGCGTTTATGAGAATCAGGGATGTCGCTGGGGACTTTCAGATTTATTTAGGAAGAGACGCCGTAGGAGCCGAAAACTTCAAGATAGCCAAGAAGCTGGACATAGGTGACATAATAGGTGTCGTGGGGAAGCCATTTAAGACAAGAACAGGTGAAACTAGTGTGCTGGTAGAACAATTTACCTTGCTCACCAAGGCTCTGCGTCCATTACCTGAGAAATGGCATGGTCTGTCGGATGTGGAAACTCGCTACAGGCAGCGCTACCTAGATCTAATAGTGAATCAAACCTCGCGAGACATAGTCATAACTCGTAGCAAGATAATTTCTTTTCTCCGAAATTTCTTGACAGAACGAGGGTTTTTGGAAGTTGAAACCCCCATGATGCAGGCATTGCCAGGCGGCGCTACCGCCAAACCCTTTGAAACTTACCACAATGCATTGGACAGAAGCCTGTATCTGAGGATTGCTCCGGAACTTTACCTGAAAAGACTACTGGTGGGCGGTTTTGACAAGGTCTTTGAAATAAATAGAAATTTTAGGAATGAGGGTATATCCACCCAGCATAATCCAGAATTTACCATGTTGGAATTCTATGAGGCGTACAAGACGTATGATGACCTCATGTCCTTGACAGAGCAAATGCTATCCAGTTTGGCCCAAGAAATAATAGGGACCCAAAGGTTCATGTATGGAGATAAAGAAGTAGATCTTACTCCCCCATGGACTAGAATGACTGTCAGGGAGGCGCTGATAACCCATCGGGCATTTAATGAAAGCGAGATTGATGACTGGAATGCCGTATTCATCAAAGCGGTGGAGATGGGTCTCAAAGTGGGTAAAGAGGATTCCCTGGGAAAACTGTGGATGAGCGTTTTTGACGAGGTTGTCGAAGAAAAATTATGGGGTCCGGTATTTATACACAAGTATCCGGTTGATGTTTCTCCGTTAGCTCGTCGCAACGACGAAGACCCAACGGTCACGGATAGGTTCGAGTTATACATATGTGGACGGGAAATGGCCAATGCCTTTACTGAACTCAACGATCCGATAGATCAGAGGAGTCGGTTTGAACAGCAGGTAATGGCAAGAAACGCAGGGGATGAAGAGGCTCATTATTTGGATGAAGACTTTTTGAGGGCCCTTGAATATGGTATGCCACCAGCCGCTGGCGAAGGGCTGGGAATTGATAGAATTGTAATGCTCCTCACCAACTCACAATCAATCAGAGAGGTCATTTTGTTTCCGCACATGAGACCTGAAAAAGGGCTCGGATGAAGTTACCTCTCGAGATCAGAATAGGCTTGCGTTACCTTAGAGCTAAACGTAAGCAAGCATTCATTTCAGTAATAAGTGGTTTCGGCGTCTTGGGCGTGATGCTGGGCGTGATGACGCTAATTATTGTTCTGGGTGTAATGAATGGATTTGAAAAGGACTTGAAAGAAAAGATCCTGGGGACCGTTTCACATCTGGTAGTGATGAACCACTCCAGTCGTTCTGTTACGGGGTGGCAGGGCCTCATGGAAAGATTGGCCGGTTTCGACGGTGTAAAAGCGCTTACACCTTACATTTATGGACAGGCTATGATGTCCTCACGGGGTAAGGTCAGGGGAGTAATTGTCCGAGGCATTGATCCGGCGACCGCTGGAGATGTAATTTCGTTACCCAAGTATTTAGAATCAGGGTCTCTGAAGGACTTGGCTTATTCTTATGACGGTCTGGGAAGTCTGATCATCGGAAAAGAATTGGCATCCGTCAGTTCACTGAAAGTAGGAGACGCCGTTCAGTTGATTTCTCCGCAGGGGAAAAGAACTCCAATTGGCGCTATTCCTCGTGTTCAGAATTTTAGAATTGTTGGAATATTCAAGTCTGGAATGTACGAGTTTGATTCTAACCTAGTGTACATGGACCTACCTGAAGCGCAAAAATTTTTTGAAATGGAAGACGGTGTTACAGGCATAGAGGTTAACTTAACGGACATCTATATTGCTCCTAAATTGGCGGCCAGAATTGAGGCGGGTCTAGGAGCGCCGTATTGGACAAGGACATGGAGAGACATGTATCGCAACCTCTTCAGCGCCCTTAAATTGGAAAAAATCGCAATGTTCATCATCTTAACTTTTATCGTTCTGGTAGCGGCCTTTAACATCATTATTTCGCTAATAATGCTTGTGATGGAGAAAAGCAAAGATATTGCCATATTAAAATCTCTTGGCGCCACATCTGATCGTATAATGAGGATTTTCATGGTTCAAGGGATGGTTATTGGAGCTGCGGGTACACTTTTAGGAACCGTTACAGGGCTACTGGGGGCGGCGCTGTTAGCTAAGTATCCCGTTATAGAATTGCCTGAAGAAATATACACCATATCCACCTTACCAGTGGCTATTAATACGTTGGATGTTGTTATAATTTGCTGTGTCGCACTGACAATTTGTTTTCTCGCCACGCTTTATCCCTCGTACAAGGCTGCCAAACTTGTGCCGGTGGAGGCGTTGCGTTATGAGTAGGCCTCACCTTTATGAGTTGGTTGACTTGTCTAAAAACTATTCTCACCCTGGAGGTGATGTCGAAGTTCTTAAAGGAATCGACTTTTTCATAGACAAAGGTGAAACGGTTGCTATAACAGGGCCTTCAGGAGTCGGTAAGAGCACTTTGTTGCATATAATGGGTTTATTGGACAAACCAACATCGGGAAAAGTTTGCTTTGATGGATCTGATATCACTGGTTTCTCTGAAATCGAGATGGCAAGACTGAGGAACCGGAAGATCGGATTTGTATTTCAGTTTTTCCAGTTACTGCCAGAATTCAGCGCGATTGAAAACGTTGTAATGCCGGGATTAATTGCCGGTTCCAGTTACAGAGCACTTAAGTCTAAGGGCTTAGAGCTTCTTGAAGCCGTGGGCTTGGGTCACCGACAGAAACATAGACCTGGCGAATTGTCTGGAGGAGAGCAGCAACGGCTTGCGATAGCTAGATCACTCATAATGGAGCCGGAGGTCATATTGGCTGACGAGCCTACGGGCAATTTGGATCCTGACACAGGCGATGAAATCGAGAATTTGCTTCGAGAATTGAATGCCTCCAATCAAACAACTCTGGTAGTTGTTACGCATAAAGAATCCTTGTCAATGTCTTTGGACAGAAGAGTCACATTACATAGTGGGAGGTTGGTGGAGCTACAATGATTAGAAAAATGGCTCTCGTGTTAACCCTTTTATGCCTCCCGGTGTTGGTTTTTGGCCAGGACACTCAAATAAAGAAAATAATGGTATTTCCTTTCAAGATTGTTGCTAAGGGCGTTCCGGCTAGTCAACTAAATAATGAAATGGCTGGCGTGCTCGGAGCTGAGCTTTCACGTGAAGGGGATGTCGAGGTTATTTCAGGTCTGCCTTTTGCCAGCGCAATTCAAGGCGCACGGATCGAACCTCAAAGACTAGTCCGGATTGCTGAGAGAATGGGAGCTCAAGCGGTAATTTGGGGGACAGCATCACAGTTGGAGGAAGGGATAGCGCTTGAACTATCGGTGTTGCCAACTCAAGCTGGAAAAAGAACCAGACTATTTAGTGCTAACGCTAAGGACAATACTGAATTAATGGGTCGGATGAGGGAGCTATCCTCAGAAATTGGAGCGACAATCTTAAACCGGCCTAAGGTGGGCGAGATCAAAATTGAGGGAAACAAAAGGATCCAACGGGAAGCTATTTTAAACAAATTAGAGATGAAATCTGGATCGCCGTTCAGAAAGTCTGCTATCGGTGACGAGATTCGTGAAATATACTCGATGGGTTACTTTGAAGACGTTCAAATTCGCGCTGAGCCATCGGCTGATGGGAAAATGGATCTTCAGATCACTCTTAAGGAACGTCCATCTATCAAAAACATTGAACTCGATGGTGTGAAAATATTTTCAAAAGATGAAATTCTGGATGCCTTAACTACTAAATCTTTTTCAGTGGCTAGTGTTCAAAAGATTCGAAATGATATCGAAAAGATCAAGGCCATGTATGAAAAAGAGGGCTATTATCAGCCTAAAGTAGATTATGAAATTAAGGAACTTTCTCCAAACGAGGCCGCCTTGGTTTTCAAGGTCGATGAAGGACAGAAGAGTTATCTGACGGAAATAATTTTGGATGGTAGAAATAAGCTTGACGAGAAAGACATCAAGAAGGCGTTAACGCTCAAGGAAAAAAGCTGGTTCTGGTTCCTAGACGAATCGGGAGCCTTCACTCGTGAGAAATTGGAAGAAAATAGAATGCGACTTCTGGCTACCTATCTTGAAAACGGTTTCATAAATGTCCAGGTAGGCGCGCCAAAAATAGATATAGCTGATGGACGAGTTAAAGTGACATACCCAATTAGGGAGGGCGATCGTTTTCAGGTCCGTAAAATAGAAGTCGAGGGAGATCTAATAGCTCCGGCTGATCAGTTAGTCGAGCAATTGCAAGTCAAACCAAGGACATGGTTTAAGCGATCCGCTGTGGCCGAGGACATAAAAACCCTTACGAAACTCTACAATAACCAGGGTTACGCTTATGCCGACGTTGAGCCCATGCAGAAGATTAACGATGAGCATGACTTTGTCGATCTGACCTTCAAAGTAACTAAAGGGGACAGGGTTTCTATCGAGCGAGTCGATATTACGGGTAATGATCGAACCAGGGACAAGATAATAAGAAGGGCCTTAATGGTTAGTGAGGGGGATATATACAACGCTGATAGTTTCGAGAGCACCAAGAGTAACCTGGAAGGCATGGACTTTTTCGAAGCGGTTAAGCTCAAGACATCGCCAGGATCACGCCCCGATTTGATGAACCTTACCGTAGAGGTAATCGAAAAGAAAACTGGGTCCTTAGCCGCGGGGTTAGGATACTCCTCCCAAGATGGCGCTATGGGCAACATTGACCTAAAAGAGCGTAACCTTTTAGGTATGGGTATAGTGGCCAATGCGAAGGCCAACCTTTCTAGCCGCAGGAGCAACTACGAGGGTTCCCTCACATATCCATGGATAATGGATTATCCACTTACCGGTAGTCTCAGGGGCTACAAGGCTCAACAATATGAAACAAATTACTTGAGAGATAGTGATGGATTCAGCGTTCATCTGTCTTATCCATTATATGGACTGTGGACCATGAGTTCAGGATTTGCTAGAGATTCAAGTAAGTTATCAGGTTTTGAACAAGTTTTTGCCAGATCTATCGTTGATTACTACGCTCAGTACAATACTAAGGCACAGAAATATTTGAACATTTCTGAAAATTCCATTTCGATGAATGTGGGAAGAGATACCAGAAACAATTCTGTTATTCCCACGGCCGGTTCCAAACTGACGATTGGAACTAGACTTTCCGGTCTTGGTGGAGATGTTGCTTTCTCAAGTTATTATACGGAGGCCATTTATTACCAGTCTTTGTTTTGGCGAGCAATACTTAAGCTCAGAGCGAATGGATCCATGTTAATGGAGGCCGGTTCGGACCCGATTCCGTTTGACCGAAGAATATTATTAGGAGGAATTCAGAGCATCAGGGGCTACAAACAAGGGGAAGTAGGCCCGAGAGACAAGTATGGAAATGTCATAGGTGGTGACAGGGCTTTGTTTTCCAATTTGGAATGTCTTTTTCCGTTAATTGATAGGCTGAAATTAAATGGAGTTACGTTCTTCGATATCGGTAATTCGTGGAATGTTTCTCAAGGGCCCTTTATGAGCGACGTGAAAGCGGGTGTTGGCATTGGTGTCAGATGGATATCACCGATGGGTCCACTTCGGATAGAATATGGCTGGAAGATTAATCCAAACAGGGGGGAAGATCCTGGCGCATTTGCATTTGCTATGGGACAACTATTCTAGTTTGTACTGTTACGGCTGTATATGTTGAAGAACTGTTCTTGGAAGCGATGAATCGCATAATACGATCAATAGTATATTGCAATTTGTGTTTTTCATTGATATTACATCCTCCGATTTATTTGGTTTCCCGCCTGAAAAAAAATCAGTGAACACGAGGTTTCAATATTCTGGCGATTTTACGAGTTATTTAACTACATGCATTTTGGCAATGAAAGGAGTCTTACCATGTCAAGATCACTATTAGGCTTTGTATTAGCGCTTTTTACCGCAGTGGTTCTTTGCTCGACCGTTGCGCAGGCTGAATCTCTCTCAGTAGCTTTTGTGGATTTTCAGAAACTGGAGGCAAAATCAAAAAAGGCTCAAGATTTACAAAAGAAGCTCACGGACATGAGTAATGTTAAAAGGAATGACTTGGAGAAAAAAAAGAATGAGCTGGTAAACCTGCAGGAACAGTTGCAAAAACAGGGACCGATGCTCAAAGAGGAAACTCGTAACGACAAGATCAAAGAGATCGGTGTTAAGGAGATGGAATTAAAGCTTGCTCAAAAAGCGGCTGAAACTGATCTTCAAAATGAATTTCGGGCAGCTCAGGAATTAATGATGAGGGACATCAACAAGATAATTTCTGAAATTCGGGTCCAGAAGAAATTGAGCATGGTGCTTAACTCAATGGCTATACTCTCTGCAGACGACGCCTTTGATATTACCGATGAGGTAATTAGCCTTTATGATGGCGCTCCCTCCGGAAAACCGGCTGCCGAAAAACCGAAGCCGCCAGCTGCTCCGGCCAAACCTAAGGCCCCGGCTGCTAGATAAATGAGATTTTGAAAAGATTTAATCTGGAATTCCATGCAGTTTAGTTTAAAACAAATAGCTGACATACTCGAACTAGAGGTTTCTGAGAGCCCTGGCCCTGAGATTTCAGGGGTAAAGCCTCTGGAATTTGCCGAGAAGACTGATCTGACATATGTTCAAAACGAACGTTTTATGGCTCAACTCCAGACTAGTTCTGCCGGAGCCGTAATTTTAGCGCATGGACTTCCTGAACCAGCAATTCCCTTCATGAGATCCAAACAGCCTGAAGCTGATTTTGCCCGTTTGACAGCGCTCTTTTACAAGCCCCCCTTTAAAAAGGGTAGTATTTCGAAGCATAGCGTTGTGGCTTCATCTGCCAGAATTGCAGAATCCGCATCAATAGGACCATATTCATTCGTCGGTGAGAATTGTGTCATCGGCGAAAATGCTAATATTGAAGCGGGTGTCTTTATAGGAAATGATTGCTTCATTGGCGCTGAGGCGGTAATTCATCCTAATGTAACGATTTACGAACGAGTAACTATAGGGCAGCGAGTAATAATTCATTCCGGGACCGTGATAGGCTCAGATGGTTTTGGTTACGCTCAAGGCGTTGACAGAAGCGGTAATCCAGTCATCATAAAAAAATACCATAACGGTGTAGTCATCATCGAGGACGACGTAGAAATAGGGGCATTGTGCGCTATTGATCGTGCATTGGCTGGTGTCACGAAAATAGGGCGATGCGCCAAAATAGATAATTTGGTTCAAATAGCGCATAACGTTTCTGTGGGGTCTGGAACGGTTCTAGCTTCACAAGTCGGAATTGCCGGAAGTTCGTCAATTGGTAACTATTGTATGGCTGGAGGCCAGGCAGGAATCAGAGACCATGTCAAAGTTGGTAACGGGGTCATTCTGGCTACTAGAGTGGGAGTGTACAGAGATGTTCCCGATGGTGCTGTTATGGCCGGTTCTGTTCCCGCTATGCCTCATAAATTGTTCTTGAGGGTTCAGACATTAATTAAAAAGCTGCCTGAATTGCTCGAAAGAATTAGAAGGCTAGAACGTTTATTATCGATAGATACCAAGGATAAAACATGATTCATCCTACTGCAGTTATTCATCCGGGAGCGGTGATTGCTCACAATGTGTCTATAGGCGCCTACTCCATCATAGGAGGCAATGTTACCATAGCCGAGGGTTGCGAAATTGGGCCTCACGTGGTCATAGAAGGGCATACTACGATTGGGTCTGGAGTAAAGATTTCCCAGTTCGCCTCAATAGGCGCAGCTCCCCAGGACTTATCCTATCGTGGAGAAGACACAACGGTGGTGATCGGGGATAGGGTAAATATTCGTGAATACGTGACTGTCCACAGGGGAACCTTCAAGGGAAAAAAGACCACAGTGATAGGAGACGATTGCTATTTAATGGCCTATTGTCATGTGGCTCACGACTGTATTTTGGGCAAAGGGGTTATAATGGCCAACTCAGCCCATTTGGGAGGGCACATCGAAATTGGTGATCGAGCCATTCTTGGCGGAATAGTTGCAGTTCATCAGTTTGTGAGAGTTGGAGAGTACGCGTTGGTTGGAGGGGTATCGGGGGTTGCCAAGGATGTTCCACCATACACCCTGGCAAGTGGCGCCCGGATTTACGTTTATGGATTGAACGAAGTGGGATTGAGGCGAAACGGTTTTAGTTCGTCTACAATTCGCGTTCTCAAGCAGGCTTTCAAACTAGCTTTCAGGTCCTCACTCAGGGTTGATGAGGCCGTAGCCAAGATACGGCGAGAAATGTATGAGACTCCTGAGGCTATGAAGTTTGCAGATTTCCTGGCTAGTTCGAAACGGGGAACTGCGAGAGTATCTTTAAGCAAGCATTCATTTCGGACCGTTTAGAGATGTCGTCCATCGGATTAATCGCTGGGTCTGGTGAATTGCCGTTACACGTCGGTCTGGAAGCCCTACAGAGAGGATTTTCCGTAATCTCTGTAGCCTTCAAAGGCTTTACTAACCCGCAAATTGAAAATTCTTCAACCAGTGTTCATTGGCTAAAACTCGGGCAAGTTGACAAGGCCATCCAAGCGCTCAAAGGCAGTGGGGTGCAAAGGGTGGTTATGGCGGGGAAAATAGAAAAGAGCAATCTTCTCAATTTGTTGAGATTAAGGCCAGATCGGAGAGCTCTCCGAATTATCAGATCACTTAGTGATTGGAGGGATGACACTATTCTTGGAGCTATTGCAAATGAGTTATACAAAGAAGGTTTAGTAATAGAAGAGATTACACAATGGGCTCCGAAGCTGATGGCTCCAGTGGGGAGGCTTACCAAAAGGAAACCTACTCCTGGGCAAATCAAGGACATCATCTTTGGAAGAAGGATGGCCCAGGGTATAGGGGGTCTGGATATAGGACAGACGGTAGTCGTAAAAAATACCTCGGTAATAGCTGTCGAGGCAATTGAAGGAACCGATAGGGTCATACGACGGTCTGCGGAACTAGCTACGGGGTGTGTGATAGTAAAAATGGCCAAACCTGCCCAGGACATGAGGTTCGATGTTCCTGGAATTGGTCCGTCAACCATACACAGTATGATTGACGCAAGAGCTTCATTAATTGCAGTTGAGGCTTTTAAAACGTTACTACCAAATAGGGATGAGATGGTGGAACTTGCAAATTCCAATGCAATAGTCGTGGTTGGAATTCCGCCTGAGGGCGATATCACACCGGATCTATTCAATTAAATGTTTTATTGCCGTGCCGTGATCTCAAAGATTTGCCTTTGTCCATTAATTGGTCAGCCTGGATGACGACATGGCAAGAAGTAGTTGCTTGAATTGATGATTTCCTTACGTTAATTCTGAGATGTATCGCAAAAATGATTGTTGTCTCTAATTCTTGAAATTTAGCCAACTTTGGTTGGGTTACCACTTTTATTTGGTTCGCAGATTCTATTGTTTTTGGAATCATGAATTGTTGTTTGTCACGCGGCTTGATAGTCAACAATTACTTGTGCTAATTTGGTAACTCAAGGAGCCTGATTAAATGAAACCGTATCCCGTGATGATGAATCTGCAGGGAAAGCAGGTTGTGGTTGTAGGAGGGGGAAGGGTGGCTCATCGCAAGGTCACTGGACTGTTGGACAGCGGGGCAAATGTTGCGGTGATATCTCCTGAATTAGTGGAGGAACTCGATCAACTACATATCACTAATAGAATAACGTGGGTTCCGGAAAAATTTTCAGCGCATCTTCTTGACAGATTCGAGCCAATCACCCTCATATTTGGAGCTACTGACATAAGAGAAGTCAACGTCAGTTTAAGTAACGAAGCGATGAAGAGGAGAATCCCGTGCAACATCGCTGACGTGCCGGACTTGTGTACGTTTATAGTTCCTGCAGTTATCACACAAGGTGAGCTTATGATCGCGGTGAGCACCGGAGGAGCCTCGCCCGCATTAGCTAGACGGATACGTGAGGACCTTGAGAAAAAATTTGGTCCTGAATACGCAGTAATGACTCGACTCATGGGTGAATTGAGACGGCAGATTGTAAGGACTGGGAGTGATTCTGAAGCCAACAAAAAGGTATTCTTAGAGATTGTTGATTCGCAAATATTGCCTGCTCTTCGCAACAACGATATCGACAAAGTTGTAAGTATATTGTCGGAGATTATTCCCAAAGATGTTGATGTTTGCAAGGCTTTGGATGGCAATCGTGACTCGTAATCACATGAGGAAGAATTGGACCTGATATTTTTTAAGATCGCAGTGGTATTATATATAGTATCGTCGGTGAATTTCCTGGTTTTCTTGTTGGGTTCATCGGCAATGAATTGCCCCGTTGGCAATTGGACTGCCAGACTAGGTTTTGCTTGTCACACTCTATCAATACTGCACAGGTCTTTTTTCTCCGGATTCTTCCCGCTTGCTACCCCGTTTGACGTTTTATCTGTGTTCGCATGGCTTATCATCGGAATTTATCTGTTAGCGATGCTCAGAGACGCCAGCCCTATTTTCGGAGCCATGGTAGCGCCTATGGCGGTAGTTCTCATGATAGTGGGGGCTACGTTGTCCTATCAGATCAAGGAACCCATAGTGCCCATTCTTCATAGTTGGTGGCTACCGATTCACGTCAGTTTTGCTCTGGCGGGGAATTCGGTTTTTGCAATCATGGCGATTGTTGGTCTCATGTACATTTTTCAGGAACGGCTTATAAAGAAAAAAAAATTGGGTCGTACTCACAAGTTGCTACCCTCCTTGGAGATTTTGGATCTAGTTAATAGAAGAGGGCTTCCGATAGGTTTTTTCCTTATGACTGTCGGAATAGTATCTGGGGCTCTTTGGGCTGGGAGCGCTTGGGGTTTTTACTGGAGTTGGGATCCAAAAGAAACCTGGAGCCTAATCACGTGGTTTGCATACGCTGCCATGGTTCATCAGAGAATGGTTTTAGGTTGGCGAGGAAAAAAAGCCGCGATCATGGCAATCATCGGTTTTGGTCTAGTTCTATTTACATTTATTGGTGTAAGCGTTTTGTTCTCTGGACATCATTCTTTCAGAAATCCAGTTTTAGGAACAACAGCCTCATGAGTTCTGGTCTTGCAGTTATAGGGCTCAACCACAAGACTGCTCCAGTTGAGGTTCGTGAGAAAGTCACTTTCCCATCTAATTCTGAAGGAACGCTCACTAGACACATTTTGTCCACTCCTGGTGTTGTTGAGGCTGTAATTCTATCCACGTGCAATCGATCTGAGGTAATTGTTCAATGTTCTCCGATTGAAGAGGTGTCTCGAAGAGTCATTGAGGCTATCGCGGCCATAAATGGAGTCGATCCAGTTACTTTAAGGAAGTATTCCTACATTAAAATGGGTTCCGACGCTGTCCGACATGTATTTCGGGTTGCTTCGAGCTTGGACTCCATGGTGCTGGGGGAGCCTCAAATCTTGGGACAGGTCAAGGACAGTTTCAAACGAGACTCTTCAGCGGGAACGATCGGCCCTTACCTGAGTCGTTTGATGCATCGGGCTTTTTTCACCGCCAAGAGGGTTCGAAACGAAACAGGGATTGGTTTGGCTGCTGTATCGGTAGCGTATGCGGCCGTGGAGCTCGCCAAGAAAATACTTGGAGATCTAGAGGATAAATCAGTTTTGTTGATTGGAGCGGGGGAAATGGCGGAATTGACCGCCAAGCATTTGATAGGTCAAGTCATGCGTCCTATTTGTGTTACCAATCGTACTTTTGAGAACGCTTGCAAACTAGCTGACGATTTTTCTGGAGAGGCCCTTAGAATGGAACAATTGTCGATGGCTCTAGCCCAAGCCGACATCGTTGTCTCCTCCACCGGGGCCTGTGAACCAGTCATTAAGGCCGTTGACATAAAAAATGTCATGAAAACCAGGAAATACAGACCTATGTTTCTCATCGACATAGCGGTTCCTCGAGACATCGAGCCTGAGGCTAACGACATAGATGGTGTTTACTTATACAATATTGACGATCTGCAGACAGTTGTTAGTGAAAACCTTGGCGAGCGAATGAACGAAGCGCTAAAAGCGGAGGATATTGTTAGCGATGAGGTCAAGAAATTTATGGATTGGACAAAGACGCTTGACCTGGCGCCAACAATTGTGGCCTTGCGGGAAAAACTAGAAAAGATTCGATGTGGCGAAATATCAAGAATGAATGGGAAACTATCCAAACTTGACGACAATCAACGAGAGATTTTGGAGATAATCACCAAATCAATTATTAACAAAATCGCCCATGATCCCATATCTTTCCTGAAAAAAACAAAATCCGCCAATCGCAAAGAAGTGAATTCGGATATAGTGCAGAAAGTTTTCAATCTCCATGGATTTTCAACATCTATGGACAATTTGGAAGATACCTTCGAAGATGAAGCTGACAATAGGAACTAGAGGCAGCGCCTTGGCGCTTTGGCAAGCTCGGCATGTCGCAACAAAACTACTGGAAGAATTTCCGGAACTGACAGTTGACACAATTATCATCAAGACTCAGGGTGACAAAATTCTCGACGCCCCATTGTCAAAAATTGGTGGAAAAGGGCTGTTCACCAAGGAAATCGAAGACGCATTGCTGGACGGCCAAGTAGATTTAGCAGTGCATTCGATGAAGGATGTTCCTACCGAATTACCGGCAGGATTGCATTTAGCGTCAATACTGGAACGTGAAGATTGTCGGGATGTTTTTATTTCACGCGACGGAACGACATTAGAAAATCTGCCGCCTGGATCTTTAATTGGAACATCCAGTTTGAGAAGACGGGCTTTTTTGCTAAACAGATTCCCGGAGATTGAGGTTGTCTCTATTAGAGGCAATGTTGACACTCGCATCAAGAAAATAGAAACCGAAAATCTTTCGGGAGTCATGCTGGCTGCCGCGGGCGTCTTGAGAATGGGTTTTGCTTCTAAAATTACGTCTTATTTGGAGCCGGACGTTATGCTACCGGCTATAGGGCAGGGAGCCATAGGAATTGAAACAAGAGTTGATGACGCTACCACCAATGCGATTGTTGGTAAATTGAACCATGATTCAACAGCATTATGTGTGAGGATAGAGAGACAATTTTTAAGTCGTATGGGTGGGGGATGTCAGGTTCCAATGGCGGCGTATTGCAGATTAGAAAACGGGATCGTTCATTTTGAGGCTGCAGTAGCTCATCCAGATGGAACCCCCATGATAAGGCAGGAATGCCATACGATGGAGCTTAGTGAATCGTTGGGTGGAATCCTTGCAAATCGTCTTATAGAACTAGGGGCGGCTGATGTCTTGAGAAGTGTTTTAGGACATGAATGGAACTTCGGAACTTCGACCTGATCCTGAAATTGGAGAAAGACGGAATAAATGTCGGTATATCAAAGCATTTTAGAGAGAGAAAACAAACCGGGGACAGTTTATCTAGTGGGGTCGGGACCTGGTGATCCTGGACTTATTACTGTGAAAGGTTTGGAAAAGATTAGAGAGGCTGATGCAATTATTTATGATTACTTGGCTGGGCAGGAATTTGTCAGACAGGCTCGCCCGGACGCTGAATTGATATATGTAGGAAAGACCGGCAAAAAACACACTATGGAACAAGGGCAAATTAACGATCTCTTGATTGAGAAGGCTCGTCAGTATAATTGCGTGGTTAGACTCAAGGGAGGCGATCCCTACGTTTTTGGAAGGGGAGCGGAGGAAGCTGAAGAATTGGTCGAAGCGGGGATACCTTTCGAGGTCATACCGGGTGTGACCAGCGCCATCGCGGCTCCTTCGTATGCTGGAATACCGGTAACTCACCGCGACTATGCTTCCATGGTAACATTTATTACTGGACACGAGAACCCTGAGAAGCAGCAGTCTTCTATCGATTGGGCCAATCTGGCCAACAATAAGGGATCGTTGGTGTTTTTGATGGGAGTTAAGAATCTCGAAGTAATAACTTCTTCACTTATCGAAAACGGTATGTCTCCTGAAACGCCGGCTGCTTTGGTAAGATGGGGGACCACGCCGGATCAATCATCTTTCCTCAGCTCCCTCGAAAAAATAGCTGAGGAATCTGTGGCTAGGAAGTTCAAGGCTCCAGCCGTTTTGGTAGTAGGAGCAGTTGCGTCACTAAAACCCAAACTTGATTGGTACGAGAAAAAATCACTTTTTCATAAGCGTGTTCTCATCACAAGAAGTCGAGAGCAGTCAAAGAAGATGGCTGAACGAATTCTCAGCCAAGGTGGGAAACCGATACTTTTTCCGACAATTCAAATCCAGCCCCCCGATGATTTTAAGCAGCTGGATTCAGCTTTTGAATCTATCAGGTCTTATCATTGGATCATTTTCACCTCTGTAAACGCCGTACAGGCTTTTTTTGGCCGGTTTTTCGAATTGGGATATGATATTAGAGATTTGGCCGGACCTAAATTCGGCGCGATTGGTCCAGTTACAGCCTCTACAATAAGAGCTTTTGGTATTAAGGTGGAAATACTTGCCGAACAGTTTGTGGCCGAAGGGGTTTTGGAGGCCTTTACTCACGAGGATCTTAGAAACAAAAATATTCTGATTCCTAGGGCAGAGAAAGCTAGGGATATCCTCCCCTATGGTCTCAAAGATATGGGCGCTAACGTTAATATTGTAAATGTTTATCGTACAGGTTTGCCCGATGATTTGGATGTTGACCACATCAGACAGTTGTTAAGGAATGGTGAAATTGACATAGTGACCTTCACCTCATCATCGACGGTGAGTCATTTTGTAAAGGTTATTGGTAGGGAGGAAGTTCAGGACATGCTAAAAGAAGTGGTATTGGCATCCATAGGACCTGTAACTTCGCAAACGATAAGAGATTTTGGATTGGTTCCTACTCTTGAGGCATCCGAATATACCGTTGATGGATTGCTAGCCGCAATTGAGGCATTTATAACCGCAGGGAAAAGGAACAGCTAATCTTGAAATTTTGATCTGAAAAAAAGCTGATTCAAAATTATTGTTGTAGTTCCAAAAGATCGCTGTCCCTCAGATTTTTCTTCAGTTTGTAAATCGACTCAGGGTTACAAGATATTCATTGATCACTACAACGAACTAAGTCCCCAAAGCAAGTGTCTATATGCGATACGAACTGCGGAGTTGGTTGACACAACCCTGTGTGTGTGTTAGAGATTTGCCGATTTTAGAGGCGCATCGTTCAGCTCTAATGCTTTTTTGATTTGGAAGTTGCTCTTAACTTAAGGTGTTTATTCGTTCACATCCATTCCAGGAGATAAATTTATAAAATGTTCGCATCGCTAGCCAAGAAACTTTTTGGAAGCAAGAATGATAGAGAACTTAAAAAGATTGATCCAATAGTTAGGCAAATCAATGAGCTAGAGCCTCAAATGAAGGCGTTAAATGATGAGGAAATGCGTTCAAAGACTCTAGAATTTAGAAACAGGTTGTTGTCTAACGGAGAAACGGAAGATGATCTTTTGCCCGAAGCCTTTGCCCTCGTCCGGGAGGCTTCGGTAAGAACATTAGGAATGCGACATTTTGATGTTCAGCTTATAGGTGGAACTGTCTTACACCAAGGTAAAATTGCTGAAATGAAGACCGGTGAAGGCAAGACACTAGCAGCGACACTGGCAGTTTACCTAAATGCGCTTTCTGGTAAAGGCGTGCATGTTGTCACAGTAAACGACTACTTGGCTCAGCGTGACGCGGAGTGGATGGGGGCCCTTTATAAATTTCTAGGACTATCGGTAGGTGTGATTGTTCACGACCTGAGTGACGAGCAACGTCGTCAATCATACCAGTGTGATGTTACTTATGGCACGAACAATGAATTTGGATTTGACTATCTGCGCGATAATATGAAGTTTTCTCTAGATGATTATGTTCAGCGAGATCTTCACTATGCGATCGTAGATGAAGTTGACAGCATCTTAATTGATGAAGCTAGAACGCCATTAATCATTTCCGGCCCCACCCATGAGAACACGGACCGTTATTATAGAATAAACCGTGTCATTCCCGGTCTACAAAAGGATCTGCACTATTCTCTGGATGAAAAGGCCAGGAGTGTAGCTTTAACGGAAGAGGGAATAGCACGCGTGGAGCGTGCCCTTGGCGTAAACAATCTGTACGATCCATCCCAAATGGAGACACTTCACCATGTGAATCAGGCTCTCAAAGCTCACACTCTATTCAAGCGGGACGTGGATTACATCATTAAAGACGGGCAAGTCATCATCGTTGACGAGTTTACAGGTAGGCTAATGCCCGGCCGAAGATATTCAGATGGATTACATCAAGCTTTGGAGGCCAAGGAAGGGGTTAAAATAGAGAATGAAAACCAGACCTTAGCCACCATTACATTCCAGAATTATTTCCGAATGTATGACAAGCTTGCAGGTATGACAGGAACGGCCGATACAGAAGCCCCGGAGTTCAAAAAAATATACAACCTCGAAGTAGTGATAATACCTACCAATTTACCTATGATTAGGGTCGATCATTCAGATCTAATTTACAAAACCGAATCAGAAAAATTCGAAGCAGTCATCAACGAAATTAGAGAGCTGAGCAAGAAAGGTCAACCAGTTCTCGTAGGAACCATTTCAATCGAAAAATCAGAAGAGCTTTCCCGAAGACTCAAGAGACTTGGTATTAATCACAACATCCTTAACGCGAAGAATCATGCTCTTGAGGCCGAAATTGTAGCGCAGGCCGGTCGTTACAAGGCAGTTACCATATCTACAAACATGGCGGGTAGAGGCACCGACATAATCCTTGGAGGTAATCCAAAATTCCTCGCTAATGCTCGCGCAAACAATAGGGAAAACACTGAAGAATTTTCCAAAGTTTTTAAGGAATGCGCGTCATTGTGCGAAGCTGAGCGAAATAAAGTCGTTGAAGCGGGCGGCTTACACATATTAGGAACTGAACGTCACGAAGCACGTCGTATTGACAATCAATTAAGAGGTCGTTCAGGTAGGCAAGGGGATCCAGGATCAAGCCGGTTCTATCTATCTCTCGAAGATGATCTGATGCGAATATTCGGCGGTGATCGTGTGAAGATGATCATGGAGAGAGTGGGCATGGAAGAGGGCGAGCCTATTGAACATAAATACACCACCAAGGCTATTGAAAACGCTCAAAAGAAGGTTGAAGCCCACAACTTCGAAATCCGGAAACATCTCTTAGAGTTTGACGATGTTATGAATAAACAGAGGGAAGTTGTTTATTCTCAGCGCAGATTTATTCTTGGAGGAGATAACCTCAGAGAAAACGTCCTAGAAATGACGGAAGATATAGTTGAAGAAATCCTGGATAGATTCATTGATGAAAAGTCCCATCCGGAGGATTGGGATCTCAGGGGGCTGGAAGAAAATCTTTGGGCTCAGTTTGGAGTGAAGTTTGACTTAAGCAAGCTTCCTGAAAGTGATCAGAACAAAACTGGAATTCAGGAACATGTCCTGGAAACGGTGAACGCACACTATGATGGTAGAGAGCAGGAAATTACTCCAGAGATCATGAGGGAACTGGAAAAGTTCATAATGTTGCAGGCAGTCGACAATCAGTGGAAAGATCATTTGCTGAGCATGGATCATCTCAAGGATGGTATTGGTCTAAGAGGCTATGGACAGCGAGATCCGCTCAAAGAGTATCAAAAGGAAGGATACGAGCTTTTCCTTGAAATGAGCCACCGAATAAAGGCCGAGTCAGTCAGGAATCTTTTTCTGGTCAAAATTGCGACGCACAACGAACTTGACGATCTTACGTCTGCCCGCGATAAGGAGATGAACACTATTCATGAAGGATTAACTCAGGGTTCCTCAACGCCTAAAACAAAAAAGAGGTCAGAGGAAAAAATTGGGCGTAATGCCCCATGCCCCTGTGGATCTGGAAAGAAATATAAGAAATGCTGCGGAAAGGCAGCCTAATCGAGGCTAAAATATTTTCTTAAAGCACCGCTGCGCATTTTAAGTTTATGTTTCGGGCCATATGAGACAAATAACAAAATATGTTTTACCATTGGTAGCGTATTGCCTGTTTCTTTTCTATTTGTCCAGCCTAAGTGACCTGTCCATAACGAAATTCGCCTTTCCAGACAAAACGGCTCATGTGTGCCTGTATATGATTTTAGGTTTCCTGGTTGCCAGAAGTAGCCACCTATTACTTGGTCAACGAGCTGACGCTCATAATATTGTTGCGTTTTCAGTTTTGTTCTGCGCTATTTATGGAGTCAGCGATGAAATTCATCAGTTGTATGTAGAAGGACGTTCGTTCGAGTATGGGGACATCATTGCTGACGCTCTAGGAGGAGCTTTAGGTTCCATATTTTTTCTGCTTATTAGAGATATAATTAGAACGGGCCGTTTTAGCTGGGGTTCTAAATTCCTGTAGCCCGATAGGGAAAAAAAGATGATTTCGTATCAAAGAAATGGTTTTGTAAAAACAACAGAATTGTCTCTCCCGTATTGGGATGATATTAGCGGCACTATCCGAGGATACCGAATATTCACAGCTTGTCGAACCGTCAATGATAAGATTTTCAGGCTCGAAGACCACCTCGATAGACTTTATAAGTCTGCAGAGGCAATTTACATGAGGCCTCCAATGGATAGGGAAGAGCTAGAAGCTGTGCTTCAAGACCTTGTTTCAAAAAACATTGCGCTTTGCGAAGGGTGCGAATTGTTGCTCGACATTATATTCAGTGGTGGACTTGAAGGGTCGAGCATGAAACAGTCAGGAAAAGGAGCCCACTTGTACGTCGCCGTACAAGAAATGGTTCCCCCGGCTCCTGAGGCCTATCGTGACGGTGTTGCCCTTGCCACGTTTTCACACCAGAGGATATTTCCTGGAGTGAAATTACTTAACTACATTGGAGCCATAATTGCTCACCAAACCGTTGTTCCAATAATTCAGGGTTATGACACACTTTTTATATGTCCTGAAGACAAAGACACCATTTTAGAGGGGTCGACTTTTACGATATTCTTTGTCACGTCTTCGGGAGAGATAATTACGCCACCTTTAGACGGAAGAATTTTGGAGAGTGTCACACGGAAAGTAATTTTTGAGTTGCTGACGCCTGATCCAAATTTTTCCCTCAAGGAAGGACAAGTGAGGCTTAGCAATCTTGATACCCTCTCTGAATGTTTCCTCGCCTCTACCACACGGAACATACTCCCAGTAACCAGGCTCGACAACAGGACAATAGGTTCCGGCAAGCCCGGACCTGTAACCAAGCGTGCGATGCAGGCTCTTAAGGATTATGTGAATAGCTATTAGCCGTGGAAGTTTCTGATACTGAACCAAGGGAACCGCGTTATCAAATTAACCTTTTTGAATTAAGGTGTATATTTAAATGGTTACTGTCATGTAGTTTTATTCCTGTAACGCCATTTTTTCGCTTGACAGAAGTATCGTTCAACCCCTATTTTCTTTAGTGAGAATAGTGGCCTTCCTTTAGTTTTTACAATTTTGATTTATATCAAGAGGCTTTTTCTGACCTACTAATACCAGGAGGTGCAATGGTGAGCGTTCCAGCGAGCATAATGACATGGCAAATGGTTACTGGTCCGACTTTTGACAAAGAGACTCGAAAAGTTACCGGACCTGGGGTTTTGGAAAAAAAAGAAATCCCCACACCAGAACTTGCGCAAGGAGATGTTCTTGTCAAAATAGCAGGATGTGGAGTTTGTCATACGGACTTGTCGTATTTTTACGATGGCGTGCCAACAGTCACAAAACCACCGCTAACTTTAGGACACGAGATTTCCGGTGAGGTCATTGCGGCGGGACCTGGCGCAGAATCCTGGATTGGAAAAAAGGTTATAGTTCCAGCAGTAATGCCCTGTAATTCTTGTGATATTTGTGCAAAGGAACGAAACAATCGTTGTTTGGCGCAGAAGATGCCGGGTAATTCATTAGGTATCTACGGTGGTTTTTCCAGTCACATTCCCGTGCCATCTGAAGACCTGTGTGTGATAGAGGATCTGCAAGGTAGGCCATTGGAAAATTTCGCCGTAGTCGCTGATGCCGCCACGACCCCATATCAGGCGGCCATGAGAGCAGACTTGAGGCCAAACGACCCAGTTTTGATAGTTGGTATAACTGGAGGCGTTGGAGTGTACATGGGCCAGGTGGCCAAAGCTTTAGGAGCAGGGCCTATAGTTGGTATGGCCCGTCATGATGAAAAATTAAAACGCGCTCTTGATTTTGGAGCGGATTATGTAATCAATACAAAAGGCAAGGATTTTAAGGCTATCCAGGAAGAATTCAAGGCAATAGCCAAGCAGGCCGGTGTAAGACATAATGTAGGATGGAAAATATTTGAATGCACAGGAGTAGGAGCCGCTCAAGATATTGCTCTGGGATTATTGGGTTTTATCGGAAAGTTGGTCATTGTTGGTTTCGGCATGTCAAAGAATCAATACATGTTGTCGAAGCTGATGGCTTTTGACGCGGACATAATTGGAACCTGGGGATGCTTGCCAAAATATTATCCCAAAGTTTTGGAGATGGTACAGTCTGGAAAGATCCAAATTGACCCGCTCTTGGAAACCAGGCCTATGTCAACAATTCAAAAGGCATTTGAGGAAGCTCACAGCGGCGGTCTGACAAAGAGAATAGTACTGACTCCTGATTTCTAGTCCTCCTACCAACCGGTCCCAATAAGAAAAGCCCCATCAAAAAACTGGTGGGGCTTTTTATATGGTCAATTTTCTTATTCAGGTTTTTTAGCTACTGCAATCCTGTAAATGTCATAAACATCATGAAGTTGAATATCAGTGAAGCCTGATCGGGTTAAGTTCTCCTCAATTTCCTGGCGAGTTTCATAGACATCACAGACTTCACCACGGGATCCAAAGAGGCCGACAGTCCCACCTGATTTCAAGAAGTTGAACATGCAGGAATAGATGGCTGGTCGTAGTTCGGGTTTGACATGGGGAATCATGAACGAGCTGATAACTTTGTCAAAAGGCTGTTCCGGGCAGTATTCTTCAACGGATGTAGCCAACAGACATGTGTTATTTAGACCCTTCTTCTTAACTTTTTCTACTGCAAGTTCGATCATGTCTGGCGACAGGTCAATGCCGACAACTTCTCTAGCTTTGTCTGCAGCTACTATTGTTGCTGATGCAGTGCCACATCCGACATCCAGGACCATGTCGTTATCTTCAATAACAAGATCAACGAGATTTTTTAAGCCCTTTCTGTAACCTGGATCCATAGACCACTGCAAATCATAACTTTTTCTTCGATATTTGTAGTAGAGCTGGATAGCCCTCTCCGAGGGCAACAATTTCACCACGGTAGTTCCTTGGATATAGGCGGTTCTCAGTGCTTTTATTACCGGGCGGAAAAGTTTCTGGAGTGGAGCATGATCCTCACTCACCATAGTTTCACTCATTCTTATAATACCCCCTGTTCACACAGTCGGTTAGTTTAAGACCAATACATTATTAC
This sequence comes from uncultured Desulfomonile sp., assembly GCA_937930835.1. Classification (GTDB taxonomy): domain Bacteria; phylum Desulfobacterota; class Desulfomonilia; order Desulfomonilales; family Desulfomonilaceae; genus CAITZA01. Next base: position 42,669 of record CALGLN010000108.1, read on the forward strand.
ATGGTCGTAAAATTGGCAAGAAAAAACAATCAATCTGATACCATATCCTCTTTGGGCAGCCTCAGGGAGAGAGCGCTGCCTTCTTGCTGAGCCTTTTCAAGTCCCATTTCAACAAAAACCATAATACAACTGACACCATTGCAGACAACTTGTTCTAAGTTTTCGAGCTCAGTTGTTTCGGAGAAATCCTTTAGCACAAAGACCTCAGGAGTTATTCCTTCCGGGGGCCTGCCAACTCCTATCCTAACTCTAATAAAATCCTTAAATCTCAATGAATCTGCGATTGAACGAACTCCTCGATGCCCTCCGTCACCACCACCTCTTTTCAGCCTAATTTTTCCAAAAGTCAAATCCAGGTCATCGTGGACTACTGCTATATTTTTGTAGTCTAAATACTTCTTTTCGGCAAATGGCGCTACGGCCCGCCCACTAAGATTCATGTATGTTTGAGGCTTGAGCAGATATATTGTATTGTTGTTTGAACGGAAATCAGCGATGTGTGCGTTTCCCTTGAAGCTCTGTTTCCAGGAAAGTTTATGTTCTGTGGCCATTTTATCAAGGACCATAAATCCTAGATTATGTCTGTTCTTGGAATAAGAACTCCCTGGGTTGCCCAATCCAACAATTAAGTAAACATTATTTGGTTTTTCAGCGTATAATTTCACTTGAGCCGTCCTTGAAATAAAAAATGGCTAAATACGCGCAAAACTGATTCCGTGTCAACAGTCAAGATTTTGAAACAACTTGTCGCAGCAATTTCAGGCTTGTTATTGTTAATTCATATAGTAGGCTCTTAATTATTTGTTTTTGAGCCATGAAATCATCTTGAGTTAAAAAGTCATTTTCAGACTTTCGCATAAGTTGATTATAATGAGTAACTGATTGGCTAGAATTCCACCAAGACTAGCTACTGCGTAAAAGTTAGTGTCAAATGTCGAGTATATACTGGATCATAAATGGATGACATTTTTTATAAAACCGCAATCAGGGCTTTGAAGAGTCTTCCTGAGGAGTTCTCGGATCGCCTCGTCGGGGTGGAAATAATCATTGAAGATTTTGCTGATCAGGAAACATTGAGTTCTGTCGGGGTGGAAAATCCATGGAATTTGCTAGGACTCTATGCTGGAATACCCATGGATAAGCAGAGTGTATTCTACCAGAGTCCTTTTCCTGAAAGGATCTATATTTATTCAAAGCCGGTGATGTTAGCCGCGAGAAATCACCAGAACCTATATGAAGTGATTAGAGATGTCTTGCTGCACGAGATAGGTCATCATTTCGGCTTTGATGATGAATCTCTTGAAGAAATGGAAGGCAGAAGGCGTTGAGAAAAGAATTCTCTGAAGCCTACGAGAGACGAAAGAGAAGGCGCGAGATAGTAGTAGCTGTAATAGCTTCGATATTGATTGGTTTGATCTTTTATTATGAATCGGAGGTTGCCAGATCTTCTGAACACATTCCTCTAGGCAGTCATTTACTTTTGTTTGGTCTGCTGACAGTGGTAACGCTGCTACTGATTCTAGTCATATTTTTCTTGATAAGAAATCTCTTCAAACTTGTATTTGAGAGGCGCAGAAAAGTTCTTGGGGTCAACCTGAAGACGCGACTGACAATGGCGTTAGTGGCATTGACACTGATCCCTACAGTTGTTCTCTTTATGGCTAGCGCGGGGGTTTTACACAACACTATTGAAAGCTGGTTTACTACTCAAGTTGAAGATTCTCTACAGTCGGCTCTATTTATAGCGCAGGCTTTCTATCAAAACGCTTCTGAGAGAGCAATTGAGAGCGGAGCTCAGATTTCTAAGATCATTCAGGAATCCAACATCAGCAATGTCAATGATCTAAGAAAGTTTGTGAATGATCAGTCCAATCATTGGATATCATCGCTAGGATTGGGGGCTGTTCATTTTTATTTTACTCGAGGTTCTGAGTTTATTTTGTACAAGTCAGGGCTCCTGGATGAGGTAAATTTACCGGCTCCCAATCAGAGTTTTGTCAAGATAGGACTTCAGGGTGAGCAGACTTCTATGATCATAGGAGTCAACACTGGTGGAGATATCGTAAGGGGTGTGAGCCCTTTGCGGATTCAAAAATCGAGCGAACCTTTGGGCGCTATTGTGACCGACTATTATATTCCCACCTCATTGTCGGGCAGATTGTTCGGGATAACTTCAGCATTCGGCGATTATCAAGAAGCGCGCCGTATGAAGGGGCCTATCAAGACAACATACATTCTCATTCTATTAATGGTGGCCCTCCTCGTAATTTTCATCGGTTTTTGGTTCGGGCTTTCCATGGCTAGGGACATAACTGATCCGATCCAGAATTTGGCCGAGGGAACAGCCCGAATAGCCTCAGGAGATCTTGATGTCAATCTAGATTCGTCCGGGGAAGATGAATTGGGGCAACTTGTTGACTCATTTAATAAAATGGCGTCAGACCTAAGAAAAAGCCGTGATGAGCTGATGAGAGTTAACCTTGATCTGGATAACAGACGAAAGTATATGGAAGCAGTTCTAACCAATGTGGCGGCAGGGGTTCTTGCTCTTGACGCAAACAACAGAATTACTACAGCAAATGAATCTGCCATTAGGCTTTTGAAACTCAACAAGCAAAATCTTCTTGGAGACGAACTGTCCAAAAAACTTCCAGGCGAGGCCTCGAATAGCCTAAAACTAATTCTTGAAGAACTATACGAATCTTCCGATGGAGCTATAGAGAGGCACTTAAAGATTTCATTTCCCGAAAAGGTCATAACCCTTATGTGTTTCGCCAACATACTTAAGGATGAGATGGGAAATGTAATAGGAGTTGTTCTTGTTTTCGAGGATTTGACCTACCTGGTCAAGGCTCAGAGAATGGCGGCATGGAGGGAAGTAGCAAGAAGAATTGCCCATGAAATCAAAAATCCTTTGACACCCATTCAACTGAACGCTCAACGGATCCGCCGGAAATATTTGGAAAACCTTGGCACGGATGGAGCGACGTTGGATCAATGCACGAGTTCTATAATCAAACAGGTTGATCAACTCAAGAACATGGTGAATGAATTTTCTAAATTTGCCAGGATGCCCACTGCTAATCCGACTCCGACAGATCTAAACGCGCTCATTATGGAAGTGGGGGCATTGTATGAATCGGGAAATGATAAGGTTAGGTTTGATTTTCTTTTATCCGATCAGTTACCATTACTGGATCTTGATAGGGAACAGTTCAAACGCGTAATGGCAAACTTGCTAGATAATTCAGTTTCCGCAATAGGAGATAATGGACATATAGCAATAAAAACCAATTATGATGCAAGCTTATCGATAGCTACGATTGAAGTCATCGATAACGGCAGAGGTGTTCCTGTTCAAGATAGGGAAAGAATATTTGATCCCTATTTTACAAGAAAGAGCGGTGGGACTGGATTGGGATTGACAATCGTCAACGCCATCATATCGGATCACAATGGATTCATAAGGGTGAAGGACGGAGAAGACGGTGGGGCCTGCTTTGTCGTCGAGCTTCCTGTGAAGAGGACTATCCCATCTTCAGTTGCGCTTCAAGATTCCTTATCAATACGAAATAGAACCTAGAAAATTTAGTCAGGAGAGATGACCTTCTTTGCTTGATGCAGGCTCTCTATAACCTCATACATTGTGGTGGTACGTCCTACAGCCAACTTGTCTTCTAGTCCATAATGCTTTAGACACGTTCCACACGACAGGATTTCCACTCCTTTTTCGGCCATCATGTTTAACGCTTCTGTGGCCTCTTCATCTGTGCTAGTAAGTTTTACACCTGAATTTATGAATATCATTCTCCATGGTCTAAAGTCCATGTCTATGAGAGTTCGAAGAAAACCGCGCATCAGCTTGATCCCTAATTCATAGTCCCCTGAGCCCATGGCGCATGTTCCCACATAGATCACTATTGATGAATCCTCGGAGCACTCCAAATTATATGGCGTATCAGAGGGAGCTTGAGGACTTGAAAATTCCTTTTGGCTTCTAGATGCGAGGATTTCATAACTGTCTGAGCCTAATTCCTTGACGGTGTATTCAAGACCCTGGCTGTTTATGAAGCGACAAAGATTTTCCTTCGAAATTCGATTATCTACGAGAATCAAAAACTCATTTATGTCCAGATTGTCCATTGCTTTTTTTGCAAGGAGCACTGGTTGGGGGCAGTTTAATCTTCGCGTATCAACCATAAAGGGGGAAGTCATGGGAGGCCTACCTCGAAGAAATTACTTAGTCCACAGAATCCAGATTGTTCAATTTGATTCAAATTGGTTTTGGAGCGTGATAATATATTCAAAGAGATCACAATAGAGAGCCTGTTTAACTCTTGTGAACATTTTGCCAACATATTTTGAACATAGATTCAATATTACCAATAAATTCCATCAGAGTATAGAGAGAGCTTGCTCATTATTTTCTGCCAAACAACGTTAAGAAGGGGAGCTTAGAAAAAATTGGGAAAAATATCTATCATGGGCGCAGGCGCCATGGGATCTGCCATCATAAAGGGACTGATAAATTCAAAGTTCAATGAGCCTTCGGACATTTGCGTTTACGATGTGGATTTGAACAAATCGATGTCAGTTGCCCATGCTTACGGGGTGGGATATGTTGAAGTTCCTTCGGGCCTTCTAGATCCTAACACGAGAATTTTACTTCTTGCCGTAAAGCCTCAAAATATACAGTCGGCATTGGAGCCTATAAGATCGTCCATTGGGAACGAGACACTAGTTATATCAATAGCTGCCGGTGTGTCGTCAAAGTTGCTTTTATCTATCCTGGGTGAAGATATTCGTCTGATTCGATCAATGCCAAATGCCGCCGCCATGGTGGGGCAAAGCGCTACTGCTGTTTGCAAGGCGGGAAAGGCTTCTGATGAAGATGTTAAAATAGCCGCGGAATTCTTTTCGAGTATCGGAAAGGTTGTAGTGGTAGAAGAAAAGTATATAAATGCTGTGACTGCCCTTTCGGGGAGTGGTCCAGGGTATTTGTTCGTGATCATGGAGGCTTTGTCTGATGCGGGTGTGTTTACAGGTCTAAGCAGGGATGTGGCTAAATTGCTTACCATACAGACAGTGCTTGGCGCAGCGACTATGGCTCTGGAATCGAACATGCCTTTCAGTAGTTTGAAAGACCAAATAACCTCTCCAGCCGGAACAACGATTTCTGGACTAAAATTGTTGGAGCGCTCTGGGATCAGGGGAATAATGATGGAGACTGTTGAAGCGGCAAAAACAAGAGCCGATGAAATTATTTGATTGCTATGATTAGTGTTTTGTCTTGAGGTGCTGGGTCAACCAAATAAATCGAATAACACGTTCAGGTAAGAACAGGAACCAGAGGTAAAAATGCTTTCAAAAGATTTAACTCCTGACGCTGTCGCCAGGTTACTCGATTTTGAATCGTTAAATGATTTCAACTCATTCTTGCAAGAAGTAGATTACGAAGGTAAACAAAAGTTGGATCAGGCATACAAATTCACAGTGGGGGAAGGAGTCATTCTCAAATTAGCTCTCATTCTATCAAGAGTGGGGGTAGAAATGTCAAAAGTTCACAGCTATTCGGATGCCATTTTGGGTTCGTTCATTACCAAAGGGTGGAATGATTTTCACAAGCTGGTTGAAGACGACAATCAGGAGCTATGTTGCCTGATAGAAGACAACCAACTAGCTCGAATTTTCCTCAGATCAAAAGATACCGGACGAGAATATGATGTTGGCGCTGTCAAACCCGTATTATTACCAACTACTCGCTGTGAAATAAATGTTACTAGAGCCATAAGGCCTGTAATATATTCAATCCAAAAAATGGAAAAATAAATTCACATTCCCTTGGCGCAACCTTTGAGATTTATCGCCTGAAGGACAGCCTGCAACTTGTTACTTGTTGCTTCTTTCTTCAACTTATAGGTCTTCACACTCTGAATGGAGCCGCCGTCCAAAGAAGCTTTCAACATCATATTAGTAGTCTTTAAATCTTCTTGAAGATTTTCTGCCATCCTCATCAGTTCATTGCAGTTTTTTACGATTAGTTCTTCCGAAGCCCCACTTACCGGCATAACCAGGAAAATTGCCAACGCGCCAACAATGCATATAATTGAAAATGGTCGTTTCATCTAGCGTTCTCCTTCAACAAATCCCGCCCATGACTATCGTTTGACGCTAGCTATAACATAAAAATAATTATAATACAAGGTTATATCATTTAATGAGTTATTACTTTAATTATAGTCATCCCATGGGTTTGACAGAAAAAGCAGTAAACATTCATGAATGATGAGGTTCCTTGCGATGAAATATCCTATCAAGATCATGAAAGCGACTGAGTCCGATTGAGACAAGTAACGCTGTCTAAAAAATGTCCTTTTTACCCCGCGTGTGAAGCCCCGAGCTGACATTGAGACAGCGAGATTTTCAGAGCGGCCAATTGTAGCCATAAACGCAGGGTGAAGGATCCCTAACAACCTTTTCCCTTTGTCAATTACGGATCCATCTTGGAAATTTATTCCACGAGACTTTTGAGCCTCTACTATTCTGTTAAGCTCTAACTGAAAAAAAGGAATAAACCTCATAGCCATGAACATGACCAGGGCAAGATCCTGAACTGGAATTTTCAACCGTGATAAGGGCTTAGCGAGCCATTGGGTGGCGTTAACGAGTTCTGTAGGTGGAGTTGAGAAAGTTAGAATCAAGGCCAAAAGTATTGCGCAAAGCAGTTGAAATGTGGTTGTAGCGCTGCTTGCCATGCTGTCCTTTCCAACGGGCAGGACAAAACCGGCAATTTCATAATAAAAACCAGGGGAAGTGAAAAAGAGGTTCAGCAAAAAGGTTATTAGTAACATAGGAGAAAAGCGCAACAAGCATCTCAGCCAAAATGTGAAAGGGACCCGCGTTAACGTTGCTAAGAATACCGTGAAGGTGACGTTGAGCATAACGATGGGCGCCTTGTTTGAAGACAATACACCGTACAAAAGGAAACAGAAGCCGATTATTTTGGTTCGGACATCTAAGCGGGATAAGGGCGATGTTACCGGAAGATAACTGCCTATAATAACACTATTTTCTAACATCATCGAACATCAAATTTCTTTGCAAGGCTTGACGCTTTTGGCGTGCCGTGCCAAATAAGCTAATGAAGAATGTACGAAAAAACTTCTTGAACAGGGGAGAAACAATCATGTACCCGAGCGATGACAGTGAGCTCAGTCTGCTGAAGATGAGCAAGACCGTTTATCCAAATTCACCAGAAACTGCAAAACTGGAAGCATTTCAAAACAGATTTCCTGAAAGGAATTATGTCATACAGTTTGATTGTCCTGAATTTACAAGCCTGTGTCCAGTTACCGGTCAACCTGATTTCGCCAAGATTAAGATAATATATATTCCCCAAAACAAATGCATTGAATCCAAATCCTTGAAGCTATTCTTGGGGAGCTTCAGAAACGTCGGGATGTTTCACGAGGAGATTACCAATAGTATACTCGAAAACATCGTGAAGAGCATAGATCCCAAATGGGCTCTAGTTATCGGGATAATGAATCCACGAGGAGGCATATCAATCAGAGTATTGGCTGAGCACAAAAAAGATGAGGACTCATCGATTCCTCCATCTTGGGTATATGATGTGTAAACAACCCATATTTGCCTCAGGCAATACAATTGTTTGAAACCGCCATTTTCTTTTTACAACCCCATTAACTTAGACGCATTGTATCCAAGTATTCCTTGTTTTTGCGATGGAGCAAGTGAGGACTTGTCGAGTTCTTTGAGATATCGATTCAAGCCAAGTAACGGATAATCACTACCAAAAAGGATGCGGTCTTCACCGAAGATGCTTATGCAAACCTCAAATATTTTGCTTTCATATATAAAGGGGCATGCCGCAGTGTCAACATATGTACGCTTCAAGGCATCTCTAATTTCAGGCATCAAAGCGTAAAAGAAAATACCTCCCCCAAAATGAGCCAGAATGAAATCAGTTTCGGGAAAGTCACTGATAAGTTTTGCAATCTCGGCAAAATCAATGTGAATTTTCCCAGGGTACTTGTGTCCTACTGGCTCATTGACGTGAATCATCACTGGCATGCTCGATTGTGAAGCAATTATGAGACATTCTCTTAGGGCTGAGATAGAAGAGTAATCCCATCCTGTCTCATACATTGAGAGTTCACCCAAACCCTTGAATCCCGATTCGATGATTTGCTCAATGTCGCGATGTAAAAGGTGGCTGGTGGACAGGCCGAATGTAGCAAAGGGAACTATCCGATCTGGAAACTTTTGAGAAAACTCAAGCACCGCGTCGTTGTTTCTCAAGTATAAGTCTCTATCTTTCCATGGGAATCCAAAGACCACTGCTTTTGCGATGGAGAATTTATCGATGTAATCAATAATTTCAGCCGATGATGCTATTCGAGCCTGGGGAGAAGAATAGAGCGCGCCGAAAGCTTGGTCACGCAGCACGAATTCTGAGCGATCGCTAACTACACTATCGTGGAACAGATGGACGTGGCAGTCGATTATCATATCCCGATCCTGGAGGGTGTTTATCGATTAGGAAGGTTGGAGCACAGTGTCACGCACATAGGTTATCCGAAAAAATCAATTTGTTTAAATAGATAACTTGTTATCGGCTTGACAAGCCGTCACGAATACATAAATATCGTATCATGGAAAGGTTGTCAAAGCCTGCTTTATCATAGATTTTTAAGTTAAAGTAATACTTTGAAAAGAAGCCTTTGTCTCTGAAGTACAGTTGGCAAAGAGGAAGCGGATTATGGCTGGAGAAGATTATTATTCAATACTTGGTGTAAAAAAGGACGCTTCTACAGACCAAATAAAGAAAGCTTACAGAAAATTGGCCAGGAAATATCATCCTGATGTAAATCCTGGAAATAAAGAAGCGGAAGAAAAGTTTAAGGAAGTGTCGCGAGCTCACGAGGTTTTGTCGGACCCCGAAAAGAGAAAGATTTATGATGAATTTGGCGAAGAGGGCTTGAAGGCCGGCTTTGATCCTGAACAAGCCCGACAATATAAGCAATGGAGTCAGTTTGCAGGCTCAGGGGCCAAGGGCGCCAGAGGATTTGGCGGATTTTACGATTCTCATTCTGACAGCGGAGATTATCGTTATTCGGGTTTTGAGGACATATTTTCTGATCTCTTTGGAGGGGCTGGGTCCTCCCCGAAAGGCCCTCAAAAAGGTCGCGACATAGAATCTGTTTTGGACGTCGATTTCGTTAGTTCCATCAGGGGGACTACAACCAGGATCACACTTCAGAAACAGAAGGTTTGCGTTAAATGTGGCGGACTGGGGCGGATCGAAAATTCGGATACTCCTGTCTGCAAAACATGTAAAGGAACCGGCCAGACCAGTGTTTCGCAAGGCCCGATAAACTTCAGTCGTGCCTGTCCGGACTGTGGTGGCTCGGGACGAAAAGGTGAGGTGTGTTCAGAATGCCGGGGCGCTGGGGTTCTTCCTTCTACAGAGACTATCGATGTGGTGATACCTGCTGGAGTCAAAGACGGATCAAAAATTAGACTTTCAGGGAAGGGTGAACCTGGATTAAATGGTGGCCCTTCGGGCGATTTGTATATTATCACTCGTATAGCCCCTCATCCTATCTTTAAGAGAGACGGTGATTCAATACGGGTTGAAGTGCCTGTGACAGTAGCAGAAGCCATGAAGGGTTCAGAAATAAAACTAATGACCCCGACAGGGGAAGTTCAGCTTAGAATACCACAGGGAACAAAGTCCGGACAAAAACTGAGACTTAAGGGTAAAGGAGCCCCGAACCTCAAGACGAAAGTTCCAGGAGACTTGTATGTTATACTTAGAGTTCAAGTGCCAATCACTAATGAGGAAGAGGCGTTGGAGGCAGCCGCAGCGCTCGACCGTTTTTACAACAAGGATGTAAGGAGCGAGATTCGTCTTTAAGGATCGAGGTTTTTTGTATTGTAGTGAATAAACCTATGATGTTTCTGGCTGAGCGAGATGGGTGACGTAATGACAGATCAATATTACCAGAGAAGACAGGTTATTGAAATATTTGAATTTGAGGAAGATTTTCTTGATGAATTGGAGTCCGAAGAGCTAATCGCATGCTCTCAAATAGACTCGTCTGGAGACAAACTTTATGATTTGGATCAAGTCGAGCGATTAAGAATTATCTGCAATTTAACCCGTGAATTGGAAGTCAACCTCCCAGGAGTGGAAGTAATTCTGCAGATGCGTGAAAACATGATATCTATGCGGCGACAATTTGACCAAATACTTGAGCTTCTCATCCAGGAACTGAAAACTCGATTTCCTGGATGATTGTTTATTATCACACACGGGTTTTCGAATCTTGTCTATTATGAGAAGAATCCTATTTTTTCAAATCATTTTATTTTCAATTGCTTATGGTGTCATTGTAAACCAATCGTACGGTTCACAGAAAATTCCCGAAGTGATCAACAAACTAAACTCTCTTACAGAACCCCAACAGAGGCTTGAGTTTATTGACGAGGCATTGCAGGACGATTCTACCAAGGGCAACATTCAGTCTCAATTATTCTTACAACGTGGAATAATTTACAAAGATCAGGGTGACTATTTCAAGGCGATAGAAGATTTTGACGCTGCGCTTAGCATTTCAAAAAGGAACTATTCTGCCCTAATCGAAAAGGCCGAATGCCTCATAATGGTAGACCAGTTGGACCAGGCCAATCTGGCTCTGGATTCTTATCTACTTAACATGCCAGGTGTGGCGCGCGCATACGTCCTGAAAGGATTGATATTTGAAAAAGAAGGTTCATTGATTAAGGCTGAAGACGAATTCACTCGGGCGCTCAATTTTGACCCCCAATCAGCACTGGCGTTGGAACACCGAGCTCGCCTTTACGTCAGGGAAGGCAAACCGCGTAAAGCTCTCGATGATTTAAGCGTATGGAATAGGATCAATCCTAACAACCCTGAACTGTTTGTATTTAGAGCAGAAATTCATGTGAAATTAGGGGATTTTGACGCTGCGCTTTCTGATTACGCCCGTGCTGGAATCTTAAGACCTGATGACACAATTCGCAAGCAGAGAATATTATTGCTGTTAAAGACCAGTAAACCCGAAATTGCTTTGGCCGAGTCCAAAAAAATCATCGCTGAAAAGCCTGATGATGTCAGTGCTCTTGTGTTGGCTGCAAGATGTTTCATTCAGCTCGATGAATTCAGGCTCGCTGAAACAAACCTGAAAAAGGCCTTAAAAATTAATCCAAGGCTTCCAGAAAGTTATCTCTATTTAGGCGTATTAAAAAACGGTCTTGGTAAACACGATGAGGCTCTGGAATATCTCAATCAGTCGATTGAATTGGAACCCAAGTTAGTAGAAGCTTACAAGGAAAGGGCCAGAATTTTCATGGAGCTTGGTGACCAATTGCGTGCGGGGATAGATTTGTCATCTGCTGCTACGATAGATCCCTCTGATGGAGAGATCTTTGCGATGAGGGGGATGACTTATTACAATAGATTGCTTTACGACGCGGCGATTCAGGATTTTTCTCAGGTTATCGAAGGTTTTCCGCATGATTCAAAGACGTTGTACAATCGGGCTGTTTGCTATCTCAAGAAAGACGATCTTCAACTAGCGTTGAGTGATTTAAATCAAGTTATTAGAATTAGGCCGGATTCAGGAAGAGCTTTCAGCCTTCGAGGAATTACTCTCAGTTTAATTGGTAAAATAGAAGATGCCATTTCGGATTTCGACAAATCGATAGCTTTGAGTCCAAAAGATCCATCGGTCTGGAACAATCGAGGCTTTTTCAGATATCGCATTGGCAATCTTGAGGGAGCAGTCAGCGATTTTAATGAAGCTACGAAATTAAACCCTGAATTCAACCTTGCATTGACCAATTTAAATCTTGCAAGCGAAAGGCTTTTTTCGAATATTGACATCAATTCGGTTGTCCAAGAAGCTCAGCGAGCTAATTTAAACTGAAAAGCTGAAATTTACAAAATGAGATATAAAGCAATTCTTGCGGATCTTGATGGCACTATTAATCGTGGATCAATTTTGCTCCCGGGTGTCCATGAAATTTACAGTAAGCTTAGCCAATTAGGTGTAAAATGGTATTTTCTGTCTAACAACGCGACTTTACTGGCCGAAGGTCTATGTGAAAAAATAAGGAAGTGGGGTCTTTCAGTTGATCCATGGCAGGTGGTCAACTCAGCCTCTGTTTTGATCAGAGAGATAGAGACTGTTCACAGGGAAATTCGCATAATGGTTATAGGTGAAAAGTGTTTATCGCAGGGATGTTCAAGGGCTGGGGCGATCTTGACTGAGGATCCAAAACAGACCGAGGCTGTTGTAGTTGCCCTGGACAGGGATTTTTCCTATGCAAAGATGAGAAGAGCCCATAAGGCAATCCAGGCAGGCTCCAAATTTTGGGCTACGAACCTGGATGTTACATTTCCAGATGAAGAAAATTTCAGTCCTGGAGCGGGAAGTGTGGTAGCGGCTATAGCTACAGCAGCAGGTGTTCAGCCGGAGCGGATTTTTGGAAAACCATTCCCTGATATGGCCGAAATGGCGCTAGCCCAAAGCAGCCTGGAACGATTTGAATGCCTCTTGATTGGTGACAGACTTGATACAGATATGCTTTGCGCAAAAAATGCCAATATGGATTTTGCCTTAGTCCTATCAGGAGCTACAACTAGTGAAATGCTTTCGGAGAGTTCGCACAAACCTGAGTATGTATTTAGTGGCGTCAGTGATTTGCTACAACTCTACAGTTAAAAACACTTTTTTCAAATTTGTCATCTTTAAGAAATTATAAATCTATTCGGAGTAACAAATTATGACAGACGTTGAGAAACTGTATGAAATGCTTAGAAAGACCCAAGAACCCAAAGGTTTTTTTTTCAACAAGGACAAGGAGCATGTGTTTCAGTTACTTTCGTCTTTGCTGGTAAATCGTGAACGTTACGGGTACATGTGCTGCCCATGTCGTTTGGCTTCCGCTGATCGCGAAAAGGACAAGGACATAATATGCCCCTGTGAATACCGCGAAGCTGACATAAGGGATTATGGGAGCTGTTATTGCAACCTTTATGTATCGCAAGACTGGAACGAAGGAAAGATTGATCAGCAATATGTGCCTGAACGTAGACCTGATGAGAAATTTAGCTTTTAGCTGGCTGAATCTCAGGAAAATCTATTGAACTTTTAGAGCAATAACAGATTGATGACTTGTTTATGACGCCTGGACTTTACCGGTGATACAATCTAATCCAGGCGTCTCATTCAAGAGTTTAAATGGCGCAATAAGTCTTCAGTCGCTCTTCTACCTTGTCCCACGCTATTATCTTCGAGAAATTATCCACATATTCGGCTCTTCTGTTCTGGTATTTCAGGTAATAGGCATGTTCCCAGACGTCGCAAACCATCAATGGCATTGCGCCCCAACTGGTAAGGTTTTGGTGCTTTTCCGCCTGCATGATCAACAATTTTTTAGAGAAAGGTTCCCACGCTAAAACTCCCCACCCCGAGGCCTCAACAGTTTTTGTCGCTGCAGCGAACTGCTTCCAGAATGTCTCGACTGATCCAAAATCTCGGTTTATGAGTTCGAGTATCTTACCTTGGGGACTCTTCGAAGCGGCCGGTCCGATGGTGCTGAAATAGATCCAGTGTAAAACCACTCCAGACGCATTAAATGACAGATCCTTTGAAATACACTTGATACTGTCATAATTTCCTGACTGTCTTGCCTTGTTCAGATCTTCGAGATTTTTGTTCAGGCCGGCTATGTAAGCGGCAAAATGCTTCCCATGGTGAATCTTGACTGTCTCTTTGTCAATAATAGGTTCCAGGGCATCTTCAGGATAGGGTAGGGCAGGTAGCTTCAATAAGTCTACAGCGCCTGTTTCTGCTTTAGTTGCCGCTAAAGCTTCATCCGACAGCAACATGGAAAGCGCTCCTACACTCGCCCCCGCAACAACACCGGACAATGCCTCTCTACGAGTGATTTCTGTTACCATTTGAGATCCTTTCTAAATTTCAAAAGAGTAGGGAATTGCCAGAAGTCTGAAAAAATATTACTTTACTTAGATTGTGTTTTAAATTCTTAGAGGTCAATAGAGGAAGACATATCAATTCGAATGTTATTTGATTGATATGCCTGATATTCTAACTAATTCAATTGGTTATTTTATCTTGGAAAAAGGCTAACGCATTTCTTGCGGCTACTTGGGCGGCTTCCCTTTTGCTAGCGCCTTCACCAGATCCGGCAAGATTTTCGCCCACGTATACGGCTACACTAAAAGTTTTTTTGTGTTCTTCCCCCCATTCCCCGAGAACTTCGTAAAAGGGGGTCAGTCCGAGCTGGGCCTGAGTCAATTCCTGCAAACGACTCTTAAAGTCATCCATAAACGATGAATCACTTGTTAGTTGAATGAGTCCCGAAAAAAGACGTTCAATAATCCTATAGGTTGTGTCGAAGTCCGAATCTATGTAAATTGCAGCAATTATAGCTTCCAAGGTATCAGCAAGAATTGAGTCTCTGTCTCTACAACCGGAAATTTCATCGCCTTTTCCCATTCGAATATATTGGGCTAAGCCTAGGGTTCTCATCAGGCGTGCCAATGCGCCCCTGTTTACTATAGACGCTCGTTTTTTTTGCAGGTCTCCTTCATTTGCATCGGGAAAATTTTTGTATAGAATGTTAGCAATTATAAGACCAAGGACAGCATCTCCCAGAAATTCCATCCGTTCATTATTCTCAGAACATGTGCTCCTATTTTCATGCCAAAAGCTTCTTCTGGTTAGAGCGCCTACGAGAAGTTCCGTGTCACAAAAATTGTAATCAAGGCGACATTCAATTTGCGCCAAATCACTTTTTTCAGAAAGTTCGTTCATATATTTTTCAACGATGACTCAATGTCTCTCGAGAAATTGTGAGCTGTCAAGTCATAGAAAAGTGGGGTCACAGAAACAAAACCTTTTCTCACAGCTACTGTATCTATCTCATCGTCCAGCTCTTCGGGCAAGGCTTCTCCTGAAAGCCAATAATAATGGTCTCCCCGGGGGTCTGCTCGCCTGTCGAAAGTTTCATTGAATTTTGACAAACCTTGTCTTGTCCTTCTAAACCCCTTGACCTCCTTTGGAGGTAAAGCAGGTATATTTACATTGAGAGCAACACCTAAAGGCAAACGATTTTTGAGAAGCCAACCTACAATTTTTAGTATGTGCGGTATGGCATATTCAAAGGGCGGATCCTTCTTGGCTGCAATAGATACCGCCATAGATGGGGCTCCGAGAATTGCGGCTTCAGTAGCAGCTGAAACCGTCCCTGAATATAAGACATTTATGCCGAGATTTGCCCCATTATTGATTCCGGATATCACTAGGTCAGGGAGCCTGTCCAACAAGCAGTGTATCGCTAACTTGACGGAATCGGCCGGGGTGCCACCGATCCCATAACCGTAAAATGCCCCGTCTTTTCTAACTTCATGAGCTTTTATAGGGTCATAAAGGGTTATGGAATGGCCCACGGCGCTTTGTTCGGTAATAGGAGCAACAATCCTGGCCTCGCCTAGACGCCCCACAGCTTCCTTTAATACTTTTAAACCCTCAGCATGTATACCGTCGTCATTCGTTAATAGAATGAGAGGGTTGTCGCGAGTCATCCCAAATCCTTACATGCCACTCCAATTCGTCTGATGCCCTCTTCAATAACTTGATCAGAGGTTGCAAACGAGAGTCTGATATGATCTTCTGAACCAAAAGGTCCGCCTGGAACGCATGCGACATGATACTTTTCCAGGAGCAAGTTGGCAAAGTCTGTTGAATTCTTGATACCATTTTTCCCATTCAGTTTAGAAGTGTTAACAAAAGTGTAGAACGCTCCTTGAGGGCTGAGGACAAACAATTCTGGTATGTCATTGACCAGATCAACCATCAAATTTCGACGTTTCTCAAAAATCTGCCTCATCTTCTCAACTTCATCCTGAGGGCCTGACAAGGCCTCAATAGCTGCGGCCTGGGCCGTAGCGCATGGATTCGAAGTTGACTGACTCTGTATATCAGTAGCTGCCTTAACTATTTCAATAACCGGAGCAGCTAAGTAGCCGATTCGAAAGCCTGTCATGGCATATGTTTTTGAAACTCCGTTCACTGTAATTGTCCTCTTATGCATACCAGGCAAGGAAGCAAAAGGAGTAAAGGTTAATTTGTCGTAAATCAGTTTGTCATAAATCTCATCAGAAATCACTAAAAGGTCATATTTTTCAGCGAGAGCCGCCAGCGCCTCTAGTAATTTCCTTGAATACATTATGCCGGTAGGGTTTGAAGGGGAGTTGACAAGCAAGGCTTTGGTTTTCTGGGTAATCAAAGACTCTAAAACTGCTACATCGGGCTCAAAATTCTGTTTTTCATATGATGGAACAATTATGGGTGTGCCACCGGACAAACTCACCATCTCTGGATATGAAACCCAATACGGGGCTGGAATCAGAACTTCATCACCGGGATTTATGATAGCCTGAAATATGTTATATAGGCTATGCTTGGCTCCACAAGAGACTAGAATATGTTCAGGTTTATACTCAAGGCCATAGTCCGCCCTAAATCTCTTGATTATAGCATTTTTGAGCTGTGGAGAGCCTCCGACAGGGGTGTAGAAAGTTTC
Organism: uncultured Desulfomonile sp.; assembly: GCA_937930835.1. Classification (GTDB taxonomy): domain Bacteria; phylum Desulfobacterota; class Desulfomonilia; order Desulfomonilales; family Desulfomonilaceae; genus CAITZA01. The sequence goes on from CALGLN010000108.1 coordinate 59,331, forward strand.
TCCATTATCAAGAGACTTTTTTGCCGCCTCCCTGATTTGGATCGGTGTTGAGAAATCTGGCTCCCCCGCCCCAAAACCAACTACGTCAATTCCCTGACCTTTCAATTCTTTTTCTTTAGCAGAAATGGCCAGAGTAGCTGATGGTTTCAATTCGCTAGCTCTTTGTGATAGTAAGTTTTTCATAATCATTCCTCTATTTCTTAATTCTATGACATATCTTTTATATTCGGAAATTTCCTTTTGAGAACTTGCAGAACATAATCGGGCACCAAGCCTTCTGGAGATCCTCCAGCCATGACCGTGGCCTTGATGATTCTCGAACTCACATAAAGATATCTGTGCGCAGTCATGAGAAAAAATGTCTCAATGTTTCTGGACAATTTACGGTTCATGAGCGCTAACTGAAATTCATACTCGAAGTCTGAAACGGCTCGCAAACCTCTGATTATGGCTCTAGCCTTCTTTTCCTCTGCATATCGCACCAGCAATCCTTCGAAATGATCACAATCTATTCTGGGATCACCATCTACGCTATTGCGAATCATATCCATGCGTTCTTCAATGCTAAAGATGGTGTGTTTTTCAGGATTCAAACCCAAAGCAACAATTATTGAATCGAAAGTACCGAGAGCTCTTTGTATGATCTCGACATGACCGTTATGAATCGGATCGAAGGTTCCAGGGTAAATAGCAATTTTCTTTTCTAATGTCATTGGGCCTCACAGGGGTGTCATATAGTTTTTGTCAACGACGCTAAAGATATTTACCAAAGTTTCACCGTACTTACGGGAGAAGAAAATTTCAGCTTTTGGAGGCGGATTAGGTAACTGCGAGCGGACTGAAGTTTCACAGATAATCAAGGAGTCATCTGAAAAAAGATATGGAAAATCTCTGAATTCCAAAATCTCATCCAAACTAGGAGAATAATAGGGAGGGTCGAGAAATATCACAGAGAACTTACTGTTTTCCGCAACTAGCTTCTTGACGGCCTTGAGGGCTGTTGAGTTCAGGATCAACATTTTGTTGTGCACGCCTAATCGTTCGCCCACTTGTTTGATGTTAGCGCATGCAACTCGGCTACGATCCACAAAAACAACATTTTTCGCATTTCGACTTAAGGCCTCGAAGCCAAACGCTCCTGAGCCGGCAAACAAGTCTAGCACGGTCTTTCCTTCGACATGAGAATCTATGGCGCTAAAAACCGCCTCCCTGACACGGTTAGCGGTGGGCCTAAATCTCAATCCTTTTGGAGCGGGAATGTTGAATCCACGATAGTGACCGGCAATAACTTTCATGATCAGCCCTAAATTGTATACAGCTTTAGCCTTTCTAATTCAATCATAAATTGGAGAGACTCATAAAAAATATTATTGCAGTGATCATTGCTGTCAGGGAACAACATATTGGTTTTAGGCAGTTCCTTTGCCAATAGGAATCATTTTAGGCACATAAAGATTTTGACCATTTATATGGCGAATTAGTTCTTCACGCGTGCGACTCAACAGTTCCACTAAGATAATAAGGCATACATGGCTGTCACGAATATTAAGGAAACGACTCGCAGGGATTGACTCAGAGCGAGAAGTTTGCTTCCTAGAGCTATATTAAAAAGGCCGAGATGCGTTGGGAGCTGATGTCTCAATGTTCTGATTGGAGTGGCTATTATCGTTCCGACAACTAGAGCCACTGCAGCCTGTTTGTCAGTCAAAGCGCCTGTTGAGAGCAAAGCTCCCGCTGCAGCCATTCCTGCTCCAAATTCAGCCGCAAGAGAAAATATGATCATTCCGGCGGCCTCCACAGGAACAAGCTCAGCGGCTACTGACGATGCCAAACCTTGCCTCATCCAAGTGAATAGACCGTATTCATTGATCAAGAAGACAATTGCGTAAATCGGAACGGTATATAGGGCTACACGAAAAAACCGGTCCTTGAATTTGATCCAAATTTTTGTGGCCGTTTTCTGTGTCGTATTTTTTTTGTCAGGCACTATCGGACTCCAGAGCCAGCAGGCTTTTGGGAGTTTCAGTCTACAAATTATCAGTATCAGGAAGCTTCTTAACAAGGCAGCCGAGAGGGTCAGAGCCAAGTAAATGGCGCCTGCTTTTCCAGCCAATGACACGACCAGGAAGAAAGTTGTGGGTAGGTGGAGCAGAAACATGGGAAACCCATTGTTCAGCAAATAAGTCAGTATTAATTCGTTACGTGATATTTTTCCTTCCTGGTAGAAAGTCATCAGGAGAGTATTAGCTCCAATACCAGACACAAAACTAGTTACAAACGAGGCAGCGCTTTCGTCTTTGAGATTGCCCCATTTCGTCATTGGTCTGACCCATCTTGCTAAATGGGTCGTCCATCCGGTCGATTCTAGTACCTGACCTACGAAAAGACCGATTCCCAGGAAAAGAATCAATCTTACCAACGGCTCCAACAATTTCTTTTGAAGGGATTGCGGGGATATTGAAACGTTTCCGACGCTGAGACATGCGGCGATTAATCCGGCAGCCGCAATGGCGAAGAGAAAAAATGGCAAGAGAAAAGATTTTTCTGTAGATCTGTTTGATATCATAAAAAGATTCTGTGAATTTATTGTAAATTACAAAACTATATAGTATTGCAAACAGAAAAAAAAAGAGACTAGGTGAATTTGAACATGAACATTCTAACCATTTTGGGAGGGCCTCGCAAGAAGGGATCTACAGCTCGGATGCTTAGTGTATTGGAAGATCATCTGAAAAGCTTGAATCACTCGGTCGACCGGATAAACGTTACAGACTACAATATTAGCGGGTGCATTAGCTGTTATAAGTGTTTAAAAGAAATTAATGCTCCGGGTTGCTCTCAAAAAGATGACGCCATGAAGATCTTTGATAGAATGATCAATTCCGATGTTATCATCTATTCCACGCCATTATATTGTTGGTCTTGGGCCGCTCAGATAAAGCCGCTTGTTGATCGGCATTATTGTTTAGTAAAAAATTACGGTTCTAAACAGCACAAGAGTTTCCTGGAAACCAAGAAATCGGCCCTCGTGGTAACCTGTGGAGGACCGTTAGAAAATAACGCCGATATATTAGTTACTGCATACAATCACTTGATGCATTACTGTAAGGTAAAGGAGTTTCACAATTTGGTAATACCTTTCTGCGCTTCTCCTAACTCAATCAACGCATCGCATGAAGATCAGGCCAGACGCCTTGCCGAGACTTTGGTAGTTTAGCAGAAAGTTTTGTAACATAAGCCTATTTGATATTACTTGGGCTTTTCCCCATCGATGACATTCCATGCGCAGATAGCCCCTGGTGAATAACCCTTTTCTTGCGCAAGTATATCGAGGTAAATCATTCCTAACGCTGTGACCTGAGGGGCTGGAATTGAAATCATGTTCCTCGTGTCCAGGCTGACGATATATTTCTTGCAATCATTACAGAGCTCAGCCCGCTCGAAACTCCTGTCATCTGAATAGTACAATTCCAATTTTGTTTGATCAGTCGTCTCGCAGAATGGGCACATGAGTCGAGGGAAGGCCCATTCAAACGCGCAAAAAGAGCATCTAAGGCTTCTCTTACCTTCAGCGCCCCGAATAAAGCTTACCTCTGGCCACGAACCGCAAATAGGACAGTAACCTTTATTCCAGTTCAGATCGGCAGGCAGGGGATTCAAGGATTCAGCTATCTTTTCTGCAAATGGTTTTAAAATAATCGTTGTAATGAAGGCTGTAATTTCATCTTCCAGGCTGAGAGCCTTGCTCATGTCTCGAAAACTTTTGAATGAGTTCATCTGATCTTGAAGTAAAAGCGCAATTGGCTCATCTTGGTTTGTCTTAATGTATTCAAGATACATATCCAGTTTTTCCATGATGTTGGGGAAACAAGCTTGCATTGCCGGAATCACGGACTGGGCTGACACGAGAAATTGGTCTGCAGGAATATTAACTTTCCAATCTCTCAATATAGGAACTCCTTGAGAAAATCTTATTGTGTCTAACTCGGATTTCTCCACTGATATACTTGGAATCATGTCCTTTGTAGATGCCAACCCCACAAATAAATCTTCGAAACTATCTGCTATTGTCTTGAGTTTGGGTATTTCAGCTCTTAATCGGTCAAGTGATTCTTTTATTGAAGAGCAATCAACACAAGAGTTGCCGCTTGATGTCATTTTTGACTCCTTGATGAAATGTCTAGAATTGTTCCTTAATGAGCGATAAGAAAACTAGAGTTCAAAACAAGCATTACAAAAATGCCATAGCTAAGGACAAAGAGCAAGGAGGTTGAAGGTTATGGGCAACCAGGAATTCTATTTTGAATGATTGGGACAAAACGGGGGGGGAATGGGTTACAGCCCCACGTTTTTGAAAGTGGGGCTGTAAGAGAAACAAATGTGAACTATTTGCCCGCGGCGAATTTCCAGTATTTGTCCGGGGCATCCGTGACAATGTAGATAACTCTTACATCATCGGGATTCAATGCCTGTGCCTTGGGGTAGCTCTTTTTTAGCTCTTCTACACGCGATTTGGCGTCGGCCAATATTTTGTCACGTTCCCCAAAGACCATTGCTCCTGTGGGGCACGACTTTACACAGGCAGGTATCATGTTGTTGGTGATTCTGTCAAAGCACATAGTGCATTTGAACATTTCCTTAGTTTTCGGGTTTTGCCGAGGAATATCATACGGACATCCCTCGCGAGCCGTTTCAAAGTTCAGGCTTTTTGTTTTTGATGTAAAAAGAACAGCGCCTGTCTTTTCGTCGTGAATGATCTCACCTTTTTCGGCTTCGGCCATGCAACCTGGATTGAGACAGTGGCGACATTGCTCGGAAAAAAAGTTCCAATAATTTTTGCCATCTGGATGAGTTCCCTCTGCATATCTTACAAGCTTGTAAGTTTCAAAGGACAAATCCATAGGATTTTGATGAGTTCCCTCATTTTTTGTCTTTGTGCCCGGTAAACCATTCCATTGCTTACACGCGATCTGGCAGCCTCGGCACGCTGTACATTTGGAGGTGTCAACAAGAATTGAATATCCGTCAGACATTCTTTGATCCTCCTTCTATCTTAGTCACGTTAACCATGAACGCTTTTGATTCGGGGATCATGGTGTTTGGATCACCTACGTTGGGCGTTAGCAGATTGACGCTCTCACCACCGTCCTTCGGGGTAATCCATCCGAAGCACCAAGGCATTCCGACTTCATGGACAGTGATATCGCCTATTTTAAAAGGCTTGAATCTGGTAGTTACCATGGCTACTGCTTCGACTTCTCCTCGAATCGAGGAAACCTTAACTTTCTCACCGTTTTTGATACCCCGGAGTTGCGCGAGTTCTTCGCTCATTTCCACGAACATTTGAGGTTCCGCTTCAATCAACCACGGTTGCCATCTAGTCATCAGACCAGTCTGCCAATGTTCGGTAACCCTATAGGTCGTCCCGACAAATGGGAATCGCGGATCACATGTAAGATGTTGATCCTTCTCTCCCTTGAAGATCTTAATCGTAGGATTGATGAACTGTTTGGAGAGAGCATTACTTGGAACGGGGCATTCCAATGGTTCATAATGCTCTGGGAATGGGCCATCGTTCAAACCCGGACCGAATATTGAGGCTACTCCGTCTGGCTTCATTATGAATGGTAGTTTGCCCTTTTCCTTGTCGGCCATTGGAGGCCAAGGACCGTCCGGAACATCTCCGACCCATTTGCCATCAACCCATTTTACTACTGGTCTGGCAGGGTTGTTTGGCTGGCCGTTCAAATCAACTGATGCCCTGTTGTAAAGGATTCTTCTGTTGACAGGCCAAGCCCAGGCCCATTGAGGATATAGACCTAGTCCAGTTGGATCATCCTTCTTTCGTCTGGCCATATTGTTGCCATCAGCATTGTAACTTTGACAATAGAGCCAGTTACCCGATGAGGTGCTGCCATCGGCTTGAAGCAGGGCAAAGCCCGGGACTAGGTCGCCCTTCTTGTATTCTTTGTCACCGATTTTAATGTCTTTAAGGAAATATCCATTAATTTCCTTGGCCACCAAGTGTGGATCAAAATGGCCCTTCTTATCCGCGTAATCCCATTTGAGATTCAATATGGGTTCGGGGTGTTTTCCGCCCTTTTTATAGAGGTCGCGAATTTTGACGAAAAGATCTACCAGTATGTCTCCATCCGGTTTTGCCATTCCTGGCGCGTTACCGGCCTTATAACGCCATTGAGCCCACCGACCGCTGTTGCTAATGCTTCCTTCTTTTTCAACCGAGGCCGCACACGGAAGCATGAAAACTTCAGTCTTGATGCTCTTGGAATCCATGCCTGGACCCTTCCAGAAGGATCCCGTTTCATTATCAAATATGTTAATGTTAACCAACCAGTCCAGCTTTCCAAGCGCCTGTCTTACTTTGTGAGCATTTGCGCTTGAACAAGCAGGGTTTTGTCCCCATGCAAAGAATCCTTTGATCTTCCCGTTATACATGTCATCAAAGAGATTCAACCAGGAACAGTTTTGGCCCACGTCCAATTTGGGTAACCAACCGTATCCAAAGTCATTTTCAGCAGTGGCTTTCTCGCCCCAGAATGACTTTAGGAGACTTACGGCATATTTAGGGCCATTCTGCCACCAGTTTGCTGACATTGGGTCGGCTGTTTTTGTAGTTATGGCTTTCTTGTAATCTTCAAGAGTGGCCAGATCAGCTGAAGGCATCCTCAAATAGCCCGGCAATATGTGGAACAACAAAGCTTGATCTGTGGATCCCTGGACATTTGATTCGCCACGAAGAGCATTAACACCGCCACCGGCTACACCCATGTTACCAAGTAGCAACTGGATGATGGCCATGGTCCTGATGTTTTGAACTCCAACAGTATGTTGGGTCCAGCCCATGGCATAAAGGATCGTCCCAGCCTTGTCTTTTGAGCTAGTCTGAGCGTAGGTTTCCCACACTTTCAAAAGATCTTCTTTGGGAGTTCCTGTTATGCTGGAAACCAGATCGATATCGTATCTTGAATAATGTTTCTTAAGGAGTTGGTACACGCATTTTGGGTTTTCGAGCGTTGGATCTTTGGCAACTAGACCCTTGTCATCTTTGACGAAAGCCCAAAGAGACTTGTCATAGGATCTCTTCTCCGGATCATACCCAGAAAACAGACCATCGGCGAAATCAAATTTATCTCCCACTATGAAAGATGCAT
>CALGLN010000109.1 GCA_937930835.1 uncultured Desulfomonile sp.
CCTTCACTGATTTTCACTTTTACAACTTTTCCCAGTAAGTCTCTGTTTTCGGTTGAAAAATTCACAATCTTATTTGTTCGAGTTCTCCCAAAAGCTTGTCGATGTGGCCCTGAAGGATTTTTTTCCACCAACACCTCTACGGTCTGTCCTTCCATCGACCTATGATATTGGTCTGTAATTCGGTCCTGAATTTGGTGAACCGTCTCCAATCGCATGCCCTTAATCTCTTCGGTTAAATGTCCTCCAAACAATTCTGCGGCAGTGCCTGGTCTGACAGAATATTTGAAAGAAAAAATTTGGTCATATTTGACTATATTCAGGGCTGAAACAGTATCTTCAAAATTCTCCTCATTTTCTCCGGGAAAGCCAACGATTATATCTGTGGTAATTGCAACCTCGGGAATTCTGTTACGCAATGCTTCGACTGTTGATAAATACTCCTTCCGAGTATACTTTCTACCCATCGCTCTCAAGATAGAGTCAGAGCCGCTTTGAATAGGCAAATGAACATGTTCACAAACCTTGTCTAGAGACGCCATGGCTTCAATCAATTCATCATCAAAGTCCTTGGGATGCGAAGTGGTGAATCGTATGCGCTCCAGTCCGCTAATATCGTCGATTGCTTTTAGGAGTGATGCAAAAGTTGGCCTATCTTTGGTCAAATCCAATCCATAAGCATTTACGTTTTGGCCCAAGAGGGTAACTTCCTTTATTCCATTTTCCACTAACCATTTAATCTCATGGATAATTTCATTACTAGGCCTACTCTGCTCAGGACCTCTCGTGTAAGGCACCACACAGTATGAGCAAAAATTTGAGCACCCCTGCATTATGGTGACAAATGAGCAGACTTGGTTCTTGTGGGGAGGCAATCCCCTTAAATTTAACGATTTTACATCCTCTGAAAAATCGGTCTTTGAAATCCTGTTTCTGTAGTTCCTGATCCGAGCGATTAATGTAGGCAATTCTGAAATCTGATGAGTGCCAATTACCAGGTCAACCAAATCTGTAGCTTTTAGAAGCTCATCTTTCTCCTGCTGAGCTACACATCCAGCAACGATCAACATGGTATCTGAATTGTTTCGCTTCTGGTTACGAAATCGTCCCAGCGCGCTGTAAACTTTGTGCTGGGATTTTTCTCTAATTGCGCAAGTGTTAACTAAAATTATATCCGCTTCCTTTTCGTTAGATGTAGGCGCAAAACCAGATTCCTCAAGTAGTGACGCCATTATCTCTGAGTCGTGAACATTCATCTGACAGCCATAAGTCTCAATAAAATAAATTCCCTTTGGCAAAACTTATATTTCTCCTGGATTACTTGTTCTGATCGTAATGCGATCTTTTTTTCGATTCGGAAATGGCAAACACCCCAAAGACTATTTGCTTAATAACCTAGACAGAATCTAGCATTACGATGTGAAAAATGTACGCGGTACCATGAAAATCTTGCACACCACAAAAATGTCCTATTAATCAGAAGGTTATGTTTTTTAGATATGAAATGATAGGCGATTTGAAACTTTCTTGAGTAAAAAGTACATCTTGCGCCCGCGGTCTTTGGGTCTTCAGGATTCACCTGTGATTACGTTATCCTTGTGTAACAAACATTTCAACTTACCGAAACTAAAAAATAAATTGGTAAAAAAAAAGCCCACCTTATTTTCAAGGGGGCTGAGGGTATGGATTAGGAGTCGTTTCTTACTAGACTATAATGCAACATGTAGACCAAAACGCAAATGTTCATCGCAAATATTTTGACGCTCAGAAAAATATTACAAAAAGCGGTCGACTTCTTTGACCAACCCCTTAACAGCATCGACAGATTTCTGGAATAGAGCTTGTTCTTCAGTAGTTAAATCAACTTCTATAACCTTTTCCACTCCGTCAGATCCAAGAACGGCAGGCACGCCTACGAAAATTCCTGACTGACCGTATTCACCATCCAGGTAGGCGGCAACTGGTAACAGCCTTTTCTTATCGGCCAAAACCGATTTTGCCATCTGAACTGAGGAAGCTGCCGGGGCATAATAAGCGCTGCCTGTTTTGAGAAGACCTACAATTTCGGCTCCCCCCTGCCTGGTTCTCTGAACCAGTTCTTCCAACCTTGATTCAGAAATGAATTTTGTAATAGGAACACCACCTACAAAACAATATCTGGTCAGAGGCGCCATGGTATCCCCATGCCCACCAAGAACTAACGCATGGATATCTTCTACGGACACGCCTATTTCTTCTGCGATAAAAGTTCTGAATCGAGCGGTATCAAGAACTCCTGCCATACCGATTATCTTCCTGGGATTGAACCCCGACTTCTTCCAGGCCGTATAAACCATAGCATCTAAAGGATTAGAGACAACAATCATGACTGCATCAGGTGAAAATTTCGCCGCTTTTTCGCTAACTTCTCCCACTATTTTAACATTAGTAGACAGAAGATCATCTCGACTCATGCCAGGTTTTCGTGCTATCCCCGCCGTTATTATTATCAGATCGCTTCCAGCAGTTGATTCATAGTCGTTAACTCCGACTACCCTGGTGTCGACTCCCAATACAGGCGTGGTCTCGTACATGTCCAGACCCTTGCCCTGAGGAATTCCATCGAGAATGTCTACAATTACGATATCTCCCAGCTCCTGAGCTGAGGCATAAGCCGCCACTGAAGCCCCGACATTTCCAGCCCCTATCACTGTTATCTTTTTTCTCGGCATCTTCGTTGTCTCTCCTTGAATTTTTCGAAACCCGATCAAACAATAACCCAATCTAATTAATATTCTGTTGAAGTGTTTTGTGTCAAGTAATCGCTTCAGAGGTGGGATGTTGACCGGTCCAATTAGTTTTTTCGCCATTGTTCAAAGAAATTAAATCAGAGCAAACGCTTAGCGCAACTTTATCACTCTATAGCCTTCTCCTTTGAAGATAGGCTTAAATTGGTCGTCGTCCAGAACCGCAAAATACTTGTTCTCCCCATATCTAGCGCTAATGTAAGATTGGAAAGGTTCGAAATATACCAGTGAACCATGTGCCGGAATTTCAGTTTGTGTCACGCTCGATCTCTCAACTGATCCAAAGGGCTCAAAGCCATCGAAAATCTTGGACATATTTTCAGGGTTAAAGTCTTTTTCTCTGACGACGAAATAGTCAACCCCATTCCTGCGCGCAAACTCCCTGACAATTTTGGGATCATTGGCATAATATGCGTCAAAAAAATCAAAAGTTCGTTCCTTGATGGTTTGCCAATATTGAGTAAACCAGGTATGAGACAGTTCATAAGTAACGAAAGCTTTACGTTTTGCGAATGTCACAACATTGTCCATGACTTCGGGGGGGCCAGCAATAATGCTGTTTTTGGGAGTTTTCACCAATACGTCGTAAAGTTGAGAGTCCTTGGAGTAATCATAAATTCCGACATTGTGAATCCTCCAGGCACAAACAATCAATCCAATGACTAGAAATACCGTTAGGCCTGCGCGTCTGAGTTTCAGAGACTTAAGAATACTTGAAAGACAAGCGGCAAAGATGATCCAATAAATCAGGTTGAATGAAAACTCAATATATCGTCTGGGCAAGAACAGCCGCATGATCACTTCATAGGAGACGAAATAGAGAATCAGTGATGCAGCCGCTAGGTATATGAGAAAGGACATTCGTGAAAGATTGATATCCCATTTGTTGATAGCGACTGCCCAGAAAACTATAATCAAAGCAGTAATTCCGCTTATTGTTCCAATTACGGGTCCGTATTGATCGTAAAGCATCAAATGGACTATCGGCCTAAACAACTCCCAATACAGATCGGGCCCTGGAGCAAGCTGATATCTGCCTGATGACGTGTATTCAATATTCCCAAAGATGTCCAACCATGAAATCAAATCTCCAAACTCGGACGTTCTGAGAAAAACATGCTGGTAAATCATTGCCAGGCCGCCCATTAGGATAGGAATGTTCAATCCAATCAGTCGTAGGAAACCAATCCTAGGGGCAGATTTTTGAGACTTGTTGAAAAGTATTTTTATGTAACAAGTACCGAAGTTTTTTAGCAGGTATATAGCGTGTGTAACGGAACACAAAACAAAAATGTACGGATTAAAAATTGACTGAACCATTATAACAAGACTGCATCCGAGTAAATTTTCTGATGCCAAGAAATAAACGTAAGCCAATAACAGGGGATAAGCGAAGCTTTGGGACATTCCACCGGAGATCTTGGTCATAACACTTGTAAACAGGAAAGAGCTTATGGCCAGAATTAACGCGGTAAAGTCGTCGCTAAACTTGGCGCCTATCATAAACAACAGAACCGCGTTGACCACGAACAAAAATCCGGTTAACACTTTCGAAAATTGAACCGGGTTGATTATTCCTGAGAATGCGTAATAAATTGATTTTACACCTATGGGAACATAGTTCTCCGCATATCTTGTTAGATAATCGTTTTGGAACAATTCCGGATCCGACCAACGCTGCATCCAGTAAATTTGCTGCCGAACATCGTCATTAATCACATATGGGTTTGTGATTGCTTCGAAGTGGCCAACGATATAAACAAAAAGCGCTGAAATAATAACAAGCAAAAAATAGAAACGTCTTTGTTTGTATTGTTCCATAATTTATTTTTGGCAATCGTACTTTTCGGCAAACTGCATCAAATATATTAGGCCGACGCCGATCCCCCTATCTAGAAATTGTCATACATTGCTCTGTGAATTCTGGGCGTAAGATCTTTAATCATTTGCGAGATGGCCTTACGTCGATTAGAAAGTGTTCCTGCTATGGAATCTGTAACGGTATAGGTGTAAGAGGCTGAGAAATCCTTTTTCCAAAGCGTTTTCTTGTCAAGATTATTGTCTAAGCTAGCATGAACTCTAAGAACTCCAATTCTGGTTAGCTCCTTTCCATCAGCTCTGTATGCCGATGGTGTGTCTTCGTACGAAACTATGCTCGTTTTAAGAATTGCATCTGCCGAGCCTGAGGTGAGCTTCATTGCAGTTCCAAGAGAATACTCCCTACGGAGTTCATTAGTGAGCTCCGTTTCTATGCCCGTGACAACCGTGTTATTTGTTACACTATCTATAGACAAAGTCTTCAAATTTGCTGGAAACGGAGAATCTCCCCTAGAGCCGCTGAATTTGTATCCACATCCATAAAATCCGAATGTGCAACAAAAAATAAAACACAAAAAAAGCGATTTGCTCAAAACAAAGGGAGAATTTTTGTTTAAAAGAACTAGGGCCGAATCTGCAAACAGAGATTTTGAAATATCAAACCCTGAGTTAAACTTATTAATAATCCCCATTGGTTACAGCTAATCAGTTTGAAGAAGTCAACAGATATTGCTAAGACCTCGTTAGGTTTAGTGTTATAAATACTACTAAAGAAAATCTCTTTTTGATCATTAGCAGGCATCAAGTATTATTACAATAACTTCTTCACCCTAACTAACAACAATGTTTAAGAGCTTTGAGGGGACTAGGATCATTTTTCTGATCGTGTGCCCCTCGACAAATTTCTGCACATTCGGCTCTGCAAGAGCAGTCTGTTTTATCTGGTCTTCAGAGGCGTCAATCGAAACTTTAATTTCAGATCTTTTTTTGCCATTGACTTGGACGACGATCATCAAGTTATCTTCAACCAGCATCGATCCGTCATAGGGTGGCCAAGTTGTCCTGGTCATTCCCGGTTGTCCACCCAGACTCTCCCATAACTCCTCGGCAACATGAGGTGTGAAAGGGGATAGAACGAATACCAATGTTCTAATCGCATGATAAACTGCGTCTGTTAAATCGGAAGAGGAGTCTGCATCTCGAACAGAGATCTTTCCAAGTTCATTTGAAAACTCCATTATAGAGGCGATAGCGGTATTAAACCGGAATCTGTTGCTTATGTCATCAGTAACTTTTTTGAGGGTTTTGTGCGTCAAACGTCTGATTACTCTAGCCGAGTCAGATTTTTCCGAGATTTTTTTAGGTAATTTTAGGTTCCTAAATTGATATACAATTCCCCAGACCCTATTCAGGAACCGCGCTGCCCCTTCAACTCCCTCCGCTGTCCATTCCAAATCTCTCTCGGGAGGCGCAGCGAAAAGGCAGAAAAGCCGCACTGTGTCAGACCCGTATTTGTCGATGAGTTCCTCTGGGTCCACAACATTGCCTTTGGATTTGGACATCTTGGCCCCGTCTTTAATTACCATTCCTTGGGTTAGAAGGTTCGTAAAAGGTTCGTCCCGTTTTTTTATTCCTAGATCGCGTAGGGCTTTGGTGAAGAACCGAGAATACAGCAGATGTAGTATAGCGTGTTCTATTCCCCCAATGTATTGATCCACAGGAGCCCAGTAGGCTAGCTGTTCATGGTCGAGAATCCCGTCTTGGTATCGAGGGCATGTATATCTGTCGAAATACCAAGATGATTCAACAAATGTGTCCATCGTATCCGTTTCCCTTTTCGCTGCTCCTCCACACTTTGGGCAAGCAACATTTACCCACCAATCCAAGTCGGGTAACGGAGAGCGCCCACTGGCGGGGAAATCAATGTCTGTAGGCAATACCACGGGTAATTGGTCATCAGGAGCTGGAACAATTCCGCAATCTTTGCAATGTATAATTGGAATTGGGGCGCCCCAATATCTTTGACGAGAAATTCCCCAGTCCCTAATTTTATAATTTATCGTCAGGCCACCGCATCCCATTGATTCAAGTTTTAAACTTATTGCCTTTTTCGCTTCGTTGTTTGCCGTGCCGTTGAATTCCTGGGAATTGACCAGGAATCCTTCATCAACGTATGCCTCTGTAAGCGTTTGTTCCTCAAGAATTCTATCCGGTGGCTGAATCACAACTATTATGTCCAACCCATATTTCTTGGCAAATTCAAAATCTCTTTGATCATGAGCAGGCACTGCCATCACAGCGCCGGTTCCATAGTCGAAAAGAACGAAATTGGCGCTGTAAATTGGCATTCTTCTTCCTGTTAGAGGGTTGATACAATATGCGCCTAGGAAAACGCCTTTTTTCTCAGCATTCTCTCCAACTCGAGTCTGCCAATCCTGCATGAGCGACTCATTGACGAACTTTTGAACTGCAGACTCTTGTGAGGTTCCTCTGGACAGTTTCAAGCACAGAGGATGTTCTGGAGCCAAACTCATGAAGGTAGCTCCATAAAGAGTATCCGGACGAGTCGTAAAAACCTCTATGGATTCATCGGAATTTTCTAACTTGAAGAGGATACGCGCTCCCTCGCTACGGCCAATCCAATTCTTTTGCATGGTTAGGACTTTCTCAGGCCAACCAGGAAGTTCATCACAGTTGTCGAGAAGCTCTTGAGCGTAGGAAGTTATCCTGAAAAACCACCCGTCCTGCTCTTTCTGTATTACATTAGCCCCACATCTCCAGCATTTCCCATCCTCAACCTGCTCATTAGCCAGAACCGTAGCGCATGGCTCACAATAATTCACAATCGATTTTTTTCTGTAAACCAATCCACGTTCAAGCATCCTGATAAAAAGCCACTGCTCCCATCTGTAATATTCGGGATGACAAGTGGCAATTTCGCGACTCCAATCGTAGGACAATCCCATTCTCTTGAGCTGACGTCTCATCTCATTAATATTGTTCATGGTCCAAATTGCTGGATGAGAGCCGTGTTTTATAGCGGCATTTTCTGCTGGCATCCCAAAAGCGTCCCAACCCATGGGATGAAGCACATTGAATCCCTGTGACATTTTGAATCTAGCTACCACATCGCCTATACAATAGTTTCTGACGTGGCCCATGTGTATCCGACCAGAAGGGTATGGAAACATCTCCAAAAGGTAATACTTCTTTTTGTTGTTATCGAGCTCGACCTTGAAAATTTCTTGATCATCCCAAAAGGATTGCCATTTTCGCTCGATGGCTTCAGGATTGTATTTGGGCTCCATTATTCCTCCGAACCGGCTTGAATGAACGATTAAACCTTTAGACTAACACATGGGGTTTTCCTGTTCAACGGCTTTTGTCCTTGACTAAAGACTTTAAGCTATTTTATTATAATCATTGCTGTTATTTTAGCTGGATAGGAAGCTTCAGATTTTATTCAAACTCTGATTATCAAACCCGAATTTTCTGGGACTCGTTTATCTCAAGAAAATCATAACCCGACAAGTTCCGACACTAATTGTCTAAGGAAAGCCGATGGAAAAAGAATTTTCAATAAGTCCTGACGGGGAGAAATTTCCTGTTCCGATGGAAAAAGATTACGAGGCCGAATACGAGCGATTACAGGAGCTTGTGGACTACAACAGGACCTTAGGTCGAGAAATAGTAGTGGTTGTAGGGCTTGGCTTCGTAGGCGCCGTAATGGCGGCAGTAATAGCTGATTCTACGGATGAATCCGGAAATTCTGGCAAATTTGTTATTGGAATGCAAAGGCCTAGTCACAGGAGCTTTTGGAAAATACCCTTAATTAACAGGGGTATTAGTCCCATGAAATCTGAAGACCCCGAAGTCGATGAGTTGATACAAAGATGCGTTAAGGAAAAAAAGACCCTGACGGCATCTTTTACTTATGAAGCGCTGCGTTTTGCCGATGTCGTAGTGGTTGATGTTCAGTGCGATTATATAAAAGAATCGCTAGCAGATGTATCCACCGGTTATGTCCAGTTGGATGATCTGGAAAAATCCCTGGAAATCATTGGTGAGAAAATAAAACCTGATGCTCTAGTGCTCATCGAGACAACCGTTCCGCCGGGAACAACTGAGCAGGTAGCTTATCCTTTAATAGCTAAAGCGTTCAAAAATCGTGGAATAAATAGAGAGCCTGTTCTTGCCCACAGCTATGAGAGGGTGATGCCGGGCGCAAACTATGTGTCATCTGTTCGAAATTTTTGGCGTGTTTGTAGTGGAATTAATGACCATTCTCGTCAAAGGGTATCAAAATTTCTCAGCGAAGTAATAGACACCGACAATTTCCCGTTAACAGTTTTGGATAGGCCAATCGAATCAGAGACAGCGAAAATAATTGAAAACAGCTACCGAGCGACTATACTGGCATTTTTGAACGAATGGAGTCTGTTTTCCGAGCGGAACGGGGTTGATCTGATCAAGGTCATTAATGCAATAAAAGTTCGCCCTACTCATTCAAACATGATTTTTCCTGGACCTGGAATTGGTGGATATTGTCTGCCGAAGGATGGTGGTCTGGGAGTATGGGCCTACAAGCACTTAATGGGGTTTCAGGATGATCTATTTAAGATTACTCCAATGGCGATCAATATTAATGATAGTAGAGCATTGCATGTTCCGGAACTAGCGCGCGATGCTCTGCGTAACATGGGTCGATACATTGCCGCGTCAAAGGTGACTGTTCTTGGCGCATCCTATCGAGAAGATGTCGGTGACACAAGGTACAGTGGCTCCGAAGTGATAGTTCGTAGACTGGCTGAAATGGGAGCCGAAATATGCGTTCATGATCCGTATGTAGACCATTGGTGGGAATTCGAGGCTCAAGACACTTATCCCACTCCTGGTAAAAGCAAGTCGCGTTTTTTCAGAAATCAGAAACAACTCGGACAATTACGGGTTGAAAATGATCTGAAATTGTCCCTAAAAGGGGCTGATGTTGTAATACTTGCGGTTCCGCACAAATGCTTCAAGGAGCTAAAAGCTGATCAGGTCTATGAAATGGTTGGCGGGCCTATGGCGGTAATCGATTGCTTCGGCATGTTAAACGATGATGCAATCCGGCGTTATTTTGAACTAGGTTGCGAAGTTAAAGGTCTGGGTAGGGGCCATATCAACCGAATCAAGAAATTGTATAAGAAATAAAATACCATATCCTGGAAATCAAAATCTGCAATTGGGTTGTGAACAGCCTATTTTTGTTAGGACGATTTGCCATAACTGGTTGTGCCTTGCGCGAAAGGCGCCTGCGCAAGACAAAAGATAATATTCCCACATTCTCTTAAAACGATCATTATACTTTTTGCTTAAGGTTGGCCATGCTGCCTGAAAATTACCGTTCCAGGCCATGAGTGTCTTGTCATAATAAGGACCAAAGTTGTGCCAATCTTCCATGACAAGACGTTTCTCAATTGCTCGCCCTATTTGGGACGGACTAGGCAAAAGACCGTTGGGGAAAATGTATTTGTCTATCCAAGGGTCTGTTGTTAAAGAAGATTCATTGCTACCTATGGTGTGCAAAAGAAAAATGCCGTCTGGCCTGAGAACCCGATCAATCACATTCATGAAAATGCGGTAATTCTTGGACCCCACGTGTTCAAACATACCAACTGAAACTATTTTATCAAATTTGCCCTCAATGCGTCTGTAATCACACTGAAGGATGTCAATCGGTAATCCTGAGCAATACTTCCTGGCGAAGGATATCTGTTCTGTTGATATATTGACTCCTGTGACTCTACAGCCTACCTTTTCAGCAACATACCTGGCCAGTCCCCCCCATCCAAAACCAATATCCAGAAGATGGTCAGTCGGTTTTAGGTCTAGTTTTGAAATGATCAGATCAAGTTTACTAATTTGGGCCTGGTTTAAGTCGTCAGTATTCTGAAAATATCCACAGCTATATTGAATATTAGGATCCAAAAAGCACAGAAACAATTCGTTATCGAGATTGTAATGTTCTTCGGCGACCTGGAGTCCTCTTGAAAGTGATTGACGATTGAATAGGTAAGCCCTGATTAATGGAGGTAGTAACTTGAGATTTTTTCTAACTTTTTCATGTAATCTTGCAGCCAACAGCCTGTGAACAAATTGATCTAGGCTAGGACAATCCCACCAACCATCCATGTAGGATTCTCCCAATCCTAAATTCTTATCCCTAAGCGTTCTGAGATAAAACCTTTCATCATGAACAGCTATGTCATGTGGGTTTGGTCCGTTTATCCTGATCCCAGCGAGTTCGAGCAGATCCTGAACAACATGTTTTGGGTTTGTCATCTTACCTCCCGTTAAAGTGATAAGATTTAACCACCAGGAATCTTTTATTATTAAGACACGGATTCTATTTTAAACTCAACGTCTTCTCTCTGAAAAGCGCAAACTTTATCCAGGAAAATGCAAATTTCAATAAAGCTTCATCATCCTGCCTAATCTTATCGACGGTTTCTAAAGGAACATCGAACTTATTCAAAAACGCGCTTTCAAAAACAAAATTTCGAAATTTTTCTGTGTTAAAACATGCCATCATATACATTTGAATATGCTGAGGACCGAACGAGATATCGCTCTTTCTCGCTTTTAAAGAGATTAGCTCCATTAGAAGATCGTTCCATTCATTATATTCCTCCATCCCCTGATTGCCTAGCCAATCGCTGATTAACCAGTTGGTCCTGAATTCAAAGCCACGGCAATGGTCTTCACGCACTGTAAAATAAAATTCCTCTTTGGCGCCAGTCATTGGGTGTTTTTTGGAAGCTCTACCCAAAGGGTATATTCTGCATGCTCCGGGTCTGTCTTCATATACTGAACAGCCTTTTTCTGTCACAAAAGGACATCGTCTGGACTCAGTATCTGACATCTTCATCATTAACTCCGGAAAACCATGCAAAGTCCTTAGCCTCAAGTCAGTATGATTGTCCATAAACTCTTCCGAAGTCATTCCCAATCGCTTTCTGAGCCTCAGAACGTCATAAGGTGTAAGACTTAACTGAAGTTTACCGCAACATTCGGTAAAGCAGGGCACATGAGGTCCGCATTCGAAACAAAAAGAATCTGACCTGTGTAACTTCCGATCGGAATTAAAACGGTCATCTTTGGTCTGTTCGCTGGTCATTGTTATCTCCACAAGTTGTTTCCACTGGCTGATCCTTCAAACGATCCAGGTATTGGGCAAAATCAACAAGTGTCGGAAACGTCAAATAGGCTTGAGGGTCGATCTCTGATGAAATACGTATTGCGCGTACTCCAGCGCTAACCGCTGCAGCTACGTCTGAATCTGAGTCCCCCACCATAAATGATTGGTCCAAATCTATGTTGAATTGGGTCGTTGCTTCCAAAATCATTCCCGGCCGTGGCTTCCGACAATTACACCCCTCATCCCTGTCGTGCGGACAAAAGTATATCCCATCTAAAAGAATGTCTCGCTCTTCAAGTTTCGTTTTCATGTGACGATGAACTTCGTTGAGTTGAGTTTCATCCATTAGTCCACGCGCAATACCTCTCTGATTCGTTACCACAATCAAAAGATAGCCCAATTTGGACAGAATCTTGAGAGCAGCGCGTACTCCAGGAATTAATTCAAACTCCTTCTGATTTGCAACGTAGCGATTCTCCGGTAATTTTCTGTTTATGACCCCATCTCGATCTAGGAAAATGGCTTTTTTGTGTTTACTCTGGGACAATTCCGCATCCATGCATTTGTGCCAACAAAAAAGACTAAGACAAGCGATGTGTTCAAACTCTTGCCTGAAACAATACCACAATGATGTTGAAGAGAATACTAGCTAGCTCCAAAGTGATACCTGGTCTAAAAAATGGTTTTTATATGGCTCAATTTTCTAAACATATCAACTTCGATATTATCAAATAAATCAAATTACAATCTCTTTTCTTTGTGATTTAGACTAAACATTTTTGTAATAAAAAATATGATTCAAATTAGAATTAAATTAAAAGTAATACTGATTTATATCCGGTATCATTGAGTTATATTAACGGACACAAAAAGATATAGTAAATCAATAAGATATATAATTAGTAATTTAACATTAGGCCAATTAGATCCACAAGCTATTTAAATTAAATCAAAATAAAAATGAATTAGACTTAATATTTTACTTGACATAATCGTTGAGTTGAATAATTAACACAATCCAGGACATTCAGTGAAGGAGGGAGGGTATGTTTATAATAAAGCCCTTGAAGGTATTGGTTTGTCTGGTGATATTGGTAGTGTTAGCTCCGGTGTGCCCTGTGTGGAGCTATACAGGTCCAGATGTGTCAGCCCCTGGACTACAGGGAGACGCTTTATCTGCTGAACCGAACGCCCAAAGTCGTTCCGTTATTCGGCAGCAATTTCCTGGTACTACTCAGTCATCGCCTACGACATCATCACGAGGAACATCTTACACATCAAGTAATTACAGGAGGGGCGGCCAAATTTCTGCGCCTGTCTACACTCCTCCACCTACGGCGCCAGTGTGTGGACCCGAGGGTTGTCCTCCAGGCATAGGAGCGCCTAATACGTATCAGCAACAATTCTTGCCTCCGATTTTCGGCATGTTCTCGCCCTCTGGTCTAGGCTTTCGTGGGTGTGATGACGGAGCCATACTTCCGCATCCAGGATGCAAGCAATTTCAGTTGAGCGCTCGCCTCTGGTATGCAAAAATGAATGCGAGCACTCAGTTATGGGGAACCCAACCCCCTGGAATTCCCGGAACGGAACTGGATCTTAATCGCGATCTGGATCTGAGTAGGTATCAATACATTGGGGAATATGAGGCCAGATGCCAGATAAGGCCTAACTGGGGTATTCACTTTTCCTTCATGCCCATAAACTACAGGGACAATTCCAACCCTGCCAATGGTTTCTACTGGGGTTATTATCCCTATCCGGCGTTTGCTCCGACACTCACCAAATGGGATAGATACATTTATCGATGGGATCTTGTTTATGACTGGTTCCACCAAAAGCATGCCGTTTCGAGTGTTTTTGCTGGCTATGCTCTGTATGATGATAATTTGACCATCAGCAACAACGCTTTCGGTTCAACTCGCAGTAGGTCCAAACAACTCAACCTGGCGTATGCCGGCGCAAGTATAGAAAGGGTAATTCGTGACATTGGGCAGGCTACAGTGAGCGCAGAGTGCAAGTGGTCCGTTCAGTTTCTTGATGATTACCTTGGCTGGGACGGTCAAGCTGTGGGACGAGTTTACATACCTATGAATTACGGCCGATACGGTTATCTCGAGGCTGGATGGAGATGGATAGTGTTGGATCGCAGTTATCCAGCCAATATCGACAAAACTAGTCTTGATGGTGTAACAGGCGCTGTGGGATTGATATTCTAGGCACTAAGATTCTTCAATTAATTAATTAGAATTGTCGCTTATCATGGTTTTATTGGAATAGACAGGGTTAGGTTATAGATTTCATAAATAGCTTATTTTCTGGGTCTACCAGGTTTTGTCGTGGTCAAAATGCGCGGCGGCGAAATGTTAGCCGCCAAAAGAAGGGTGGATGAATTCAACACGGTCGTCTTCATTAAGAAAAGTAGTTGTAAAATGTTTCCTATGAATGAAGCGACCGTTGATCTCCACAATAACTGCAGGGTCATTTTCCTCGCTGAGATCGAGAAGATCCTGGACAGTCAGACGGTCTGAATCAAAAGTTTCGGTGAACCCATTGAAATTAATTTTCAAGTTCATCACACCTAAGATTATGAAAATTCAAGGCGAGCCACTATCGATGGCTCGCACCCCTCCCTAAATTCACGTTTCAGGAGATATGCCGGGTTATTCAGCCCAGCTATCTCCTGCCCTTTTGATACGATTCCCCGGTTCGAAACCTAGCCAAACCAGAGCGAGACGCTAGAAAACCACAATATCTCTTCAAGCGATTTCCTGTTTTTTCAAAGCTAGAAACAGACGCTCAGAGGTTACTGGTAACTCATTCATCCTGACTCCCGTAGCGTCATAAATCGCGTTTAATATCGCAGGAATTGTCGGCATAATTGCTCCTTCGCCAACCTCTTTGGCGCCATAAGGTCCATTAGGCTCGTGGGATTCCACAATTATCGACTTGACATTAGGCATATCTAAGGCTGTAGGAATGCGATATTCTCCGAGGGACGGATTGACAATCCTTCCCCTTGAATCGAATTTGACCTCTTCAAAAAGACATTCTCCCAAACCCATAGACAAAGACCCCTGCATTTGTCCTTCCACTGAAGTCTTGTTGATGGCAAGACCGCAGTCATGCGCATCAGTCATGTTTTCTATGGTAATTTCTCCGGTTTGAAGGTCGACATCTACCTCAACAACTTGAGCTGAACAGCCATACGCAGGGGATGTCCCAACGGCGGCGCCCTTGTAAGAGCCTCCTAAGCGAGGCGGTTTATACTTGCCTGTCCCTACTAAAGTGCCATCTTTCAGATAAGTCATCCTGGCGACCTCTTTAAATGTGAGGTATTCTCCAGAAGGCTGATCAGTCCATCCCCGGTGTTCCTTGATATAATGGGATCTTAATTTATCATAGTTTCCTGGCTGACCATCAAATTTTACAATGCCATTGCTAAAGCATATCGATTCTTCAGTGCATCCCATTTCCTGGGCCAAGTATCGTTTCAATATACCACGAATTTGTTCAGCGGCCTCTCTGGTGGCATGGCCGGTCATGAGTGTTTGACGGGACGAATATGCTCCAAGATCAACGCTCAGGTCTGTGTCACCCGAGACCACCTTGACATTGTCAATAGATATGCCCAGAGTCTCTGCAGCTATCATCGCCATGGTTGTATCCGATCCCTGTCCTATTTCTGCAGAGCCTGTCTGAACAATCGCCGTTCCACCATCTTCACTAAGCTTGATAACCACCGTTGAGTGATAAGTGTCAGATCTGTAAATGGGATAACCAGCCCCGGAGACAAAAAAACCACATGCCATGCCTATACCTTTTCCTCGACGAAGTTTACCCTTTTTGTTTTGCCATCCGGAGTGTTCTTTCACGGCTTCTATGCACTCTTTCATACCCAGGCTAGACATGTCCAGTTCGTTTACAGTCATGTCACCAGCTGTCATTATGTTTTTGAGTCGAAGTTCTATAGGGTCGATCCCGAGTTCCCCGGCCGTCCTGTCAATAAGCTGTTCAAATGCCGCCCTATGAGCTACTCCACCATGACCGCGTTGAGCTCCACATGCAGGCTTGTTTGTATAGGCCCTGTAACCATCATATTTCATGGACTTTAGTTTGTAAGGTCCTCCAAGCAGGGAGCCGGCATAATAGACGGTAGCTATCCCGAAGCTAGTGTAAGCCCCACCATCCAGAATTGCCTTGTTCTTCAAGGCTACCATGGTACCGTCTTTTCTTACTCCTAGTGACATTTCGGCAAAAAACTGATGTCTGGCTCGGCTGTGAAGGAAGACCTGCTCTCTAGAGTAGGTCATTTTTACCGGTTTGCCGGTAAACCGCGAAAGAAAGGCGCAGCTGAGTTCAAGTGGTGTGGCCTCACATTTAGGACCAAAACCGCCACCAACGTACGGTTTTACAACCCTGACGTTTCCAACCGGAATTTGAAGAACCATCGCTACGGTTCTCATTACATAATGAGGAACTTGGGTGGAAGTGTGTAGCGTTAGCCTGCCATCTAGATCATAAATAGCAACACATGAATGAGGTTCCAGGAAGGCGGCATCCTGCCTTTTATTTAAAAATGTGTGGTTTATTACTAGATCGCATTCGGCAAGAGCTGCTTCAGTGTCACCAAATTCCTGATGAACTTCGGCGTTCAAATTCCCTGGGTAGTCATCATGGATCTGTGGGGCTCCTTCCTTCATGGCTTCAAACATGTCGAAAACCGCAGGAAGCTCCTGATAGTCAACTTTAATAAGGCTTAACGCCTCCAGGGCTGTAGCTTGATCGACCGCTGCGACCGCCGCGATTTCATCACCAACATATCGCACCTTGTCGTGAGCAAAAAGTGTTTCGTCATAACGAGCGGGGGAGACACCGTATTTTATCAATCCAGTTTCTTTGGATGTTATAACCGCTTTCACACCTTTGAGCTTTTTCGCTCTGGATGTGTCGATATTCAGGATTCTGGCATGCGCGACAGGACTTTGAAGTATGGTGGCATAGAGCATTCCGGGAAACTTCAGGTCATCAGCATATTTTGCCAGACCAGTCGCCTTTAATGGGGCGTCTATTCGAGGAAGTCTTGAATTCAACACGCTGTATTCATTCATGTCACGACACCTCCTCTGACCCTATTGTCTCAGAGGCGGATTCTATAGCCTCTACGATTTTCTGATAGCCAGTGCACCGACAAAGATTGCCAGAAATTGCTGTCCTGATTTCCATTTCCGTAGGTTTCGGGTTGCGATCGAGCAAGGCTTTGGCGGAAAGGATCATTCCTGGAGTGCAGAATCCACATTGTATAGCGCCTTTATCTACAAAAGCTTGCTGAATAGGGTGAAGTCTCCCACCTTCCGCTAAGCCTTCAATGGTTATTATTTCCTTACCGTGAGCCTGAATTGCCAGAATCAGACAGGAGTTGACAGCTCTGCCCTCCATAATCACCGTACAGGCGCCACAATCGCCGAGTCCACAACCATGCTTGGTTCCTGTTAAACCCAAATCCTCTCTCAGGAACTGCAACAGTGTACGATTGGGCTCAACGGCAGCTTCGACTGATTCGCCGTTAATTGTCAGTTTAATTATCTTTTTCATCGGACTCTCCTGAATCTGTCGAAATCAAGTTCGTTGGTTCCAAGGCGAACAATAAAAACTGAATCTTTAAAGCTTCCACTCCAAAGCTCTATGATAAGCCTGTTGCAGTGCCCGATGTGTTAGTGATTCAATCATCATGCACCTGTATTCCATTGTGCCTCTATGGTCAGTGATCGGGCTACACATACCAACGCCTATGGAACCTGCCTCCTTAAACAAGGATTCGGAAGGCTTTTGACCTATAAGGAATTCTTCTGCTGCGAATGCCCTAACAGGCGTGGGGGCCACCGCCCCAAGGGCTATTCGGACGTCTACTATAGGCCCATCGGCAGATTGAAGTGTGAGCAGGCAAGCAACATTGACCATTGATATTTCTAGCGCCTTTCTAGCGCCTAGTTTTAAATACGAACCCCCAGTCCATGGCGGTGGGGTCTCTATTTTCAAAGACACGAGCAGTTCATTTGGATCCAGGATGGTCTGACCTGGCCCAACAAAAAAATCGTTGACCAACACTTCACGATCTTTGTTCAGGCTTTTAATTTTGAGATTTGCAGACAGAACCATGCATGCTGGCGATAGATCTGCAGCCGGCCTTGCATTGACGAGATTTCCCCCTATTGTAGCCCGATTCCGAATCATTGGCGCGCCCAAACGGCTGCTGGCTATTGCCAGAGGCGCAAAACGGTCTATGATCAATTCGCTTTCAGCAAGATTGGCAGCTGTGGTTGTTGAGCCGATAGTTACTCCGTGACGGTCTTGAGGTATGATCTCATTGAGGCCTGGAACCTTCTCAAGCGAGATCACGTGCGACGGTCTGTCAACGTTGAGTTTCATTCTTACAAGGAGGTCAGTGCCACCAGCCAGTAGCTTGGCATTACCCCCGAGCTCTGAAAGCAAGAGCAAAACCTCTTCTAGGGTTCTTGGCTCATGATAATCAAATTTGGGCAGGAGCATTTTTCCCCTCCTGATATTCGGATTTGACCTCAAGGTTTAGAGGTATTTTGGGCCACAACTCTAACCACTTTGAAGTTTTCTGAAATGAGCTTAATCATTAAGGCTATGAAAATAAGCAGTATTTTTCTGAGCAATTTTATGGGCTAACCGTCTGTAACTCGATCCTGCACACAAGGCATCGCAGGGACTTAACAGATTTTCATAGTAGCACAAGCCAGGGCAAGCCTGTAAGCCAATCAGCGAATTAACAGCAACTCGCGTCTTCACCAAGGTACATGCGTCCAGCTCGACCTGCCCGCCACATTCATGTTCAAACACGAAGATCCCTTGGCCAAAATCATCGACATTTGCCCTATATTTCACCAACCTGAAACCGCAGCTATTCAAAACTTCATGCGAGTGATTCCATGCGCGATAGCACTTGTTACAAAATATTTTCTTGCTTTTATACAACTTACAGGTATTTATAGATGGATGCGATGCAAAAGGATCATCCTCGTCAGCGATAGCGTTGATACCGTATTGTGAAAGTTTGACCAAAAGATCTGTGAGATTATTTCTTGCTTGTTCAATCCTGAGGGTTTGGTTATTAGCCTCGCCATGGTAGGGCCGACACCTAAAATATATCCAATTAGAATAACCTCCGAATGGTGTTCCATCGGTAGGTCTGTTACAGGCCATGACGCCTCTGGCTATCTGGGAATCTACAGGCACGATCACGTGGTAGGCTTTTCCATGAGGCTCTACGCCAATCCATCCATCGTTTCCTGATTCTATTCCTAGAGTGGCTCTATAAACTGAACTGAATTTGATTTTTAGTGTCATTTTTACTTGGTTCTGTACTCAGAACTCAATATAGCAAAATTAACTTTACAAAAAAAGTCTGTCAAGCCATAAAACATGTATACTCAAAACTGATGGTCATGCTTGATGAAGCAGCGTTAGTTGGGTATTTGTTCAGAATGACGAACTATTGGTGTTTTTTCAATTAATTTTTTCGCGTAGGTAAAGAATAATGAACTTAAAGCAAAAAGGCCCTGCTATCTCATATTCAGCCCCAATTGTATCAAAAGCCATGCGTGTTTTGAAGATGATTATCTCCGAGCAAACAAATCCGGGGATTAGTGAAATTGCTTCGAAGCTTCAATTGGCCAAGTCAACCACTCACGGCATTTTAGCCGCCCTTGAAGAAACAGGATGGGTTTTGAGGGACCCGATCACTCGTAAATATACATGCGGTTACGCGGTGCGGAAATTAGCAGAGATAGCCCATGTGCAGCTGCCTCTTGTGGAAACTGCTCGGCCTTATTTGGAGAAATTGAGTTTGGATCTGGATGAAGATGTATTTCTAGGAATGTGCACCGGTTACAGTCTACTAATTTTGGATCAGATTGAATCACGAAAAGAAATCAAGATAACGGCAAAGCCGGGCACAAGAATACCCATGTACGCTGGAGCTGCAGGAAAAATTTTCATGGCTTTCCATGAGGATGAAAAAATTGATGAAATATTGGAAAAATACCCTTTACCCGAGTTCACGCCTAATTCAATCACGGATCCTGAAGAATACAAGATAGAGCTTCTGAAAGTGAGGAATGAGGGTGTTGCCCATGACGCCGGTGAATACCTGATTAATGTTGGCTGTGTTGCTGCTCCTATATTTCATGGAAAGAAGACGAGGAAAAGGATGGTAGCCGGTTTCTGGCTTGTTGGTCTGGATTGGCTAAAAAATCCGGAAAAAGTGGAAAAGGGCAAAAGACTTGCCATTGAGGCAAGCCAGGCAATTTCACGGGCCATTAGTAATCATAAGTAATTTTTAATAAAAGCAAATTTCCTATTACCAGTTCAATACTGCTTCTTTGGGGAGAGTGAAAGATTATTTCAAAAATTTTTTCTCTATAAAATCACAGATAAGGCCTGGATTGTTAAGATCAAAAACTGGCACACCGCTGGGAGGGTTAGCAGGGTCACCTGCGATTGCCAACAGATTATCATCAGAACCACAAAGCATTTCCTGTCTTTTTTCGCTTCTATAGACCTCAATTTTAGGGTGAACTTCTCTTTTATAACCCTCGCTCAAAATTATATCCACGTCTCTGACGAATTTGTCCCTGATTTCTGACAGAGTGTGGTCATGATCAGAGTCCATGACTATTCCAATTTTTTCTGCGGAAGAAATTATTGTCACAGATGCTCCTGCCTTCTTATGACGCCATGAATCCTTTCCCTCATGGTCTATCTCGAAGCTGTGGGCATCATGTTTAATGGTTCCAACTCTGAAACCCCGAGATTTAAGTTCACTAACCAATTTTTCTAAAAGCGTCGTTTTTCCCGAATCTGATTTACCAACTATTGATACTATCGGAATCATCTAACTCCCTCTTAATCTCATTGGGGCAGGCTTCAATAAATTAGAAACTAAGAAATAACACTGTACGGGGCAGTTGATAAATAGTTATTGTGATGGTAATCCTGAAAAAGTTCTTGTAGGTGTGAATTTTAAAGGACTAATCTATTTTTTATTAATAAAGAACAATCTTTGGGGTGACTAATGTCAATTAGAGATCAGGTTATGACAATAGCGCAGTTGGCTCATTCGGCAGCGCCGGAGGCCGCTAGGCTCACAATGAGTCAAAAAGAAAAGATTTTAAATGAAATTGCGGATAATTTGCTGGAATCGAAATCTTTCTTGCAGTCTGAAAACACTCGGGATGTTGAAGCAGCGCGTTCAAAGGGCCTGTCTTTGCCCATGATCGACAGGCTAACTCTTTCTGACAAGGTGCTGATGCAGACAGTTGAGGGTCTCAGAGAAATAGCCGCGTTTCCCGATCCAGTAGGGGAAATAACTCGTATGTGGGTCAGGCCAAATGGCATGCGTGTTGGAAAGATGCGCATACCCTTGGGTGTGATCGGAATGATTTACGAGTCCCGTCCCAATGTAACTGCCGACGCTGCTGCGTTATGCCTGAAAGCAGGAAACGCCTGCATTCTAAGAGGGGGCTCGGAAGCCTATGGTTCCAATAGAGCCATAGCGGATATATTTCGATCAGTTCTCAAAAACAATGGAGTCAATCCCAACGTTGTCAATTTGCTTCCAACCACGGAGAGGGAAGCGATACTGCATCTGGTCAAACTGGAAGATATGATTGATCTCATAATTCCGAGAGGTGGTGAGGAACTGATTAGATTCGTTTCAGAAAATTCCAGAGTTCCGGTGGTAAAGCACTACAAAGGTGTTTGCCATTTATATGTTGATAAAGACGCTGATTTTGTAATGGCTGAAAAATTAACGGTAAATGCCAAAGCTCAGAGACCGGGAGTGTGCAATTCCCTAGAGACTTTGTTGGTTCATTCCGGTGTAGCAAACGAATTTTTGCCTAAAGTAGCAAACGCGCTTGAACAATCTGGTGTTGCTCTGAGAGGGTGTGAACGTTGCCGAAAAATAGTCAACTCCATGACACCAGCTACAGAAGACGATTGGTACGCAGAGTATTCTGCTCTAATATTGGCGGTTAAAATTGTAGATAGTATGGATGACGCTATTCGGCACATCGCCAAATATGGTTCATTGCACACGGAAGCAATAGTCACCAAAGATTATTCGGCGGCACAAAAGTTTCTCAGAGAAGTCAATTCATCCACCGTAATAGTTAACGCATCGACTCGAATGAGCGATGGTTATGTTTTTGGCTTGGGGGCCGAAATAGGTATAAGCACTACCAAGATCCATGCTTATGGGCCTATGGGTGTCGAGGATCTGACGACGACCAAATTTATAGTGTTAGGCGATGGACAGATCAGGGAGTAGGTGGAGCAGTGTCAGAAATAAGAAGCACTATCGACATCATGATGGAAAGAACTCGTGGGATGGGTTTATCCGAAAATGAAAAAGAGCAGATTCGTAAGGACGCATTAGAAAAAAAAGCCAAGGGATATGCCCTAAAAATTCACGATTATCCTGACTCAACACAGAAAATCATCGATGAGTTGATGTCAGAAAATTCTAGCGATCTTGAGGAACTGAGAAGATTGGTCTGGAACAGCCTTGTTTCAAAGATTCAAAACGACGCTAACCTGATGACATTCCTGGAAAGGGTTGAAAAATTGCCGTTGGCGCCATCAAAAATTTCTGTTTTAAATCGATACAAATCTTTGATCAAAGAGGCCCAGAAAGACAAGTCCAAAGACCGGAAATCACTAATCGAAAGGGAGAGAAAGAAACTCGCAGATTCCGGAATATCGGGATCTGCGGTAGTTCCAATAATCTCGAAAGAGTCTGAAAATAAAGGAATTGATGAGCTTATCAAGAAACTAAAATCTGAACTGACTGACGCCTCCTAATTCATATCAGCTCATTTTGTAGCGCTTGCCTCTTGAAAAAGATATTAAGAGAATGATTTGTCTATTACTTTTGTTCACATTTTAGACATTCATAATCGGATGCGGGAACATTCTGACTTCCAGGTCTGACTATGGTGGGTGTCAAAAACACCAGTAGTTCATCAGACCTGACAGCCTTTGCGCTACTACTGAATAATTTTCCAACGATTGGAATTTTCATCAGAAACGGCCAACCTTGATCTAGCCCGCTATCAACTTCCCGGATAATTCCCCCCAGAACACATGTCTCACGGTCACCCACCACCAAGGTAGTGTGGGCTTCTCTTGTTAGGAAAAGTCGTGTAATTTCACAGTCGTTACAAACTGACCTGCCATCGACATCGTTGTCCGAGATGTCTACGTCCATACGTATTTTATTGCCGTATAGAGTTTTGGGGGTCACTTCAAGTTTCAAGTCAACTGGAACCAATTCAGTGTGAGTTCCCCAATTTGGCGAGGAAGTCTTGAGACTCATGACAACCCCATTTTTTATTATCGCCCTTTCCCCATCCATAACCTGGATTTCAGGGCGAGCCAAGATTTTGGTCAATCCTGATGATTCTCCCAACTGTATTCGAAAATCTAGTTCAGTTATATAGTTAGGCTTTAAAATGCCAAACTGGAGCCCTAATCCCATGAGGTTAGACAGGTTGTTAACGGCCACTGGAAGATTGACAGCAAAAGTTGATGGTATATTTATTCCGTCAGTAAATTTGCCGGTGGCACGGTTTGTCGGAGTATCTACAGAACCTGGGGCATAACCTTCTTGGTTTCCTCCAAATCCCCAGTAGGCTTTCGCGCTATCCTTTACCAGCCCAACCTGATTATTTCTCCCGCCCCACTGGATCCCCAATCCTCGACCCCATTCCTTATTAGCTCGAACAATTCTGCCTTGTATGAGGATTTGAAGACATGGGCGGTCAAGAGACTTGATTACCTTCCGAATCTGACTCAAACGCATTTCGGTATCTTTCAAGAAAACCACTCTTTTCTTTTCGTCTCCCCATACCATGGCATGAGCCACCACCTTTGCCAGTTTTGGATCTTTTCTATCAAGATCCCTCAACATGCGCCAACTCTTCACGTCAATCCCTGTCTCGTAAGGGCGACGTGGGAATTCCGGAAGTGGCATTAATCGCAATTCCTCAATACGGTCAAAACCTCGGTCATCTGTGGATTTAAGCGTCTTTGCCTTGTCTTTACCGTCTCTTATAACCGTTCGAGGACTAAGATTCTGTTCCAAGAATCTAGTGGTAACGTGTTCTGTTCCCCCTCCGGGACCGCCTTGGCCTGTCCCAGGGCAATGCATGTTGAACATGCAGTCTATGGTCTTTACTACGTCCTTGGGATTCGCATATTTTAAAAAAACTTCTTCATAGTAAAAACACACAGGTTCAGAATCGATTTCGATACATTCAGCTCGACCAATTCGCCTAGTTCCGTATGATCGTTCAAGCTCAGCTTCATAATCAGGATAGCTAGGGTAACTATCTTTATAGTTTGGGCATGTCCTCGCAACATTTTCCCAAGGCGATTTCGACGACTGTTTGGGTGAAGTTTTCTTATCCTTGTCGTTCAGGCGACAGTGAGAATTCTTGGGGGTCTTGGATGAAGCTTCTGAGGAACCGGGCTTATTGGAATCTTCAGTAACGTTTCCAGACGAAAGGTATCTAGTGGTTGTTGACTTGGAAACAAGTAAGCTTCCCGCAGACTTGTTGTGGAAAGTCAGTGAGGTATTAGTTTTGCTGCGATGTACCCTGAAAATGGGTAAAGGGTTCTCTCCAAAATCAATTATCAATTTTGCAGCATCTTGATCCTGAAAAATTTTAACAGACTTGAGTCCTTCAGTTGGTAACGTGAAAGAGTCAGTGATTCCATCGTCTATTCTTGTTTTTTGCAGCGATAGTTCTAGGCGATTCGTCCCTTTAGTGGTTCGGGTATCAATAGAGATCGGAGGCCCATCGATCGCCATTGAAATCCTTAAAGGTTTCTTTAAAATCTCAACGGATTTGATTAACGAAAAATCCGTACTTGCCGCCATGGCAGGGCAGAGAACTGAATAAACTAATGCGCCAAATACACAAAACACTATTTGTGTTAGAGGTCGCAACTTGCAGACATCTTTAGGGCATACTGAAATTTTCATGCGTCCTAAAATCCCCCCGTCTGACAGTCATGTCATAAATCTTATGATTGCTAGGCGCAAGCTTGTATAAGGTTATGTGGATTTAGTAAAGCATCTTATAGGAAAACCGATTTTTCCTGCATCAGTCCTATTAGAAATAAAACAATGTGTTGCGATGCTTTAATGAGATCATTATTTAACATAAAATGTTTCTAATGGCAAAGAAAAAATGCCTAAAATTGTTTTCTTGGAAATGCAGAGATTTTTGGTTTGATAAGTACCAACATTGGACTATTATAGGCTTATGGAAACATCAATAATCATAAAAGTGGTCGTAGTAGTAAGCTTGGTAATAGCTGTGGGCCTATATTATTTTCTGTACGAGTAAGCGTGGGCTTCAGTCACGAAACAGGCTTTCGCCCCCCAAGTATTTTATCAAGCTGATCGGACGGGGAAACCCTTTAGAAAGTCCTCAGCATATAGCTTAGGTCGCTCTCAGGATTGAGAGGGCTCCGCAGCCTATTCTGATAATCCTGCCATCTGTTATTTCTATCGAGCCGCCACATTTGGTAAGGGTCTGGAGTCGTTCTGAAATAAAATGGCGTAGGAGGGTTAGCTTGTCTAACCGGCGGGGGAGAAACGTATCCAGGGGGCGCGTAATAATTCGGATAGTAATAGGAGTAAAATTGTGCGTCTGTTGTAGGCGCCATCAAGCAATTCAAGACAAATGTGAGAAGGCCAAACGACAATATCTTTTTCATAGCATTTTCCTTATGGCCCTATAATCATCAATAAAGACGGATCATTATTACTGATTGGTGCGAGAGGGGGGACTCGAACCCCCAAGGGTTGCCCCGCCGGATCCTAAGTCCGGTGCGTCTGCCAAATTCCGCCACTCTCGCATATCTCTGTAGAGAGCCGATTAAACATATTATAGCCCGAAAACATTTTTAAGGCAATCTGCGTAATATAGGCAAACTTCATTTTTGACTAACGAGCAAAAATTCTCATAAGCAATAGCCTGAAATTATTTAGTTATACGTTAAGTAAATCGTTTCCGTAAGTCGTTTTTTCCCCAGAGAAACTTTAATGACGTTGGAGCCGTCTGAGCTAATGGTAATAGCTCCATCTCGACCGGTCCAATAGACTTTTGAACAAAACTGTTCCAAGCGTTTTATTACTTCAAGGCTAGGTATTCCTGCTCGGGGAGGATAATCAGCTGAGATAACAGCTATCTTAGGTTTTATTCTTTCCAGAAGCTGAACAGAAGTTGCGCCGGTTTTGCCACCGTGGTGGGCAACTTTAAGTACTGTGGCTTTCAGATTTTGTCCAGACGCCAACAAATCAGTCTCTGAAGAGTTCTCAAGATCACCAAGGAAGAGAATTGAAAAATCATGATAATCCAGTCTTAAGACCATGGAACGATTATTAATATCGGCATTTGACATTTTTTCCATGGAATTTCTGCTTGGCTGATTGAGAAAGGTCACTTTGGAATCACCAATCCAAATATTTGAAGATCTTCTGTCTGCTTGTTTAAACTCTACTCCTCGGAGGCTATCCAGAACTTGTCTCTTAAAAATCTCTTCAGCCTTGTTTCCAATTTTGTTGATATAAATTACCGGAGATGGCGACTCACGGAGCGCAGACAGAACACCGCCCATGTGATCGGCTTGGGGATGGCTAAGGAAAACGGCATCCAAAATGTTGATCGACTTAATCAGAAAAAACGGGGCTATGATTGATTGTCCCGAATCGAAAAACTCGGTTTTAGGGCCCGCATCTACCAAAAAACCATTAGTCCCAGGGGGTCTAACATAAGTGGCGTCTCCATTGCCAACGCTAAAGAAGACGCTGGATATAGTTCCACTCAAGTTGGATTTGACATGAGAGACAAGGCCTATGATGATCAAGCAAAACAGGCATGAACATAAGGCTAGCAGCGTATGTCTGGAAGGCATTCTGAAAAGGAGGAAAAATAATAACGTAGCAAGAGTTGAAACGACTAGGCCAGAGATACCCATATCTGGAAAATGAATGACAGCGCCAGGTAAGGATGCGAAAAAATCAGCCACTACCAAGACAATCCAGACACAAGCTTCAGCTGGCACTAGGAGAAAGGCCCCGAGTTCCGTCGATACGAGAGACACACAAGTTGCGACAAGTCCAATTATGAGGCCAATCGAAATTGGAAATTCTGCTAGCAGGTTGGCAAATATTCCATACAGGGGGATCCTTTGAAAAAGTTGAACGATGATTGGTGCAGTTGCAACAGTTGCAGCGACTGTGACAATCATGATTGATAAGACCGGTTTTCTAAACACGTCTATATTAACGGAAAAAAATCGGTAGAAGTTAGTGTAGTCTAACTTGAACGGTTTGAGTTCAGGAGTTGTTGTTCTCAGTAATGCTGATAGATCACTACCGATAAGCAGAATTATTCCGGCCGTAGCTGCAAAAGACAACTGAAAACTAGGTGTTAAAAATGAGAGGGGATATATTGCCAATATTATGAGTGATGCAAAGGCAAGACTATTTAGGGAGTCCCATCTTTTTTGACTGAGTATTGATGTAGCCAGGACGATCCCCATGATTGCCGCTCTTATAGAGGGTGGCTTAAATCCGACAAGCATACAATAGATAGAGATCGTGGGAATGGCAGCGACTGACGCCGCATAAGGCAGGGGTATTGTCAATAGCCACTGAGGCTTAATACGAAACAATAGCCTCACGACAATCAGAGACATAAGGCCAACAATAGTTACATGAACGCCTGATGCTGAGAACACGTGGATAAGACCACTATCCATAAACGATCTGTTGACCTGTGGGGAGATCTCCCCTCGGTCTCCGAGCACAATCCCCCTTAAAATGGCCCTGATTGCATCCGAGGAATCAGTTTGAAAGTATCGTCCTGAATGCTTATCCAAGAATTCCAGCATAGATTTTCTCAGCTCAAAAATGATTGCGCCCGGATACAGAGGACTCGATCTCTGAAGAATCACTACCGAATCTCTCTCTCTAGCTGAGCAAATCCATATGATACCCTCATTCAAACAATCCAGCTCCCAGTCGTATTCGCCTGGATTTCCCCGATTTGATGGTTTTCGAAGAGCGGATTTGAAAGAAATTCGGTCCCCTAAAGTTAGATCGATGGGGTTGTTTCTCAAAACCAATCGCCCGTAGCCTGCCAGTGTCTTCTGGGAATGTATTAGAAATCCATCTTCAAGAAGGAATGTCCTTGAATTGGGTCCGGTATTTAGAATCCGCTTGACAGTTGCGTGCACGACGGTTTTGGAAACGGGTTCAAAATTAGCAGTAGGCTCCACACTGGAAGAGGTTATGCCAAAACCAAAAAGGAAAAATATGATAGAAACCAGGAGACTTAACTTTTTTAAATCTTTGGCAAGAAAAACTGACGCTGAGAGTATTAAGGTCGTGATTAAAACAAATGGGCCGCTGAAAAAGACTGATGAAATGCTGTAGTAAGCGATTAGCGAACCAATAGACATGTATAGAACTGCCGCTAAACAAGGTCTAAATCGTATCCAGACCGCAAAGGACGACAATTCCTTCAACTTGCGATTCCCTCCCTAAAAATCAATTATCTTGAAATGTGAGCAGATAAGCAATAACTTTAAGCCACAAAATAAATGTGTTGGCAAAACGCCTTATACATTATAATCGCTGCCAAGATCTCTCATGACTGCAATCAAAATTAACCGCAAAATTTTGCTTAAAAAAACGATTTGGAGTAAAAATGTTTTTTGTAGGATGGATTTCAACATTGAGAATGGCCGGGTTTATTTGAATCAAGAAGCTGCAAGTATATTTGTAAGGTTGACTGAACGATAATGGAATCTTTTGGCGCGTACCTCAGAAGTCTGCGGGAGCAAAACGGAAAAACATTGGAGGAGCTGTCTAACAGCACCAAAATTGCTGTTACTAATCTCGATTTTCTTGAAAACGATCGATATGACCTGTTACCTCCAAAAGTTTTTGTCAAAGGGTTCATTCGTTCTTATGTTAAGGATCTAGGACTAGACCCTGAAGATGCCGTGGAAAAATTTGACACTTTCATCAGGGAGGGTGAAATGCCTGACTATATGGAACAAGAGTCATCGGTTCTAGTCAGTGCAGGACCCCGGATGTCTTTTATATTTAAACCTTGGTTTACCAAGGTCTTGACGATATTGGGACTGATTTCCCTGGTTATATTGATTCTTACAGGTGTAACGAGGCTCCTGTATTCACCGTCTACATCATCAGAGGTCAGTTCGCAGCGAGAACCTCAAGCAGGCTCTCAAAAGGCTCTAAAACTTGATTCTAACCAAGGCGTTTCCTCGGATTCTCAGCAGTCAAGATCAGGAAAAAAAGTTTTAGAAGTCAAAGCATCTGGCCATGCGTGGGTCAGAGTCGAGCCCGATGGAGCTCCTCCTGAGGAATTCTTAATGGCTCCAGGAGATATCCAGGTCTTTTCATCCAATAAGGGGTTCAGGTTGATGACTGGAAATGCAGGAGGGATACGGATTAAGTTCGACGGACGCGTCCTGCCGCCTCTAGGAAAAAATAACCAGACGTTGAGCCTGAGTCTTCCTTGACAAACGTTGAGCATTTTACAACTAATGCTGATTCCGAGTTTTAACAGACCCGGAACCATCGACCAGATATATTTTGTTGGGAGTCAATATGGCTGAGAAAATAAAAAGGCTGTTACTTGTCATACCTGTAAGGGTCCAGGAAGACTTGTTGGCCGTTGTTGAGTCTGAAGGCTGGCACACCTTGCAGGATTTGTTCAAAAAGACAGCAACATCCTACAACCTTCACTGGAATGGCAATTACGTTTTGGATCAAGACGAAATCCCGTGGAAGGCTTCACTTGAAGAAATCAATTCCTTGGAGATGATCAAAGGAAGAGTGATAGTTTTAGATGATGGGAAGTACCAAATTACCGAGAAAATCAGCTTGTTCAAAGACAAGGACTCAGTTTATGCATTGGAGGATGATTTAGCAAATCTTCTTGAATAAGAATTTGTTTCTTATTCAATTTTTCGACACGTTAGTCTAGAGGCTGTTCAGGAGGATACGAAAAGTCAGGAGCAGAGGAGAAGAGTCCCTATGTGGCCGACCAAACCGCGATTTTATTTGAAAAAGAGATTGGTTGCGGTTAAGAGAAGAAGAAAAGTTGAAACCTTTTTGAACTGGCCTTTATGTAATGATGAACATGCTGGAAAAAATCTCGACGAAAAAAATAACGAAAAAGATCCTCTTTTTCAGATTAGTCCTCATAATGGAGAGCGAAGCTAATCATTGAAGGTAAAAAACTGCAATATGCTTTAAGCGCTTTGTCTTACTACTGCAATCTTGGGGGGCGGGATAGACACGTGGTATCAGGGGTCATCCAAGACATCCTGAACCGCCAGGCGCACAATCTTAGAGATGTTTTCTCAAGTGTCGAAAAAGAATTTAAAAGATCATCGGAGTCAAGAAAAAATCCTTCGTCACTGAATCAAAATCTTAAAGAACAAACCACCCAAACCGTCGAAAAATGGATCAAATCGGGTGTCTATTTATTGACGTCTGAAGATTTTGAAAAGTATGGCCGTTCGTGTCTAAATGAAATAGAATTTCTGTGCGCCTTTGGACGCCCCTGCATATTAACTCAACGCTCAATATCAGTGCTTAATTCTCGGCGCGCCAAGAAAATCTCACCTAACGACAGATGGATTAGAAAAACATTAGCCTTGGTAAGAGAAGCCAAGGAGATGGGTTTGACACTGGTTTCAAGTTTCGAATCGATTCAATACAATATTGTTATGGCAGCGGCCAAGGGTAATAAGGTAATTATAGTTTGTCCAGGCCCATTACCATTTATGGCTTCACCAGATTATGAATCTTTCTTTCACGAAAATTACGGTGAACTGCTCGATTATCAGAATACAATTTTTCTGTCAGCTCATGGTCCCGAAATTTTTCATCCAAAATCTTCTTCTGCTTTTATGAGAGATCGACTGGTCGGCCTTCTGTCCGATGCAATTTTTTCAGTTGATGTCAGTAAGCATGGCAACATGAGCAAAATCATCGAAGAAGCCTACACAAGAAATGTTGAAATCCGTTATGCTTATCAGCAAAATCGTGAGGACTCTGTCCTGGCGCCGACTATTAGCCTAAATCACTGCGAATGTTGCCAGACAGATAGTTCTGAAGAAAAATTTGTAAGCCATGATGACCTTGAACTGAATCATCCGGAATTCTATTTTTCTGAGATTTTAGGTTCATGGGTCGTGTGTTTGGGGAATGCGACGCAATGGATAAATGAACCTTATTCCTTTTTGTTTCATTACACGCGATCACATTTTGGTCCTTGGCCTGGCCAGACGGTTTCGAATTTCGTGAACAGCTTGATTAAAAAAGACACAGGTTCTGCTCACACCGCCTTTGACACTTTGCACAGAATAGCTATAGAGGGAAAAATTCGGGCCAGTGGATCATTGATACGAGGTAAATATCCAGTGGTCTCATTTACGGAGGTTCCACCAAAACATTTAGAAAATATAAGAAAATGGCGAAGAGGATTTTCCAGATGGTCATTTGAGCCATATGCAATAGTTTTCAGAAAACAATCCTTAGAAGAAATCGGAGCCAAAAAGGTAATTTACGGAACATCCAACGAATTCTACCAGTTGCCCCAAGAAGAAAAACATTTGTTTCAGGTCAGGCAGACTCAAGATGTTGTTTGGTCAATAGAAAAAGAATGGCGAATGAAGGGTGATGTTGAGATCAGAAGATTCTCCTCTCCGGAGTATGCTTTCATGTTACCGACAAAAAATGAAGCCGACATATTTGTAAACTTGCTCAGGAAACAGGGCAAATGTCTTTAATAAACTGGCACAAGCAAGAAGTCGGAAGTTTGAAATTTGTGGTTGCGCTTGAGAGCCTTAAAAAGTCATGATTAATTTTTATTGTAATTTTTCGAATTGGGATAAACAGTTCAAATCTTGATCTCAAATTAATTTCAAAAAGGACAGGTGGGAGATTTAGGATCTTGATTTTAATCTTTATCTTTGTGACAGGTTTTATTGCTGGTCGTCTAGTATTGTTGGTAGCCAACAGGATCTCTGAGCGTTTTGAGTTAATGAGTAAGCAATACATTAAAAATGCAAGTCTGGATGATTCCTCGAGTATGCGGGGAAAAGTATCAGCTAATAACCCATTAGCTAAAAACGAGCTCCATAAAATTCCAAACAAAGTCAGAACCAACGTATTTCTGACCGAATTAGTAACAGGAGCCTTGTTCGGAGCTCTATTCCTAAGATTTGGCTTGTCTTGGAGTTTTGCAGTCTATTGCCTCTTCTTTTTCGCGTTGATTTCAATTTTCATTATCGATCTTGAGATGATGGTCATCCCAGATTTAATTTCGCTATCCGCGCTTGTAGTCGGATTTGGAGCTTCATTTCTGGGAATACTGCCTGGAGTTAATTGGCCTGCTTCATTGGCTGGGATTATTTTCGGAATCGCAATTTTGTATGTGCCTGCGAAAATTTATGAGGTCGCTAAGGGCTCATCAGGATTGGGAGGAGGAGATGTAAAATTACTTGCAATGATAGGCTCATTTGTTTCAGTCCAAGGGGTAATCTTCACTCTTTTTTTTGGGGCTTTTACAGGCCTTCTGGTGTCTACTGCTAAGATTTTATTATCTAAATCTGGATCTAAAGATCCGATTCCGTTCGGACCGTACTTGGTTTCCGCGGCAATATTCTATGTATTGGAAGGATCTGGATTGATAGCAAACTTCTTGACTAATAAAACACTCTTTTTTTGAAAGGCATTGGAAATAACGCTACAAACAACGCGATTCCGTGAACCATTGAATTCGGCATGCGCTTCATCAGTGGATTGTGATCATGCGCAATGAAAATCAATAACGTCTGCGCTAGGAGCCATAGCAATTGGTTTAAACTTCCATTCGACGCTATCTGCTCAGTTCGGCAGATCGAATGGCTCCGTGAGGATATAAGCGGCAATTCGAGGTGAATTCCACCCAAATTCATTTTTTTACGGTCTGATTATAATATGGCTATCTTTTCGAATTTTCTGTTTCAAGAAGGACCGATGGAATGGCGCCAAAGAAGGAAATCCAATCAGGCGACATTAAGAAAATGTTTCGGCTAGTCGCAAGGCCTGAGTTATCGATTAATGATGAAAAATCCCTTGACTCAGCCAATTTGTTTCTTTACTATTTAACGAAATAGTAGGGGTTTTGGATTTCATGGAAAGGCAAGGGAATTGATAGAAAGAATACTTGATCGAGGTTTTCAAAATGAAGAGTTTATCATCTGAAATTGGTCGCCTAAAGTTAAAGTCGGAAGTATTCAAAGCTATGGGACACCCTATAAGGCTGGGTATTATTGAGTTTTTGCGGGATGGTGAAAAATGTGTCTGTGAGATTGTCGAGCACACCGGAACGGGCATGTCCAATATTTCAAAACACCTTTCCATACTTAAAGCGGTGGGCATTGTCAGCGATCGCAAGGATGGACTCAAGATGATGTATAGAGTCACAATGCCGTGCGCCCTAGAATTCTCATCCTGTATTGAAAATGTGCTCTTACGACGTTTAGAGACCCAGAAATCTGTCATGGTAGCATGAAATATCCAACGCTGTTTAAGCTATATGCGCCAAACACTCGGATGCGAATGCTTTGAACCCCCAGTTTTCCTATTCTGGTTGTCATAGAGATTTAAAATCATTAAATGGACAGTGTGGTGAATTATTGGGCCTACTTCCATATTGGGGGACGATAAAGTACTGGCTTAGACGTTCCTTGAAACGCGCTAAGATTGTTAGAGAGCTTTCTACTGCTGTGGTAAGATAGAATCCACAGATTTGGATCTCGACTACTGCCCGGTTTGTTCCGAATTAGCCCTATGCTATTCAACTAAAAGAGAATGTTTTAGATCACGGGAAGCTGTCCCGTTGATACTCCAACTCACTCCTCCGATCTTCTCGACCTAGAAATCTGATCCGAAAATCTTTATCCATTATTTTTGATTCATAGAAATCTATCTTCACCATAACACTTTTCTAACATTCCAATAACAAGATGTGCTTGATCCTTTGCTGAGGAAGGTCAGATTATTTAAACTAAAGGAGGTTTGTGGTGATCAAAAAAGTCGCAATTTTGCTTACCGCTATATTTTGTTTGAATTTTGGAATGGTCTGGGCTTTGGAGGTGGATTCGCAACTACCATCCTACAAGCAGATTAGCGGAGTTTCTGGAAATCTAAAATCGATTGGGTCGGATACTCTTAATAATTTGATGACTTTGTGGACTGAAGGTTTTCGATCTCAATATCCCGGGGTGAAAATAGCTATTGAAGGAAAAGGCTCGTCAACTGCTCCGCCCGCGTTAATAGAAGGGACTGCTCAATTTGGGCCAATGTCCAGGGAGATGAAACAGAAAGAAATTACGGAATTTGAAAAAAAATTTGGTTACAAGCCATCAGTGGTTAGAGTAGCTGTTGATTCCTTGGCAGTTTTTGTTCACAAGGACAATCCGATCAAATGCTTGTCCATGCAACAACTGGATGGAATCTTTTCTAAGACGTTGAAGTCAGGGGCGAAGGATATCAAGACATGGGGAGACTTGGGTTTGACAGGGGACTGGGCCAGCAAACCCATTTCAATTTACGGACGAAATTCAGCGAGCGGAACCTATGGTTATTTTAAGGAAGTCGCTTTAAAGGGTGGAGATTACAGAGACACCGTGAAAGAGCAGCCTGGTTCATCAGCTGTGGTTCAGGGTATAGCCAGCGACCGGCATGCCATCGGATATTCTGGAGTCGGATACAAGACCGCTGATGTCAAAATGGTTCCTATATCCGAAAAAGGAGAAAAATGTTTTGAACCTACGGCAGAGAACGCCTACGCTGGTGACTATCCGCTGGCGAGATTCCTCTATATATATTTTAATAAGAAACCGAATCAGGATCTTGATCCCCTAATGGCGGAATTCATAAAATATGTTTTTTCAAAAGAAGGCCAAATAGTTGTCATAAAAGATGGCTTTTACCCGGTTTCAAAAGCGCTAGCCGATGAAGATTTAAAGGCAGCGGCAATAAAATAGATTCATCTATCCAAATTTTAGTTCGGGTTTTACGGAGCGGTCGTTCCCCGCTCCGTCATTGTATTTTCCGGTAAATGGTTGCTTTTGACATTGCGGTTTATTTTTGGAACACCCAGTAGATTTTAATAAAGCATGAGGCTAAGAAGTTTGCTAGATCAACGAGAGCTGGATGAAACAGATGCATATTGGAAATCAAGAGAAACAAGTTAAAAAAACCAGACGTTGGGTTCTTCTGGCAGATAAAATGGCTAATAGGGCCATCACTACAGGGGGGATCCTGATAATTGGGGCGGTTCTGGGAATGATGGTTTTTCTGTTTTGGGAAGTAATCCCATTATTTAGAGGTGGTATAATTAATTCCCAAGTTGAATATGCGCCACCTCAATTCGATTCCGGCCCTTTGGCTGTAAGCCTCGATGAATATAAAACAATTGCCGCTGCAGTTGGAAAAGACGGGAAAGTAATTTTGTGGCATGCCAAATCTGGAGCAGGTTTAGAACCACTAGATTTCGATTTCGGAGGCAAGAAAGTAACAGCTTTCACATGGACTATTGATAATCTCAATTTTGTCTTTGGTTTTGATGATGGCTCAATACGGACTGGGCGGTTAAAGTACAATGTAGAAATCATAACGCCTGAAGACTTGCCCAAAAATCTGGCGCGTTTGGATGATACAGAGAGCACTGACGGCAAGAACATTTTTAGCTCTATTCCTGGCAACCAAGTTCGTAAACTTAATCTAGAGTTGTCTTTAGAAGATGAAGTATCAGTTTCACCTAAATCTGCAGCCATTAAAGCGTTGAACTATCAGTTGACTGATTTTGGTGAACGTCCCATGAGTTCGATAATTGCTCTGGATACAAATGGTGAGGTCGTAAGAATTGTTTCAGAATCGCGATTAAATCTCTTCACGCGAAAGTTGACAACTAAAATTGAAAAAACCAATCTGCCAAATCTGCCTCAAGAAACTGACATATCCCATATCCTGCTAAATGACACTGGCTCAAACATATTATTTGCTGAAAAATCTGGAAAGGTCTACAGGATTTCGACTGAAGTGTCAGAGAGCCCTGAGTTGGTTGAAGCGGTTCAGGTGACACAGCCGGGTGTGAGTCTTGGAACCTTTGGCGCCCTCTATGGTAATCGTTCCTTTGTGACAGGCGGATCTGATGGTTCGGTAAGAATTTTTTTCTTGCTTCAAAGTTCAAAATCCGATGCCAGAGATGGTTTAACTCTTGTTGAAACCAGGAGACTACCGCCTCAGCCAGCTGGCATTAGCCAATTTAGCGCAAGTCAAAATGGAAAGACGTTTGCCACGGCTGATTTGTTGGGAAATATATG
Source organism: uncultured Desulfomonile sp. (assembly GCA_937930835.1). Lineage (GTDB taxonomy): Bacteria > Desulfobacterota > Desulfomonilia > Desulfomonilales > Desulfomonilaceae > CAITZA01. Next base: position 36,301 of record CALGLN010000109.1, read on the forward strand.
GGTAAGACATGCCATAAGTGAAAAGACCATTTTACAGCTGGATTCACCGGTGCTAAAGCAGGCTTTTGAAAGCATTTCAATATCTCCCAGGATGGACGGGCTTATAGCGATCAACGCGGACAACAAAGTTGGTTTTTGGCAATTTAGCGCTCCTCATCCGGAAACCTCCTTACACACCCTCTTTGGTAAAGTTTGGTATGAGGGATATCCAGAGCCTTCATACACCTGGCAGTCCACGGGGGCGACCGACGCTTTTGAGCCCAAGATGTCTATAGTGCCTTTGATTTTTGGCACCATAAAGGGAACCATATATTCACTTCTTTTTGCTGTCCCTCTTGCATTGATGGCTGCAATTTATACATCCGAATTCATGTCTGTGAGCTTGAGGGGAAAAATCAAACCGGTCATGGAGGTGATGGCTTCTCTGCCTTCCGTTGTGCTTGGGTTTGTTGCTGCGTTGGTTTTAGCTCCTTTTGTTGAGAATTGGCTATCAGCAGTAATTTTGACGTTCGTAGTATGCCCTTTATGTCTTGTAGTTTGTGCTTATTTGTGGCAGCTGGTACCGCCGAGATGGTCGTTGAGCCTTGATGGTTGGCCAAGATTATTAATGATTTTTTCCGTGGTTCTAGGTTCGGTTTATTGCGCTCACGTCTTGGGGCCAAGTTTTGAAAGGTTTTTTTTCGGAGGCAATCTGAAGGGCTGGCTAAACAGTGATTTTGGATCTGCCACACCGTTCCTGTTTTTGGCGTTACTTCCTACAACCGCAATAGTCCTAAGCTATTTGAGTTCTAGATTTCTTGGTCACAAGTTCAGATCAATCTTGCGACAGTTTTCTATGCCCTATTCAGCCCTTTTGGATCTTGGTAGATGGTTGATGCTATCAACGATCATCGTAACGGTATCTTATGCGCTGGCTATGCTGTTAACATGGACGGGTGTGGATCCTAGGGGTGGTGTAGTGGGAACCTACGTTCAGAGAAATACCCTTATTATTGCTTTTGCTATGGGCTTTGCTGTCATTCCTATAATTTATACACTTGCGGAAGATGCTCTCAATTCAGTGCCCGACCAATTGAGATCAGCAAGCCTGGGTTGTGGGGCTACTCCCTGGCAAACGGCTGTTTGGATTATTTTGCCGACGGCTATTTCAGGAGTTTTTTCTGCTGTAATGATTGGTATGGGACGGGCGGTTGGTGAAACAATGATAGTGGTCATGGCAACTGGTAACACCCCAATTATTGATCTCAACATATTCAATGGTCTGAGAGCTCTATCGGCAAACATAGCGGTGGAATTACCTGAAGCTCCAAAGGATGGGTCACTCTACCGAGTGTTATTCCTTACCGCTTTGGTGCTTTTTTCTATGACTTTTGTAATCAACACCGTTGCCGAGTTGGTGAGACAATATTTTCGCAAAAGAGCCATGCAGCTATGAGATCAGCATAAAGGCAAAATGTCGATGAAAATATCAGTAGCTTTGACTTGGCCTAATGCTAAGCTAACCCAAGAAAAAAGATGCAAGACACTGAGATAATGAAAGTTATTGATCAAGACCCTATAAACGATTCTGGAGCTGATTTGCCCAAGGAGAAGAATCGTCAGCGATCAACCATATGGGATTTCAAAGCTCGAGGTGAGCCGTTTGTATGGAGTTTGGGCGGAGCTCTTGCTATCGGTATTTTGATGATAGTTGGCTTTGTAACCTTGATCACGTACAACGGTATACTCACATTTTATCCACGTCCTATACACGTTGTAGAATTAAAGGATGGGTCTAGGGTAGCTGGGGATCTTATAAGGTCTGAAACATTCAAGCCCGGACCTGATGTTCTAAAAAGCCTGGGGGAAGATGACAGAGCGAAAATTGAAAAAAGTGATGGAATCGTAAAAAGACTTTTGCTTCGAACAGGAAACTTTGATCTTTATAATGACGATTTCAAATGGGTTTCTGATTACGAGATAAGAAAAGATTCGAATCCCAAGAACATTCTTTATATAGAACGCCTGGAATGGGGGCCTTTCATTGGGGTCGCAAAGTCACTGGATCTGAACGGCAAAATTTTTGAGGGCTCAATGTTGACCAACGAGCTTCTGAGCCAGGCTCATGAGGAGGCTGTACAGCGTAGGCTGAGAATCCGTGAAATAGAGAGGACTGAGATTGGCGCTATCAATCATTTCCTTGAAAAAGCAAGGCTAGCGCTTCGAAAAATCGAATTGCGTCACGGCATAAAGTCTCAAGAATATTCCGAGGCTCAGCGAAAATACGTAGTTGAAAAGGAGAAGCTCGAGGCTCAATATCAGGAATTAGCAAGCGAGGCTTCAGCAATAAAACAAGTGGATTCTCAGTTTCTAGTTCATCTGGAAGATGTAAACGGAAAGGCCAAAAGTTTACCTCTTTCGCAAATCACAAGGTTTTATGCGGCTAATGACTTAAGTTTTTGGGATAAGATTTGGATTTATTTTTCCAGGTGGTATGAGTTCCTCACCCAAGAACCTCGAGAGGCCAACTCCGAGGGTGGAGTCATGCCGGCCATATTTGGCACCTTTTGTATGACAGTGCTTATGGCTCTTGCAGTCGCCCCCTTTGGTGTTATAGCAGCCCTTTATCTCAAAGAGTATGCCAAACAGGGAAGGCTAGTTTCACTAATCAGAATATGTGTAAACAATCTTGCGGGAGTTCCTTCAATAGTTTATGGTGTTTTTGGGCTTGGTTTCTTTGCCTATGTCCTTGGGGGGAACATAGATCAGCTGTTTTACCCCGAACGACTCCCTACTCCAACATTTGGCTCAGGCGGACTCCTGTGGGCATCTCTGACACTTGCGTTATTGACTGTCCCGGTAGTTATAGTTGCCACTGAAGAAGCTCTGGCCGCGGTGCCTCAATCTATGAGAGAGGGATCTCTGGCTTGCGGCGCTTCGAAATGGCAAACGATCAAATGGATAGTTCTGCCGCGCGCTATGCCAGGGATTATGACAGGCTTAATACTAGCCATGGCTCGAGGGGCCGAAGAAGTAGCTCCGTTAATGCTTGTTGGTGTTGTCAAATTGGCTCCCGAGTTGCCTATCGATTCCTTTTTTCCGTTTATTCATCTGGAACGAAGTTTCATGCACCTAGGCTTTCATATATTTGACCTAGGCTTTCAGTCCAGAAACTCAGAGGCTGCTATACCCATGGTTTACGTGACCACATTGCTGCTAATAACCCTGGTTTTTGCAATGAATATAATTTCAGTTGTGGTCAGAAACAGGTTAAAGAGAAAATTTTTTACAGGCCATTTTTAGGAGGAAGGGATGCCGTCATCAGTTGATGACCAAGAATCGACTGTTTACCATGTTGAAAAAGGGCAGCAGGGAACCCTACTCAAAATCTCTGACTTTAATTTATGGTATGGCAAAAGTCAGGCCCTGTTTAATGTAAACATGGATGTTCAACGTGGGCTTGTTACAGCGCTGATTGGTCCATCAGGCTGCGGTAAGTCCACGTTATTGCGGTCAATAAATCGTATGAACGATTTAATTGATGGCCTTACTATCAAGGGCAGCATGTCGATTGATGGTCAAGATATTTATAGCCATATAGTCGATGTAATTGCTCTGAGGAAGGTTATGGGCATGGTTTTTCAGAAACCGAATCCTTTTCCCATGTCTATTGCCGATAATGTCACATACCCTCTTAAAGTTGACGGGATCAGGGACCGTGGGCTTTTGGAGCAAACGGTCGAAACGGCTTTGAAAAGCGCAGCCCTATGGGAAGAAGTTAAAGACCGACTCAATGAGAATGCATTGGGTCTGTCAGGTGGACAGCAGCAAAGACTCTGCATTGCCCGTGCCATTGCCGGGGATCCAGAGGTTCTACTGATGGATGAACCGTGCTCAGCTTTAGATCCTGTGGCGACATCAAAAATCGAAGATTTAATTGACGCTCTTCGAGGCAGATACAGCATCATTATTGTTACTCATAATATGCAGCAGGCTGCAAGAGTATCAGATAACACAGCTTTTATGTATCTTGGAAGATTGATCGAATATGGAGAAACCTCCGCAATATTTACCAATCCCAAAGTAAACAAGACCATGGAATACGTGACGGGTCGTTTCGGCTAATTTTTCTAGAGTTTAAGAACTCCTGAGGGCTACTGGCTCCGGGTGACTTATTGCTAAGAAAAATCCCCTCCACGATGTCGGTGAATTTCCCCGGTGATCATGTAAATTACATCTTCGGCAATGTTTGTAGCATGGTCGGCTATTCTTTCAAGGTGCCGCGAAATTAAAAAAGTATTAACAAGGTATTCTACATCTTCGGGCTTGCTCATAATCTCCTTGACAAAAAGACTCTGCATGGCCCTTTTCATATAATCCACGTCATCATCTTCCGCGCAAACCTGATAGGCGGCAGTCAAATCCTTGTTGACCATTGAATCCAAAGCCTTTTCCAACATGTCCTGAGTTCTCTGCGCCATAGTAAAGTAATCAAATGGAATAGCTTTACCTGATTTGTCTGCGATTACAACTACTCTTTCGGCAATGTTGACTGCTAGATCGCCTATCCGCTCCAGATCATTGTTCATCTTCAAGACGGCGACTATATATCTCAAATGATCCGCCACAGGTTGGTGAAGCGCCAGAATTTTCAGGCACTCCTCTTCAAGATCAACCTCTAGCTGATCTATTTCCACGTCACCGTCGATTACGCTTTGAGCCATTTCTTTATCCCTACATTCAGCCGCCTTTACAGCCATTTTAAAACGTTCCTCAACCAAGGCTCCGAGCGAGAGGACTCTTTTTTTCAATTTTTCTATGTCTCGAGATAATCTGACTCGCATTTAAGTTACTCCCACACATCCTGTTTAAGCCCTATGTCTGCCGGTCGTTGACCAAAGGCCACATCAGAGGCATGAAGTTACAAACTATACAAATGCTTATCGTCAAATAATCTTTCAGTCAAGTTAGAGAAATGTTATTGAATTCTTATTGTTAATTTCTCGGAAAATCGAGTAAACTGAAAAAATAGAAAATCATGATCCAAGGAGACGAAATTCATCTTGTGCGCATCCTCTTCAGATTGCGGTTTTTCGGAGAAGACAAGCAAGTTTTCTATGCTTTTAATGACTAAAACCGGTAAAGGATCTCCCCATCGTTTTCGATGGATGAATTCAGTTAGACCCGGCTCTACGAACAATGTCAAAGCATGGTCAGTATCCAGGACAAATAGATCCACCCGAAAAGATTGATGGGCTGCATCAACTCCGTTGAATACAATCAAGTCCCAATCATAATTATTTTAATCTAAGTAACTCAGATGGCAAATTAGGAAATTGCGTATGAATAGTGAAGACTGGGAGTCTATTTGTAATCGTTGTGGCAAATGTTGTTATGAGAAGGTAGACTTGGGTGGAGGGCAAATCATTTATACCAAAGAGCCTTGCGTTCATTTGGACACCAAGACCAATCTGTGCAAGGTCTACGAGACCAGGCACATTGTGGAGCCGGATTGTATCGCTCTTACAGAAAATCTGGTTCGGAGCCTGAACTGGCTTCCTCCGGACTGCGCTTACCTCGAACATGTCAGGATGCAGGATACGATTGCAGCTGTGAATATAGCGAAAGAAAAGATCAGAAAAAAAAGAAACAACAAAGGGAACAAAAGGAGAAAATAATGTCCGTAAAAACAATTAATGTCAATCAAGATATTCTTGGCGCTAACGATATACTTGCTGAAAATATGAAATCTCAATTCCAGTCTTCGAAAGTTTACGTCATCAACCTAATGTCTGGTCCTGGCGCCGGAAAAACTTCAACGGTAATTAGAATTATTGATTCCTTGTCACAAAAATACAAAATCGGTGTCATAGAGGGTGACATTGCGTCAGATGTCGATGCGAGAAAGATAGAAGAAAAGGGCGTTGATGTTGTTCAGATAAATACCAACGGAGCCTGCCATCTAGACGCCAACATGATAATGTCAGCCTGTAAAACTTTGGGTATTGAAGGAAAAGATCTCATAATAATTGAAAATGTAGGGAACTTGGTTTGTCCGGCTGAATTTAATCTCGGTGAAAACATCAAGCTAATGATACTTTCTGTTCCTGAAGGCCATGATAAGCCTCTCAAGTACCCGTTAATGTTTACAGAAGCTAATGCGCTAATAATTAATAAAATCGATTTGTCTCCATTCACTGATTTTAATATGGACGAGGTAAAGCGGATTGTGATGGCCATGAATCCAGCTATAGAAATATTTCCAATTTCGGCTAAGACAGGCGATGGAGTAGAAACTTTTATTCGATGGTTAGAACAGAAAATTGAGGCCAATGCTTGATCGGAAATGAATTGAAGTGTTCTGCAACCTCATTTTGCAATCACAGGTCCCGTGGAACATATCAGCTCAGAAAATTGTCAATTTTACCATTTGAATTGTCAAAACAGTCAATTTTACGTCTTATATTTTTGAATGGTTGAATGACCTGAGCACAAACGGGAGAGAACCACTAATGAAATGCAAAACATCCTTGATGGGGCTTTTGATGTTTATATGGACGGTGTCTTTTGTCCACTTTGTTCATCAAGAGTCTATGGCTCGCGGACTGAGTGACGCTCAAATCTCAAAAGAGATACTCAAGGAACACAATAAGGTCATAATAGAGACGTTCTTGAAAAATGAACTCACTGAAGTGAATCAGAATGTAACCAACCAACTCTTACAGCGACACCCTTCTCTGATTTTTTTCATAAAACAGGTCGAGAAAGGACCGCTTAATAGTCTGTTGTTTCTCGAGGAGCAAGTTCACAAGCTTAGAGATGTCCAGAAGAACATAGATTCATTGCCCTATTCCATTGCTTTTTCCGCTGAGGAGAAAAAGAAGATACTTGGTTTGAAAGCTACGGCCGATAAAATAGTATCCTACGGGATTCCTCTTATAAAACGGGATTTTTATCGTGTCCTTGAAGCTGCAAAAGTTGTGGCGGATAAGAGAAGAAAGCATCCTGTTGAATTAATGTCCGATCAATCGTTTAGAGATTCAATTTATAGAGAGGTTGAACCGACGGCTAAAGGACTGGATGAAGAAATGGGGAAACTTTCTGAGGGCGAACTGATTTGTATGAGGCTTGGCTTTGTTTTGGAGCAGGTTACTGTGACAAACCTCTGGCTCATGGTTAACGATAATCGTCTCCCGAAAGAAAGTGATTTCATGTTGTTCAGGAAAAAAAGAAGCGAGTATTTTCAGAAAAAGCTCAAGAGAATTTATGGAAACGAAGAAAATCAGAATAATGCCAGGGAACAAAGAAACTCTCGCTGATTGTTGAAAAATATCAACATGTAAATAGTGTTTCCCGTCGCGAGTTTGAAGTTGAATCTAGAAAAAAGGGCAATCTAAAAAACAAAATGTCAGAATTGATAAGACTTGAAGATGTTTCGAAATGTTATTCTAGTGGTCCTAGTTGCGACATTTTCCCTTTGCTATCTGTGGATCTGGAATTGGAGCAAGGGGCCCGTATGATTCTTTTGGGAAAGAGTGGATCTGGGAAAAGCACATTCCTGAACATCGTCGGTGGAGTTGATTCGCCTACTTCAGGCAAGGTTTTTTTCGATGGCAAAGAAATAACATCGATGTCCCCCGTAGATTTGGCGGAATATAGGCGAAAACAGGTCGGTTTCATTTTTCAGTCTTTCAACTTGTTTCCAACCTTGACAGTTGGCGAGAATGTTATGCTTCCTCTAGAATTGATCGGAACAAATGACACGAACAGAGCAAAAGAATTATTAGACGCTGTGGGTCTTGTAGATAGCTGGAAGAAGTTTCCAGAATTACTGAGTGGCGGTGAGCAGCAAAGGGTAGCGATAGCTCGAGCTCTAGTTAAAAATCCAAAGCTGATTCTCGCTGATGAACCAACAGGAAATTTGGATCAGGAAACAGGTTCGAAGATACTAAATTTGATCGATGAAGTGTGTTCGCGCAGGAATGCTACCTTGATAATGGTTACTCATAGCCAAGATGCGCTTTGGATAGCCCCAAAACACTATAGGCTAAAATTAGGGCGTCTCGAACTGGAAAATGACAACACCTGATTAACGGATTGGAGTTCCTTTATCCTCCAAAAATAATTAGGCTGCATTAACTCTAGTCCGTGAAAATATTAAATTACCATCAGTTAAAAATCCCGATATTGTTAATCTATATATTATGACTTTAACAACTCTATTGAAATTTAATTTCAAGTATTACAAGAGACATTCACTCTTAGCTCTGCTGTGTCTTTTGGGCATTTCTTTGGGGGTAGGAATAGTTGTTGCGGTCGAATTGATAAATGGATCTGCTTTAAAGTCTTTTTCTTCATCCATTGATTTTTTGTCCGGCAAGGCTTCTCATTCGGTAGTTTCCAACTATGGGAAAATAGAAGAAGATCAATTTTCAAAGATATGGGCTAATCCATCTGTGTTCGCTGCTTCACCGATCATAGATGTGATGGGCTCTACAATGGAAACAGGTCAGGAATCAATACGTTTTCTTGGTATCGATCCTTTTCTGGACTCTCCTTTCAGGATTTGGACTCCTCAAGAGAGTCAAGAATTATCGTTCATGGAATTTCTCGCAGGCCCTGTTCCATCTGTTTATGTATCAGAAAGTCTAATCCGAAAATACGACTTGAAGCTGGGTGATTATCTCACAGTACTTACGGCTGGGTTCGAGAAAAAGATCAAAATAGTAGGGGTTATAAATTCATCAGTTTCAGGAAATCTCTCCGAGCGCCTAATCGTAATGGACATTGCTGCTGCTCAAGAAGTATTTGGCCGAATAGGACGTTTAGATCGGATAGACATAATTCTAAAAGGGGATCCGGTAGTTTTCAAAGAAACACTGCCGCAGGGCCTCACACTAGCCGATGCAAATTCTCGAAAAAACACCCTGAGCGCAATGCTTTACTCTTTTCAGCTGAATCTGGCGGCAATGAGCCTTTTGGCTCTTTTTGTCGGCGTTTTCCTTATTTACAACTTTTCCATGTTTTCCGTTTTGTCTCGCCGCGAGGACATGTCCCTGTTGTTAACTTTGGGATCTGACCGACGGAGTTTAGTCGGAGCTTTTCTGGCTGAATCATTCCTGTTAGGAGCTGCTGGAAGCCTCATAGGAGTCATGTTTGGTTATCTTGTTGCGTTTTTCAGCATCAACATGGTTTCGAACACCATAAGTCAACTTTATTATCAGGTAAACGTCGGAGACGTTGAGCTGAGCTTTCAGATTATTTTAAGTGGCATAGCGGTGGGATTTATAGCTACTCTGGTTGGGACAACACTTCCTTCGTTGGAGGTATCTGTTACTCCACCAGTGTTAGGCATGAAGAGACAGAGCATTGAAGACCGTGTTAGCAGCTTAAAGATTCTTTTACTGTGTTTGGGCGCAATTCTGTTCGGGTGTTCACTTATTTGTGCGTGGGCTTCCAGATTTTCCATATTCTGGGGCTTTACTGCAGCTTTCGGGATGACATTTGCGTTCGCGCTTTTTACACCATCTTCATTATCTGGATTTGTCCATCATCTGGGTAGTTTTCTAAAAAAAGTTTTCAATTCGCTTATAGGTTTTCTTGCAGCTCGAAATATAAAAGCTTCACTGAGCAGAACCAGCATCGCTGTAGCGGCCCTAGCAGTTGCCCTTGCCATGACCATTGGCGTTGACACAATGATTCACAGCTTTAGAAGTTCCGTTGCTAATTGGCTCGACGGATCCCTCCAAGGTGACATCTACATATCACCAAACACCACCAAATGGGATCATCCCTTACCCGAGGATCTTTTGAAGAAGTTGGCCAATGATCCTCGTGTGGAATCCATCGAAAAATATTCGACATTCGACATCTTGATTGATGACAAATTAGCCAAGTTAAGAGTTCTGGAATCTGACATCCTTGCTGGAAAAGCAAAGTTTCATTTCATTCAGGGCTCGGATGATTCCTGGAAAGAATTGCCCAAAGGCGCTGCTTTTGTTTCAGAATCTTTGAGTTTTCGTTTCGGCGTCAATGTTGGTGATAGAGTGAAAGTCCCCACACCTCAGGGCTTGATTGAATTTCCAGTGGTAGCTGTCACCAGGGATTATTCCTCAGATCAAGGGACAGTCCAAATTGATCGAAATATTTATAGAAAACTTTGGTATGATGACAGGGTTCAATCCATAGCGCTTTTTCTGAAACCTGGAGTAACAGTAGACGAGCTGAAGTTGAGCATCATGGATGAATTCAAGGGATTGGAAACCACAGTGGTGTCTAATTCGGAAATGCGCGAAGCTGTTTTAGCAATTTTTGACAAAACTTTTGCTCCTACTGCAACCCTAAAGGGTGTCTCACTTCTGGTTGGTCTATTGGGGGTTGCAACGGCTATGATGGCCATTTTGATGGAACGATCCAGAGACATAAGAGTCTTAGGATATTTAGGATTGACTTCGTGGCAACTCGGACGGATGAACATTTACCAGGGGCTTATAATGGGGCTTTCGGCTTTTCTGGTTGCGGCTGTCTGCGGAACAGTCCTAACCTACATAATAGTTCATGCAATTAATTATAGATCGTTTGGTTGGTCGATAGACATTAAGCTCAATCCTTGGGTTTTTCTGGAGACTTTTTCCCTGACTATGGTAGCTTGTTTTGCGTCTTCGATTTATCCGACATTCAAGCTTGTACGTCTTAGAGCTTTGCCTACACTTAAAGAGGAATAATTCGCAAGGAGAAGTGACTTGAACAAATCAGAAATACTAAAAGCTTTGGAATGGGTTGATCAAACCGCTAGAGATGGTGACATAAACAGACTGGTTAAAGCTAAAGAGGCTTTGGCGAGACAAATCTCATCAGCAAAACATTTGTCGTCCAATGAGGACTTTTACAAAACTGCTTTTGAGAGCTTTGTCCGTAAACATGGACGAGAGCCGTTGGAAGAAGTGGAAACTGATTAACTCAGAAAACTTTTCCCGTTTAGTTTGCTAGACTTACTACGATTTAGATTTTTACTCAGTTTGCGAACGGATCAAAATCAGGATTTAGTTCATTCAACATGGCTTGGCGAGTTCTGAGCATGAGTTCTGGAACGTCTTTTTCCGTAAGTCCCTCTGTGGGAATGGGAGGACAGGCTGTTAATGTGATGTGTCCGGAACGGAATGCTATTTTTTTCTTTGGTAGAATTTTGAAAGCCCCGTTACATACTACGGGTAGTATTGGGATTCCCGTTTGGACAGCCATCATGAAGGCCCCCTTCTTGAAATCTTGTAAATAACCGTCAGATGTACGTGTGCCCTCTGGATATATCAGGACTGACCAACCGTCCTTAAGTTTCTCATCTCTCTGTCTATTTAAACTTTCTATTGCTGCGGAGCTGTTAGATCTGTCAATAGCAATAGGTCCAGTGGACCACAATGCCCATCCAAAGACTGGAATTTTAAGCAACTCCTTTTTAAGAACCCACCTGAATTTGACTGGCAAGGCGCAAACAAGGGCCAGAATGTCCATGTTGCCCTGATGATTGGGAGTGATAATATATGAAGTCCCTTCCACGACATTCTCTAAGCCTGAAACTGAAAATCTTAATCCCATCAGTTTCGAAATGATGATTGCCCAGAGCTTCATTATACGATACGCAAAATTTCCCGGTTTGACGAAAATAAAAGCTCCAAGCAGGGGAATACTGAGAATTGGGGTTACGACCAACAATCCGATTGCCGAAATCAGTATCCTCAAAATGGACTTTTTCGATGAATTCAAGATGTTCTCCAGCATGAGGCAAGTCGAGATCCTACGACTCTAGATTGGTTGTGTAAAATAATAATTTGTGGGCCACCACAAATACCTTGATGACATGCCAGTTCAATCATGATGATCTATATTATGCTATACTGTTTAAAACTCCATGACAAGCAATGATTCTTGGACTGTTACAATGCGGCAGGCTACTAGAGTGAGAGCACAAATGGAAAATGACGACCTGTCCAAACTGAAGATAAGAAGTGACCAAAAATGGAATCAGGGAGCCCTAGTGAGAAGGCGTTTTTTCACTGGCGCTATAATTACCGGAATACTTGCGACAGTTATTTTCCTCATTCTTTGGAGCGGATTGTTACAAAGCCCAATTGAAGTGAGCGTGGCAAAAGTGACAATGACTTTTCCGTCCAAGGCCCTGACCATTCTAAATGCCAGCGGTTACGTTGTGGCTCAGAGAAAAGCCGCCGTATCCTCAAAAGCCACCGGCAGGCTAGAGAAATTGTATGTTGAGGAAGGTAAAAGGGTGAAACAAGGGGACACCATCGCTCAATTAGAAAACCGAGATCTCAAGGCCGCTTTGGAGGAGGCGACTGCAACTTTGAGGGTCGCCAAAGCGAACCTGAAAAACGCCACTGCAGAACTTGATGACGCAACCTTAAATTATAATCGACAAACCTCCTTAAAGGAGTCTGGTTCAGTGTCGGTTCAGGCCGTTGACTCAGCGGAAGCGCGATACAAGAAAGCTAGCGCCGCCGAGACATCAGCAAGGTTTAGTGTGGAAAAGGCCGAGGCTTCTGTAAAAGTGGCTGAAGTTAATTTTGAGCAATCGTACATTTTAGCCCCTTTTGACGGAGTAATTCTGACAAAGAGCGCGGAAGAGGGAGAAGTTGTTGCCCCTATGGGCGCTTCGCTCAACGCAAAGGCTTCAGTTGTGACAATGGCTGATATGCAGTCTCTAATGGTCGAAGTGGATGTTTCTGAATCGAGCTTGGAGAAAGTGACGCTAGGAGCGCCTGCGGAAATTAGGTTGGATGCCTTTCCGAATGACAGATTTCCGGGAAAAGTTCACATGATAGTCCCTACCGCCGATAGATCAAAAGCTACGGTTTTGACCAAAGTCAAGTTCGACGATCTTGATGACAAAGTTTTGCCAGAGATGAGCGCTAAAGTTGCATTCCTGTCCAGACCCCTGACAAGGGAAGAAAATGTTCCATTTTTGGGTGTTCCAAATGCTGCTATAAGAATAGAACAAGCAAAGAATTATGTCTTCAAAGTCGAAGACACAATCATTCGAGAGGCGGAAATTAGTGTTGGTCGGAAGTGGGATGAAACTGTTGAAGTAATGTCAGGATTAAAAGACGGTGATTTGGTGGTCATCAAATTGATTGAACAGTTAAAAGATGGAGCCAAAGTTAAGGTAAAGGAATGATGGCTTCCGACAGTAAACCAATAGTGTTGGTCAAGAATCTTTCGAAATCATATAGGCGAGGGGCCCAGGATATCCCTGTTCTGAGGGACATCTCAATAGAGGTTGACAGTGGAGAATTCCTTTCGCTGATGGGGCCTTCCGGTTCGGGAAAAACTACGCTGCTCAATTTAATAGCGGGAATTGACAGCGCTGATGAGGGAATTCTAGAAATCGGGGGTGTCAATATCTCCAATCTGAACGAAGCCCAGTTGAGCAAGTGGAGATCTACTCATGTGGGATTTATTTTTCAGTTTTATAATCTCATTCCAGTGTTGAATGCCCTTGAAAATGTTCAGCTTCCACTGTTGCTGACATCTCTGGACAGGAGGGAAAGAAAGGAACATGCAAAATCAGCTCTTGAAGCGGTCGGCTTGTCAGATCGAATGGACCATTATCCTTCTCAACTTTCGGGAGGGCAACAACAGAGGGTAGCGATTGCCAGAGCAATAGTTACGGACCCAATAATTCTGGTAGCTGACGAACCTACAGGCGACCTGGACAAAAGATCAGCCACTGAGGTCCTCGATTTGCTTCAACAACTGAATGAATTGTTTGAAAAAACAATTATTATGGTGACCCATGATCCGAGGGCAGCTCAAAGATCCAAACGTATATTGTACCTGGACAAGGGCGTACTTGCTGACTCGTTAGACCTTGAATTCTGATCCGTTCAAAACTTTTCTTATTCATACAGGCTGTTTCCCAAAAAATAATTCCGCTGAACTCATTGAAGCCACTTGTTGGTAAATTATCCTTGGTAAAATTCCTGAATCATAGCGATCACATATTCTTTTTGGTCTAGGGTCAATTCAGGGTAAATCGGTAGAGCCAGGACCTCTCCAGCCGCTGCTTCACTGATGGGGAGAGAGCCCTCGTCCATCTTTTGGCTACCGAGGCACTCCTGAAGATGCATAGGTCTAGGATAATATATTTCCGTGACAATTCTCTTGGATTGAAGAAAATTCTTTAATGAATCCCTATTTTTAGCTCTTATGACGTATTGATTGAAAACGTGTCGCTCAAAGACTATCTTGGGAGGGGCTATGTACTTCGGAGACAAACCCGTTTCTTCGAGCCTTTTGGAATAATAAAAGGCGTTGATGCGCCGTTTTTCGGTCCAGGTATCCAGACGCCTCAGTTTTATCCTGAGAATGGCAGCCTGTAGCGCATCCAACCTGAAATTGGCGCCTAATATATCATGGAAGTATTTAGTTTTTGATCCTTGGTTTCTAATTTGCCTCAACAAATCGGCCATAGAGGAATCGTTTGTAGTTATTATGCCGCCGTCTCCAAATGAGCCCAAATTCTTCGATGGGAAGAATGAAAAGCATCCTAGATTCCCAATTCCACCAGATCTGACTCCTTTGTACTCGCTTCCAATCGCTTGGGCCGCATCCTCTATTACCGGTATCTCATGTTTTTTGGCTAAGTCGAGAATCGGATCCATGTCAGCGCATTGACCAAATAGATGTACAGGTAGAATGGCTTTCGTTTTTGAAGAAATTGCTCTGTTCATTTTGCGGGTGTCAATGTTGAAAGTATCTTTATCAATGTCTAAGAAAACCGGAGTAGCGCCCAACCTCAAAATACTTCCCACAGTTGCAAAAAAAGTAAAAGGAGTGGTAATGACCTCATCTCCACGGCCGATTTTCAAAGCCATCAGACAGGCTAGCAAAGCGTCGGTTCCTGAAGAGACTCCCACGGCATATTTAGTTCCACAATATTCGGCGATTTCTCGCTCTAAGCTCTCAACCTCAGGGCCCAGTATAAAATACTGGCTTTCCATAACCCTTTCGACAACTGGCATTATTTCATGCTTGATCGATTGATACTGAGCTTTTAGGTCCAGAAGAGGAACAGAAATCATTTCATCGGAGTTGTTGTAAGCCATGAAGCCTCTCCTTGCTTTCTTAATCGAGGCTCGAATCATACATAAGCAGGCTTAGGACTTCAATTCATATCTTGATCAGTTTCAAACAAAGGGCTCAAAAAAAGCATCGTAAGTTTCAAGATGCAGTTCACAATGCGCTAGTCAACCCATCGCACAGTTTCACTCAGTGGAGCACGTATAGTTTTAAAATTGTTGATGGATTTTGACAGATCAGGTTTACCGATAGCTACTGATATGACCAGTTTCTTGGAGTCTGATATATTCAAGAAATCTCTAATTTCATCATCATAAGACGTCACCAAACCAATTGGACAGGATCCCAATCCTCGGGCAGAGGCAGCTAGAACAAGAAACCCTAGGAAAGATCCGACGTCGACCATACGCTCGCAAGGAAAGCTTTCATCCAAAAAAACAAAAATGACACACGGCGCTCCATAAAAACCGAGGCTGCCTTCATTTACATACTTTTTGAAATCTTGTCCCATGCTATTGATCAATGGGGTCATATCTTCGGCGCATTTGCGTGCCCGAAGCATAAATGTTTCCGGCAGAGGTCTTGCTGCTCCTGGGCCACACGTAATTCCACGTTCCTTGAATGCCTTCAAGAGCTTTTTGGAGAGTCTTTTTCTCTCAGACCCAAGGACTACATTGATTTCCCAAGGTTGCATGTTCAGAGCTGATGGAGCTCTGGACGCATCCTCAAGAATATTTTTAATCATGTCTACGGGTACAGGTTCGTCGAGGAAACTCCTGAAACTCGTTCGATTCTTCATTGCTGTTAACACATCCATGGTAAGTTCCTAGGAACGTAATTAAGCGCCTTGGTGGTCGACTTGCCACAGGAGCGCAAAAAAGTTATAGAGTAGTTACATACGTTGCGAGGTTTTTTGAGTTGTCTAACAATATATAACGCTCTTGATTGTTAGGAGAAGAATTTTTTATGGGTAAAACCAAAACGATTTTTATCTGTTCTTTTTTGTTCATTGTCCTATCGGCCAACACAGGTTTTCCAGACAATTTCGCGGAAATTTATAGAAGCGGTGTAGATTCAGAGGAAAGTGGGGCTCTTGACGAAGCGTTAATCAAGTATAACGAAGCCCTCAAGCTTGCTCCTCAGTCAGCTCACGCCTGGGCTAAAAGAGGAGAGCTTTATCTTAGGCGAGGCGAGCCTAAAACAGCTATTCGAGATCTCTTACAGGCCGTGAAACTGGATCCAGCTTATTCTGCAGCCTATACAAGGCTTGGCTTTGCTTATAACGCTGTGAATGATTACGACAGGGCAATAGAGGCCCTATCAAATGCGATAAGACTTGAACCAACATCATCTGAGGCTTTCAACACTAGAGGTTTCTCATACAATGGCAAAAACGAGTACGAAACGGCCATAAAGGATTTTGACAAGGCTATTTTATTGAATTCGAACGATGCCCGTTATTACAACAATCGGGGATTTGCCTTAAACGGAACAGACCAATACGACAAGGCTATCGAAGATTTCGACAAGGCCATCAAACTAGATTCTTCCAATGCGATGTTTTTTAACAACAGAGGCGTTGCTTATATGAGGTTGAAGCAATTCAACAAAGCTATTCAAGATTTCGATAAATCCATCGATTTGAATTCGAATTTTTCGTCATCATATCACAATAAAGGGATGGCTTTAAGTGGTTTAGGCCGACACGACAAAGCGGTTGAGGAATTCAGCAAGGTGATAGAAATGAATCCGAATTCGCCAGTCCTCTACAAAGATAGAGGAACCGCCTACTTGAAGCTTAATGAATATGAATTGGCAAAAAACGATTTTGAAAAATCAATTGAATTAGATAAACGTTTTGCTCCAGCTTATGCCGCATTGGCCTTGTTATATGCGCAATCAAAGGACGATAAGTTTCGTAGTCCGTCATTAGCTAAGAAAAATGCTGAGAGGGCGGTAGCCATGTCGGCATCCATGGCTCCGGACATGTTTAGAGGTTTTGCCGAAGTGCTTTGGGAAATTGGCCAGAACCAGGAGGCAATCAAGACCCTTCAGAAAGCGGCATCTCTAGCCCCTTCCAATAAGGATATTCAGGAACTGCTAATAAAATGGGGAGCTTCTGCTCAAGA
>CALGLN010000110.1 GCA_937930835.1 uncultured Desulfomonile sp.
GGAGCAAGGCTTCCCATAAAAAAGTTCTGTCAGCTATTGATGAAACGATCCCAATGGATGGATCTAGCCTAAGAAACAGATCTGTGGGAATTCCCGCCCTAAAGGGGTGGCTGGCCCAAAAAATCAATATCAAAAAAAATGATAGTGAGATAGCTTGTATTATGCTTTGAAATCTGTTCAAGACCGTATATTTCTTATGTTCAGCTTGTTCAAATCAGACTGACCTAGGCCTCGCTCTGCTGCAATCTTTATGTGTTTCACCTGGTTCGGCTGAAATTTCTTCCCATACCAGGTTCCCAGAGCAACCATTTGTGCGTCCGCTGCCACCATGTCAGTCGAGGCGACAACCAGATTCAGAGGTATAACTTCTCCAGGACCTCCAGGGCCACCTGAGCCTAATATCCGTGTCCCATCAATAACTACAAGGTTCGGTTTTAAAATGGTAACCATGTCGACAATAGACTCATGGAGATTGTATCGGCTATGAAAAGACATGCGATCGTAAATAAGTCCCATCATTCCTTTCATCGACAGACTCACACCGGAAGAACCGTGAGATTTCCCAACAGGGACAGCAATCAGCACATCTGCATCCAAGACTTCAGAAGCGACCTCCATCGATTTCACTTGTCGGCCATTGGGAACCTTTACTTCCTTAAATAACCTTTGCGCCTTTATGTAATTTACACTAGTCTTCGGAATATCTTTACAATATTCAGGAATTCGAGACATTCTGAGGCAGTCTTCCGGCGTTCTTAAGGTGTTGTCAAGAATTGAAATTTTCGATGCGCCTGCCTTCTCGCACATCCTGGCTACTTCCCTGACCACTTCTGGATGTGTGTTGGAAGCTGATTCCGGGGGACTGGAAAAACTCATGTTGGGTTTGATGACAACTTTAGACCCTTGCTTGACAAATCTTGTCATACCACCAAGGCCATCAACAGCCGCCCTGGTTATCTCAGAGGGATTGTTTCCATAGGATACAATTACGTCGGGATACTCCGCCGCAAGCGCGTCTGTTGTGTTGAGAAAATTCAAGGACCCAGTGGCTACTGCAGCGCTTGTTATTAAAGTAGTTCTTAAAAATTCCCGCCTACTCTGGTCTTCAATCATGGTTTAAAGCCTCCCGGGTTGATCAATTTAATTCCTACATATTTTCATGCCGACTGCTAGGATTGTCAATATGTTGCGAAATCCGCGAAAAAAGGCAAAAAGTTATTGACATTATTATTCTGAGATTATATCAAAACGCCCAAAAGGCTTTAGTTCTTTACATATTTTTGGGTAACGAATTAGAAAGTTTGATCATAAAGCTTTAAGATGTACTTATGTCTGCTATAAACAAAACAATATATCGAGAAGCTATGCGCGGCCGTCAGATTGAAAATCTAGGCTTGGAAAGCAAGAACACATATTTAGAAAAAACCTCTTCGTTTAATCGTATTTTCGCAAGAGGCATGGAGTTGAGTGTAGCTTTTTTGCTTGCTCTTGCAATTTTGTCTTTACTGTCATTTCTCTCCGTTAGACCGATGCTGAACGAGGTCCGTGGAGAAGCGGGAGTGAATTGGGACAAATTTGTGAAGGCTGCTCGCGAACGAAATGAACTCATTCCAGGATTAGTGGAGTCCATCAAGTCGACAAGTCCAGGACAGGCTAAACTTGCCGCAAAACTTTTTGAAGAGCGTTCTGTTCTTCACCGCTCTAACGATCCCAAGGAGATCATTGCCTCCGTAGATGAAATGGATCGCCAACTGACGAGAATCGAAAGACTTGCCCGATCATCAACTGAAATAAACTCATATCTTCCTTTTAGCCAAACCTGGAAAAAAATCTCTACGATAAATTCCGATATGAGGTCTAAACGAATTTTATACAATCAAACTGCCAGACGTCATAATGACCTGATGGCGCCTTTCCCGCAGAATATTTTCACATCCATTTTCGGTTTCGTTCCTCTCCAGTATTATCCTCTTGGGCATCAAACAGACGAATCCTGACAATTCTAGGGTATGAAGGAACTTCTTTTTTAAGGATTTTTTTGGAACAGGGTTTTCAGGGTAGATTTAATGCAGTTCTGAATTGTTGGGGATTTCTTCTTCGCTAACTTTTCGTATCGAACCCTTGCTAAAAACAAAGCTCGCCAGAACCAACCTGTCTTTCTTATTAGGATGCAAATACCTGACGCTAAATCCAGGTTTGCTCTCATAATGGTAATCCGTAATTGGTAGAATGCCATCCAATCTCAATTGCCAGGTTATAATTCTCCTTTTAAGTTTGGAAGACCAACTCATGAAGTAGAGCCTGGTATAATCACATCCCGCATCTTTGCCTATTGGAGCATAAGCCACAATGAAATTGTTTTTTATCCCTCTATCTGGATCATCTGTGGAATTTACAGTGCGCCAGGCTATCATGCGCATGAAGGGAACTGCTCTGACTATATCGTCAGGAGGTGTGAGTTTCATATTGTGGGTGTAAATATAACCAACACGTCCGTCCTCGATTTTGACCTTGTACCAGACATCCTTTCTCACGTCTTCTGAATTCTCGTCCAATGCCCCAACGTCCTCAAGTGAGGCATTCTGATCTAAACCCGGTTTACCCCTGGTCACACTCTTGTCAAGGGGGCTTGTTTTCCGAAGAGTTACCACTCGCTCGTAAACCTCGAGTTTCTTACCTGGGGGTAATGTCTCGACCACTTCATGATGTCTCCCTGGAGACAAGCGGAAATTGGCCTTCGTCTTAGTCACCGCCTCGGCTTGTATTGGCAATCCCTCTATGGATAGCCTAAGTTCCTGAGTTTTATGAATTATGTCTTCTCCGCCTACCGCGCGTTGTTCAATGTAGCCCTCACGGCCATCGCGAGTTCGCGCCCTGAACATGTCCCCAACCTTGTCAATAAGATGAACGGGGGTTTCCGCAGGAAGTCTCCTAATGATTTCCGAGTTCGGATTGGCAGTCTGATACAGAGAGGTGGTACGAATAGTCATACCGTCCTTGGGTGTGAATTGACTCTTTTTCTTCAGAACTGTTGACTGGGCCTTCAGAATGAGCTCTCTCTTGATGGTATCAACCTCTTGACACCCGCACAATGAGACGACAAGAAAAATCAAGATCAGCCTGGAAGCAGGATTGTAGCTTTTAATCGGTTTTTGTGATCTATATTGAGTGTTAATGGACAACTTTATCCTCATTTAGGAACTAGTCTATTACGTTTTCGTTAAAAAATCAAGATCTACTCAGGTATTAGCGCCTAAACCTTAGGTGAAAGTATATGTTTGAATCGAGTGCGATGATCCTAGGTACGTAACCCATCAATAACAAAAAAGTAAGTTTGACGACGTGTTTTCTGGACGAACTACTGACAAAACTGAATGGACAACTTGCTGATTAAACTAAGAAATAATTGTCAATTTTTCGAAAGTTCAAGTATGAGACTATAAACAGGTTTATATATGGAAGTTATAACAACCCATTTAAATGCCGATTTTGACGCTTTTGCATCTATAGTGGCGGCCAAAAAACTGTACCCGGACGCTTTGGTTGTTTTCCCGGGGTCTCGAGAGAAAAGCCTGCGTGATTTCTTTATGGAATCAACTCTTTATATTCTGTCTATAGAGCGTGTAAAGGACCTGGATTTCGATAAAATTCGTAAAGTTGTGTTGGTTGACACTCGACAAAAAAGTAGAATCGGTCAATTAGCTGAAGTTTGTGATCGCAAGGATGTTGAAATTCACATCTATGATCACCACCCAAATTCGGAAGACGATGTCAAAGGTTCTTTGGAGATCATCAAGTCCTACGGATCCACTGTAACTATTTTCATTGAATTGCTAAGAAGCAGAGGATTCGAAATCAACGCAGAAGAAGCCACGGTCCTATCTCTCGGGATATATGAAGATACCGGCTCCTTCACATTCTCTTCGACAACACCAAATGATCTTGAGGCTGCCGCCTGGCTTGTCAGTAAGGGAGCAAATCTCAACATTGTTTCTAACATGATGACCAGCGAGCTAAATCGTGACCAAATCGACATAATGCATCAGCTGATACAGGATGCCAGGCTCATCAACATTGGAGGTGTTGACGTAGTTGTAGCCATAGCTGGAGCTGAAGGATACGTCGGAGACTTGGCCATATTAGTTCATAAATTCAAAGATATGGAAAGTCACGATGCGATAATCGCTCTAGTGAGGATGGAAGATCGAGTCCATTTGATCGCCAGAAGTAGCGCTGAATCAGTCAATGTGGGAGAAATTGCCTCTTTTTTTGGAGGAGGAGGGCATCCGACTGCAGCAAGCGCTACTATACGAGATATGTCACTATATGAAGCTCGCGACAAACTGGTTTCATTATTGCACGAAAAAGTACGGCCAAAACAAAAAGCAATTGAAATAATGAGTAAGCCTGTGGTGAGCATAGGACCTGAACAAACAATCAAGGAGGCTTCGGAACTGCTGGGCCGATATCAAATTAGTTCGCTGCCGGTGGAGCGTGGAGGGTCGCTTCTGGGAATTTTACATCGCCATGCTGTCGATAAAGCTGTGCATCATGGGCTCATCAATAACCTTGTCTCAGACTTCATGAACCCTGGAATAGTTTTTGTTACTCCTGATGAATCTATTGAAAGAGTCTTGCAGGTATCAGTCGATGGACGACATCGTTTAGTCCCGGTTATCGATGAAGGTCACATGGTTGGAGTCATATCCCGAAGCGATCTACTCGAACATCTCAAGCTGCCCCGATCCAGTGATTCGACAGGTCCTGAGAGTTTCTCAAGCGATGGCGGGAAACGTAAGAATGTCAAAAAACTGCTTGAAGAACGTTTCCCAAAAAGGGTGCTGACAGTTTTGAGGGCTGCCGGTAAGGTCGCCGATATGAACGGTAACCAGGTTTACCTTGTGGGAGGAGCTGTCCGAGATCTTTTGTTGCGAAACCATAACCTGGACATCGATCTTGTCATCGAAGGCAACGGCATTCCATTTGCCGTTGAACTGGCTCGCGATTGCAAGGACTGCAGAATTAGGAGTCATGAGAAATTTGGGACTGCCGTGATGGTTTTTGACGACGGTTTCAAAGTTGATGTGGCCACCGCGCGCCATGAGTATTACGAAAGCCCAGGCGCACTTCCAACCGTAGAAGTAAGTTCCATCAAACGCGACCTGTTTCGTCGTGACTTTACAATGAATACCTTGGCAATCAGCCTTAATACAGGATCATGGGGGGACCTGATAGATTTCTTTGGTGGCGTGAGAGACATCAAGGACAGAGCAATCCGAGTCTTACATAACCTCGCATTTGTGGAAGATCCAACCAGAATTCTTCGAGCATTACGATTTAGTAGTCGTTTTAACTTTACCATCGGTAAACATACCATGGCTCTAATCAAGGGCGCACTCAAGATCAAAGTTTTCGACAAAGTCGAAGGCAAGAGAATTCTCAACGAGCTCATCCATGTTCTGGATGAAAAAAATCCGCTTGGTCCTATTAAGGCCATGTCCGAACTTGGAGTATTGCAGGCTATTTATCCCCCAATGACTATCAGCCCTAAAATATTTTCTCTTATAGACTCAGTCTCCGGTGTGCTGGCATGGTGGAAATACCTGTTTCTTGAAGATAAAATTGAGCCATGGGCCGTTTATTATCTTGCGCTCACCGATTCACTGGATGAACCGACCTTCAAGGGATCTCTCGAAAGGTTTTCATTTTCCAGGGGGCATACGAATCACATGCTTGACGAAAGGATAAAATTGAAATCCTCTTTGGGAGTTATTGATCGAGGAAGGTTGACTAAACCAAGTCAAATCTTTAAACTATTGGATAAAATGTCCTTGGAATCTCTGCTATATCTTATGGCCAAGACTACAAGGGAGCAAACAAGAAGGATTGTTTCTGACCATATTATTCACTATAGAAATATTAGACCTCACATGAATGGATCCCACCTTAAAGCCATGGGCTTGAAGCCAGGTCCGATATTCGGGGAGATTCTGAATTATCTTCGTGATGCGCGTTTAGACGGAATTACAAATAATATTGAGGACGAGAAAAAACTAATCTTCGAACAGTTTTCTCACCTCAAAATGATTGAAGGATCTAAGTGTCTGGATTCCAGGACACAATAGCTAATGACTCGGAGGTCAGGATGGACAAAGGCGGCTCAAGGAAAGTCAAAATTTTTGACATTACTTTGCGTGATGGATCTCAAAGCAAGGTAGCCACAAGAATTAAACTTGATGATTTAATCAAAGTAGCTTCCAAGCTTGCAGATTCGGGAATCTACGGAGCAGAGACGTGGGGTGGAGCCACGTTCGATGTTTGTGTCAGATACCTTCGTGAAGACCCTTGGGAAAGGGCGCGAAAACTCAAGGAAGTAATGCCTAACGTCAAGAGCATGATGCTCATACGTGGACAAAATTTAGTCGCCTATTCCAATTTCCCGGATGACGTCGTCATAAAATTTGTTGAAGCCGCAGCTCGGAATGGAATTGATGTTTTTCGCATCTTTGACGCTCTGGATGATATCCGAAACCAGGAAACAGTTATCAAAGCGATCAGGGATGTTGGAAAGATCGCTGAAGGAGCCGTTTGTTACACGATCAGCCCGGTTCATACCATTGAAAAATTTGTCTCCAAAGCCAGAGTCCTGGAAGATAAAGGAGTGCATCAAATAGCCATCAAGGATATGGCAGGATTGATTGATCCTCACACAACGTTTGAGCTAGTTTCGAGTCTCAAGAAAGCCGTCAATGTGCCTATTCACCTCCACACTCACGATAACTGCGGTCTAGGAATGATGTCCGTCCTTAAAGCTGTTGAAGCTGGTTGCGAAATGGTGGATTCAGTCTTAAGTCCATTTTCGGGTGGGACTGGTCACCCGTGCACGGAATCTCTAGTTTACTCGTTGGGAAGACTTGGATACGATACGGGTTGTGATCTTAAGAAACTCACCAAGGCAGCCGAAGAAGCCAGATCCGTTCGAAGCCTTTATAGCGATTTTGAAGCTCCTTATAGCGGTGTCGATTGCAAGATGTTAATCACTCAGATTCCCGGCGGTGTTATGTCCAACCTTGCAAGCCAGCTTAGAATTCAAAACGCAATTGACCGTATCGAGGAAATTATTGACGAGATTCCAAGGGTTAGAGAGGATTTAGGCTACATTCCATTAGTTACTCCGACCTCACAAATCGTTGTCTCGCAGGCTACTTTTAATGTGCTGCTGGGCAGATACAAAATAATAGCGAACCATACAGCAAATCTCCTCAAAGGAATGTACGGGGAAACTCCAGCCCCCGTGAACAAAGAACTGCAAGACAGGGTACTGAAAGGTGAAAAACCAATTAGTGTTCGTCCTGCGGAACTAATTCCCCCTATGTGGCCCGAACTTGAACAGAAATTTCCTGGTCTGACCGACGAAGAAATTCTGATTCATGCTATATTCCCTCATGAAGCACAGGGTTATTTCGCAGAGAAAAAGTAGCGGTTAATCATTCTTGCCATTGAAAGCCACCTCGGTGGCTTTCTTTTATTACAGATCAATTTCACTATTTCCATTCAAGGGATCTACAAAAAGGAGATATTCATGAAGGTCAAAGATTGCATGACCACAGATGTCATTACCGTGGGTCTTGATGTAACCCTCAGAGAATTGGCCAAGATTCTGCACGAAAACAACATTAACGGAGTTCCCGTTGTTGATTCTGACAACAAGGTGATCGGTGTTGTGTGTGAATCAGATCTCGTTGATCAAAACACCCCCTTGCATATCCCTACTGTTTTCGTAATTCTGGATTCCATCATACCCATTGAAAACCCTTGGAGATTACAAAAGGATTTCAAGAAAATCTCAGCAACCACCGTAGAAGACGTCTACTCCTTTCCCGCTGTTTGTGTGGAACCAGATACTGACATAACCGAAGCGGCTCAAATTATGACAACAAAAAAGTTCTACACGATCCCCGTTGTAAAGGACGGTGAACTTTTAGGAATACTGGGCAAGGGTGACATAATCAAAGCAATTGCCCAAGGCGCACTATAGCCAAGATTCACTTTAATAAAAATGGATAACATATTTATTTCAATAACAAAAAAGTTATAAATATGATTTTATCTAGAAATTACTTTAAAAAATATTGACAAGCCATTAAAAATATGTTTAAAAACCGAATCACGGCGGGAGGCGTAGCCCGCCGCAGAACATACCTTTTCTCCAATGCGAAGCCCCGGTTTTGTATCCTCCTTTCCGGGGCTTTCCTTTGTCCGCAATTTGTAATAATCTTCAGATAACTGTATAGATTGAACTTTCGAAATAATTATTCGCGATGAGGCGCAATTGGATCGTAATCGTCTATTTAGAATTCTCGAACAAGTTAGAGATGGTGAACTGTCCGTAGAGATTGCTTCTGAGAAATTTAAGGATCTTCATGTTGAGGATCTGGGTTTTGCGTCTGTTGATCATCACCGAGCAATCCGATTGGGTTTTCCCGAAGTTATCTACGGTGAAGGAAAGACATCTGAACAGATTACGGATATCTTCGAAGCCCTGATTGACAAACAGGACACTGTTCTAGCTACACGAGTAGACCATGAAAAGTCGCTGGCCGTGATGAAACAGATCAAGGGTCTCGAACACAATACGCTAGCGCGCACATTGCTTTACCGCAAAAAAATTAATAAACCGGCTGATGAAGAAATAATTCTTGTTATCGCGGCCGGAACCTCGGATCTACCTGTCGCTGAGGAGGCAAGGGTCACGGCCCAAGCATTTGGAGCTAATGTTGAGGCGATTTACGACGTTGGCATAGCTGGAATTCACAGATTGCTGAGGCATTACGACAAACTGAGAGAGGCTTCGGTCATAATAGTTGTGGCCGGTATGGAAGGCGCATTACCGAGTGTTGTCGGTGGACTCGTGGACAAGCCGATCATAGCCACCCCTACATCCATTGGCTACGGCGCTTCATTCGGTGGTATCGCTGCTCTCCTGGGCATGTTAAATTCATGCGCCCCGGGTGTGGTAGTGGTGAATATCGACAATGGTTTTGGAGCAGCTTATGCCGCATGCACGATCATGAGAGCCACGAGGAAAGCTTAATCATACGAACTTCTACATTTTTAGAAATTCTTTGAGTTGTTGAAGTTTTTTGTTGCCTATACCTGAAACATTTTTTAATTCATCCAATGAACTGAAAGTCCCTATTGTTGATCTATAATTGATTATTCGTTCAGCCATCTTGGGTCCAATTCCCGGAACAGCCTCTAAATCCTCTTTGGCAGACGAGTTCAATGATACTTTTTTCCCAAGAGCTATGAGCTGACCTCCTGGAATTCTAGAAAACGCAATATTTTGGTTGGATTTATCAATATGAATAATTGTGTCACAAGGCAAGGGCTTACCAGCAGCTTCGTCTAGCGAAATAGTGTGCCCAAAACTATTGAGCACATCCCGTATGTTCATCTTATCTGCAAAACAACGTGTTCCGACCGGTTTTCCGCTCAAAAACAATTGATAGGCGCATTCCCCTTCCAGAAGCCCCGCCATCGGATCGTCGGCGTGAAATATCCTAAGCCCCTGGGACACAAGTTCAATAATGATCCAAACGGACAGAAGTCCTACTAGAGCAAGTAACGTAAGCCGGATCGATCTTTCTTCACCAGGATTCACCGCTCGAAGCCATATCCTTTTGCAGCTTGTAGTCTATACTGTCGACCAAAGCGCTCCAAGACGCTTGAATAACATTTTGATTGAACCCAACTGTCCACCAGACGTCCTCACCATCCGTTGACTCTATCAGAACGCTAACCGTCGCTCCGGTACCGGATGTCCCCTCGATCACTCGTACCTTGAAGTCTGTCAGGTGAACCTTATTCACACTTGGATAAAAATTCGCCAGCGCCTTTCTAAAGGCATTATCCAATGCATTAACCGGACCGTTGCCTTCAGCAGCGCTAAATTCCATCTTGTCTCCAACCACTATTCGGATCACTGCGTCTGAATACGTCTTGGTATCACCCTGACGCTTGGAATTTGTGACATTGAACCCGTGAAGTGAGAAAAATTTCTTGTGAATACCAAGCATTCTTTTCATTAGCAGCTCAAATGAGCCCTCGGCTATGTCATACCTGGCGCCTTGAGCTTCAAGGTCTTTGAGCGTTTTTAGAATCTCTGAAACTCTTGGGTCATCAGGGTTAATGTCGATTCCGTATTGTGAAGCCTTCTGAGCCAGCGCGGCCCGTCCAGCCTGCTCCGATATCGGGAAGTTCCGTTCAGCCCCAACCAATTCCGGATCTATGTGCTCATAAGCCTTCGTGTTCTTGAAAACAGCGCTAGAATGAAGCCCACCCTTATGAGCGAAAGCCGATACCCCAACATACGGCTGTGATTTGTTAGGCGTTCTATTAGCCATTTCATCTACGAATTCAGACACATGCTTGAGCATTCTAAGGCGACCCGGTTCTATCTCGACTATCTTCATCTTCAGAGCTAAAGCCGGAATGATAGATATGAGGTTTGCGTTTCCGCAACGCTCCCCAATTCCATTTATGGTCCCTTGAACATGGGTTACACCTGTCTCAACAGCAACAAGCGAATTCGCCACGGCTGTTTCAGAATCATTGTGACAATGAACCCCGAGATCTATGTTAATGTGATTTCTGACTTCACGAATAATCTCGGCTACCTCTGAAGGCAAGGCCCCGCCGTTAGTATCACAAAGGCATATCACGTCACTTGCGTCTTGAGCCGCCTTGAGAGTTGCAAGGGCATACTCAGGGTTATTTTTGAAACCATCAAAAAAATGTTCGGCGTCAAAAATTACTTTCTCGAAATATGGACGCAAAAATTTAAGTGAATCCGAAATCATTGCAAGATTTCGTTCCAATGACACTGCCAATATTTCACGGGCATGCAAATCCCAACTCTTGCCCACTACAGTCACGACTTTGGTACCGGTGTCTATGAGCGACTGAATTTGCGGATCCCTCTCAGGACTCAAATCAGCCCGGCACGTGCTCCCAAAAGCTGCAATTTTCGAATGCTTCAGATTCAATGAACGAGCTGACTCAAAAAAACGACGGTCCTTAGGATTTGACCCCGGATATCCTCCTTCGATGTAATCGATACCAATTTCGTCGAGCTTCTGAGCAATTCTGAGCTTATCATCCAGGGAAAAAGTTATCCCCCATGTCTGCGCTCCGTCGCGCAAGGTAGTGTCATACAATTCAACTTTCGCCAACTTTTCGCTCCGTATATCCTAACGCCTATAAAGCCTTTTCCATTTCGAACACATCATGAAGCACCCTGACTGCCAGCTCGGCGTATTTGCGTTTTATCACGCACGATATCTTAATTTCTGAAGTAGAGATCATCTGAATATTTATGCCTTCTCGAGCCAACGCTGCGAACATTTTGGAGGCCACGCCGGAGTGCGATCTCATTCCAAGCCCTATAATGGACACTTTAGCAATATCTCTGGTTCCTCGAATGTCCTCTGCCGCCAATATGTCCTTGAGGCTCTGACATACCTCAAGGCCTTTTTCCAAATCAGACTCCGGAACCGTGAATGTGATGTCAGTCTTACCATCGGCGCTTGAGTTCTGAATAATCATGTCAACTACAATGTTCGCCTCTGCCATTGCGCCAAACACCTGGGACGCTACGCCCGGCACGTCGGGAACCCCAGCCACCTTTATCTTTGCTTCCTTCGTGTTGCAAGTAACTGCTCTGACAGATTCTTTTTCCATTTCAGCGTTTTCCTCCGTTACAAGGGTCCCTTCATTATCATTGAAGCTTGAGCGCACAACCAGCGGAACATTATGGCGCATGGCAAATTCCACGGCCCTGATATAGAGCACCTTGGCGCCCAACGAAGCCATCTCCAGCATTTCCTCATAAGCGATCTGTTTGATCTTCCTGGCATCAGGAGTGATGTTGGGATCAGTAGTGTAAACACCATCAACATCGGTGAATATTTCACACAGATCCGCCTTCAAGCCTGCCGCCACAGCCACAGCCGATGTGTCAGATCCGCCCCGGCCTAATGTCGTTATATTGCCCTGGCTGTCAACTCCCTGAAAACCGGCTACTATAATAATCGCTCCGTCCTTTAGGTCCTTGTCTATATGTTCTCTCTGGACATCCGTAACCCTGGCTGATCCAAATGCGTTGTCGGTAACTAATGGTATTTGCCAGCCACAATAGGATTTGGCCTTATAGCCCATTGATTCAAGTGTAATCGCCAACAACGATATGGTTACCTGTTCCCCGGTAGAAACCAACACGTCCAATTCACGATCATTTGGAATTGGTGAAATTTGCTTTGCAAGATTTATCAGCCTGTCGGTTTCTCCTGCCATGGCCGAAACCACGACCACCAAATCAGCCCCCTTATCTTTATAGGCGGCTACCCTTCGCGCGACGTTCGCGATTCGTCCCAAATCGGCTACGGATGTTCCTCCGTATTTCTGGACAATTAGTGGCATCAGTTTTCTCCATACCTCATGCGAAAACTTCTAAACTAAGCCATGTTAGATCAACTAACAGACTCTAACGGCCCGATATCAATCGAATGCTTCCCAAAGCCTGCTCAATTCGTTCACCCCAAGAACCATTCTCGGCGTGTGATAGCTCAAGCAATCTGGAATTCTCGTCCTCAGTGTAGGTGATCACAATCTGCAATTCGCTATCGCCGAGTTTGTCCTTGTGTTCTCCCCATTCCATAACCACTGCGCCATCGTCAAGAGCTTCATACACTCCAAGCTCCAATGCCTGGTCAGGATTAAGCCGATAAAGATCAGCGTGATCAACCGTAATTCGGCCATCATATCTATTAATTAGGCTGAACGATGGGCTAATTACATCGTTCTCATTAATACCGGTGGCCGCTGACACTATACCCTTGGCAATCCTGGTCTTACCTGCGCCCATAGGGCCAATCAGTGTCACCAGGTCTCCCTGTCGCATCAGTGATCCTATTGCCTTACCCAACGCAATGGTGTCGGCCTCACAATAAGAAAAAAATTTATGAGACCGCATTTTTGTCAAAGTCCACAAAGCCTCAACAGCGAAATTGTCTCACGTCTTGCGATTAACGCTATCACAGGTCAATCCCCCTTTTTACTACATGCCCATGTTCTTTTCAAATGATTTTCCCGGTTCGAACAGGAAAGACGACAATTTGACACAAAATGCGCTGTCGCGTTGTTTTTTTCTCAAATCGACGAATAATTTCGGGAACTAAAAGATCAGGATACTTGTTCTAATGATTAATACTAAGTGACACGAAAAGAAAAGATTCATCAATAAAAAAATGTTAGGCGGCTTATCATAGCTTGATAACGGATATATTTAGTGTTAGAAGCTTATTTTTAGTGGCGGACGCTATTCAGGCGTCAATTTTTTTGTTTGGCGCGTCGGCTATTTTTGTTATTGTTAAAGGCTTGTGTCTACCAAAGAGGCTCTACTGAGTTCCTTTGTTTATTTTAATCAAAGTGGCAGGTGTGACAAAGATCAAAAATGGATTTCATAAAACCTTTATTAGCTTTCGCTTCAGAACACAGGAAATCAAAGGGACGTCCATTTGTCACCTTGAGCTATGCTCAGAGTCTAGACGGTTGTATTTCGGCCAGACCCGGTGAACCCCTGGCCTTGAGTGGGAGAAAATCCCTGAAGCTCACTCACCAACTCAGAGCATCTCACGATGCGATATTGGTTGGCATCGGTACCGTGTTTTCTGATGATCCTAGACTTACAGTGCGCCTTGTTAACGGCTCAAATCCACGGCCTGTTGTGGTTGACAGCAAGCTAAGGTTGCCACTGGACTGTAATATACTCAAAGAGTCATCAAGAGCTCCGATAATCGTCACCAGCAAACAGGCTGATAGCAAACGTGTACGCGCATTGGAGGAACTTGGCGCGCTCGTTTTGCGAATCCAGTCTAATGAACGTGGACAAATCAATCTTTCGGATATGCTGGACAAACTTGGCGAACTCGAAATCAACAGTTTAATGGTTGAAGGCGGAGCCCGTATAATTACCAGTTTCCTGATGGAGCGTCTCACCGATTTCATTGTGCTGACGGTTGCCCCGGTGCTCGTGGGTGGGTTGAGAGCCGTAAGTGAACTGGGTGATGTCGAGCCGGAGAAGTTTCTCCGACTTGTAAATCCGGGCCACAGGTGGTTAGGCAAGGATCTGATTCTCTGGGGGAGCCTGACGGAAAATAGAGCTACTGTTTCAGTGCTTTCTGAAGCTGTCGGAGCCGCACGCGGCTAACTCGTCCTGACGGGGTTTTCTAATGGATGTCCGAAGTGTCGAGTTTGCTGCTCCTTACGATGTTCGAGTCACACAAAGTAGCCTTCAGTGGCCTCAGTCAGGCAAAGCATTAGTAAAAACAATAGTATCTGCCATCAGCTCCGGAACTGAGCTTCTCGCCTTCAGAGGCCAATGGCCCAAGGGTT
The DNA here is from genome assembly GCA_937930835.1 of uncultured Desulfomonile sp. Lineage (GTDB taxonomy): Bacteria > Desulfobacterota > Desulfomonilia > Desulfomonilales > Desulfomonilaceae > CAITZA01. The sequence goes on from CALGLN010000110.1 coordinate 14,455, forward strand.
GCGTTGTTGATTCAACAATTTCATCACTGTCCGAAGATTTCAGTTATCCCTTAAAATACGGTTATTCATCTGTTGGTCGAGTGATCGATGTAGGAACGGGCGTCGATAAATCTCTTCTCGGCAAGAGAGTCTTCAGCTTCAATCCGCATGAAAGCCATTTTGCCTGCAATCCGAACGAAATCATCCTAATCCCTGATGATATCGAACATGATGACGCCGCGATCCTGCCCAACATGGAGACAGCCGTTAATTTCGTGATGGACGGTCATCCTCTCATTGGTGAACGTGTTTGTGTATTCGGGCTAGGTATTGTAGGTCTTCTAACTACTGCTGTTCTGAGTCGCACGGGACTGGAGAATCTGGTGGCCTTCGATAGAATAGAATTAAGGCGCAATAGAGCTCTGGAACTTGGAGCCGACTTCGCGATCGATCCTGCCGATGCCTTTGACATCTCAGAAAATCACTTCAGGGGTGGAACAGATTCCTACAGCGCATGGGCGGATCTCTGTTATGAATTAACAGGATCGCCTCAAGCCTTGAATGATGCGATCAATGCTACTGGATTTGCCGGACGAATTGTAATAGGATCGTGGTACGGATCAAAAAAGTCTGACATCAACCTGGGAGGCTATTTTCACAGGAGCCGGATAAGGATGATAAGCAGTCAGGTTAGTTCCATAGCGCCCGAATTCATGGGGCGTTGGACGAAAGACCGGCGCATGAACCTGGCCCTGAGTTTTCTCCGAAAGATCAGACCATCCAGTTTGATAACGCACAGATTTAATGTAGAAGATGCGCCCAGGGCCTACGAACTGATTGATAAAAGACCTAGTGAAGTCATACAGGTGATTTTAACATACGAGGATTAGTCATGCCGAACTCGCAAACAGCTCCAACATTCTGCGTAGCAGTCAAACGTGATTTTGTGGCGCGTCATTTTCTTTTCGGTGGCGACTGGGGGAGTGAAAACCAGCTTCACTCGCATCACTATCAGGTAGAAGTTTGTCTCGAAGGACCTGAACTGGATCAACACGGTTATCTGGTTGACATAGTGGATATAGAAAACTGCATAAATGGCCTGGTCGATCATTATCGTGACAGGGATCTCAATGATCTTCCAGAGTTCAAAGGACTGAATCCCAGCATCGAAAGGCTGTCCAGCTTCTTTTTGGATGCTTTCTGGAAACATCTTTCATCCTCAAATGTTCAGGCAATCACCGTTAAGCTTTGGGAAAATGAAATCGCCTGGGCTTCCTGCAGAAGTGAGAAAGCTTGAAGATTGGTCTAGTCATTTATGGAAGCCTTGACACTCTGACCGGTGGTTTCCTTTACGACAAGAAACTTGTCTCTCATTTCCGATCAAAAGGACATGAGGTAAAAGTCTTCTCATTGCCTTGGAGGAACTATCCAAGTCATCTACTGGACAATTTCAGAAAAGATTTTGTTTCCTCGATTCACTCAGCCAACCTGGATATTTTAATTGAAGATGAACTTAACCATCCTTCTCTTTTCCGCATGAACCAGAAGATAAAGGAAAAGACGAATCGGCCCATCATCACTATCGTGCATCATCTTCGCTGTAGCGAACTTCGCTCAAGATTCATGAACAATGTTTACAGGCATGTTGAAAGCGCTTATCTGTCAATGATAGATGGCATGATTTTTAACAGTAATACTACCCGTAAGGTTGTTCGATCTCTTGATTTACGTGCAAGACCTGGAGTTGTCGCCCATCCCGGACGTGACGAAATTAGAAATGGCATAGATGACGATTTTATAGTCCGGAGATCCGACTCTAAAGGCCCATTGAGAGTCTTGTTTGTAGGTAGCGTGATACCCAGGAAGGAACTCCACACACTTGTTGAAGCATTGTCCGCTCTTCCGCATCAGGATTGGAGGCTGGATATTGTCGGAAGTTTCAACACTGACAGGAGCTACTCCCGGCTGATCATGAAAATCATCAATGACAAAGGAATTAAAGACTCCGTGAGGATACTCGGCCCACTGGATCCCAAGGATCTATTGTCATGCTACAGGGAAAACCATGTGCTTGCTGTTCCCTCCTCCTATGAAGGGTTTGGGATTGTTTATCTCGAGGCAATGGGGTTTGGACTGCCATCCATCGCTTCAAACGTAGGCGCAGCGCATGAAATTGTGACCGACCGAATGAACGGTTTTTTGGTTAACCCCGGGGATGTGGCGGCAATTAGAGATCGCCTGGATTCACTTAACAAGGATAGAACAAAGTTGGCCAAAATGGGCATGGCGGCTCTCCACAGGTATAGAGTACACCCAACCTGGGAACAGAGCGCCGGTAAGGCCCTGGAATTTGTCAGAGAAATGGTTTCATGATCATGGCGCCAGAATTCACATTTAGCTTTCCTAGATACCTCTCTTCGAAGAAAACCGTTGATGATAGAGCCCTAAATCGCGTGGTGATCGAACGCTTCAAAACAGAATTGCACAATATCAATGATGACTATCCACGCATCCTGGAAATAGGCGCGGGAATCGGCTCAATGATCGACAGGCTTGTCGACTGGGACATTCTCAAAAAAGGGCATTATGTCGCCTTGGATTCCATGGAAGAAAACATAATCGCCGCGAGGAAACGTTTGCTCGACTGGGCTAAATCGTCTCATTTCGATGTGCTCGAAAAATCCGGTTCAGCCATGACGATTCAGTCAGATTCAGGAATTGACCTTCAGGTTGATCTCATCACGGGTGATGTGTTTGATTTTATTGAAACCCTGGGCGGGAAGACGGACTACGACGTTTTGTTATCAAACGCCTTCCTTGATCTGATTGATATGGACACTCAGCTGGCGTCCATACTTGGTCTCCTGAAGAGCGGAGGGCTATATTACTTCACCATTAATTTTGACGGATCAACGGTTTTTCAGCCCGAGATAGACGGGGAATTGGACGACAGAATCGAAAGCCTCTATCACCAGACAATGGATGACAGGATCACCAACGGCAGGAAGTCTGGAGACAGCAGGGCAGGGCGGCATCTATTCAATAATCTGCTATCTAGTAACTGCACGGTTCTGGAAGCTGGATCCTCAGACTGGATTGTCGCGCCGGTGGAATCCCGATACAGGCACGATGAGAAATATTTCCTGCGATTCATCGTTGAAACCGTGGGGTCTGCGCTCAAGGACAATCCCAAAATTTCACAGGCGGAATTGAATCATTGGCTTGAGATCAGGCGAAACCAGATCGACCGGAATGAATTATTCTACATGGCTCACCAATTGGATTACGTTGGCCAAAAACGCGGTTAACGGTCGCGACGGGCTCTCATGCCCTATTTTTAATATTTAATCAAATTACCCATGGCGATGCCATGGGCTACAATGATTGGCGCCCCTCAAGGGGCTGTAAACAGGCCGAAATCAAAGGCGGATTAATATTTTAACCCCGGAGGGGTTATCTTCAATATAGCCCACGGCAACGCCGTGGGAACATGTCCGTGTAATCGTCGGCGTATTAGATGCGATGTGTGTTTGGTGGTAACACGGAAAATATCGTGATGTGTAACAATCCATATACCCCATGGCGATGCCATGGGTACTCAACATTCAAACCGCATTGCGCTCACAATATCAAGCTTTCCTGCCTGCTGTGATGGATACCAGCCGGCGAACACACCTATGGAAACCGTGAGTACAAGATCCACGAATATACTTGAAGACAAAACCATTCCCGACACTGACACATCCAGTAATTCCTTCAACAGGGCGACAGATACCAGACCGCCTACCACACCGACTACACCCGCTATCACGCTTACCATTACCGACTCGAGTATAAATTGATCCCGTATGAGGTTATCCGTGGCGCCCATGGATTTTCGCAAACCAATCTCTTTGGTGCGATCCTGAACCGCCGCCAGCATGACATTCGTCAAACCCATCTTGCCGACGATGAAAACACCCACCAAGGCAGCATAGCTGAACAACTGGATAATGAACACGATCATCCTGACTCTGTCGAGCCTGTTTGATCTGTAATTTACCTTTATTCCGTGTTCCAGGTTAGGATGGTTGTATTGAAGTATCGCTTCGGCCTGTTCCCTGACTGTTCTGACACTGTCCCAATTGTCCACCCGGATGAGCAATTGCATTATCTGTCTGGTATTATCCAGATGGTGTGGAGCTAATGAAAGCGGAATAAAAACCGTTCTGGAATTATCCTCCTGCTGTTTTCCCCCCAAAACTCCAATTATCTCGTAATGGTAAGAATTTGCTACAACAGTCTTTCCGAGCGGATTAAGACCCTTGAAAACTCCCTGATGGATCTCTGCTCCAATTACGCAAACTTTTCGCATTCTTCTGACATCGTCGTCATCAATAAGGCGTCCCATTGCAAGCGGAGTGGATTGTGTAGACCAGTATTCTTCGTTAACGCCTGTTATGATAGTGCGTTTTCGCTCAACGTCCGCATAAAGCAACTTTGTGGTTTCGCCGGTTGACCTGACTGGAGCAACGGTAACGACCCCATCAAGTTTTCTCAACGCGGCGACATCTCTGTCAAAATATTCGCCGGGATGGTAATTCTTACGGTCTTCCCACATTGCGGACAGAACAGTAGCTTCACCTATCAGTTCCAGATCGTCAGAAACCTTTTGCTCAACAGAATCTCCAAGACAGCGGATTATAATGAATCCTATCGTTCCGACAGCGATCGCTATGAGCACTGTCTTGTATCTCCGACGGTTTCTCAGAACCATCAGCCAGGATGTCATGAAGAGATCCTGAAAAATGTTTAATTGATGAATCAAAGTGGATATTTCAAACAGATTGTTAAAAAAGTCTTGATTATTCGGAGCTGTTTAGTATTTATATGAAAGATCATGAAATTCACGTGTGGCTCTGACGGGGGGGCGGAAGCGTTATGTGGCGTGAGATATCAAGCAAAATTCCATTCTATGTCATTACTGTTAATTACAAATCAAAAAAATATCTTGAAATACTCATTAACTCTTTACTCAGAATTAGCAATCTGAATCAACTTATCATTGTCGACAATTCAGGAGAACTTCGGCAAGAAGAATTCGCACTGCCTATTCCCGTGAGACTCATTTCTAACGCTAATAGGGGTTACGGAGCCGGACTAAATAGGGGACTGAAAGAAGTTCAGGAAGAGGATGCGATAGTCTTGATGTGCAATCCAGACATCAGAATCATCACACCCGAAGCTTTAGAAAATGTTGTTAATCTGATGATTGCACGACCTAGGATCGGAGCGATTCTACCGAGAATAGTAGATCACGAGGGTCATCACGTCGTTTCGTGCCGCAGATTCTACACTTTATGGACACTATTCGGTTCAAGAATCAGCTCTTTCATTAAATACCAACCGGAATTCATGTTAAAGCACAATTATGCGGAAAAGGGGCTTGAAGAATCCTTTGAAATTGATTGGGGAAGTGGCGCAGCTATTTTTTGTCGATTGTCTACATTTCCTGACAGAAAGTGTTTTGATGAGAGATTTTTCTTGTATTTCGAAGATGTTGATTTTGGTATGAGATTAAAACATCAAGGTCTGAAACTACTATATTTTCCAAGTTTTGTAATAGAACATGAAGGCGCGCTTCGAAGTCATAGGAATCCGCTTTTCCTCTGGCTTCACATCGTGAGTCTAATAAAATTCTTGTGGAAATATAGTGGGTTTCCAAAGGTGGATTCAGAAAAATTGAAAGTTTCAAATGAATCTGGGAATCCGTCGTATTCAAGGTTGCGAGGTTTTTACGTGAAGGTGATAAAGAATTGATCGAGTTTATTGCCTACGTGACAGTATGAAAATTCTTCTTTTAGAAACAAATCTCTCTTATTAAAAGGTCATCCAAACTAAATGCGTGATAATAATTCTTTCACAATATTATTGAATCCAGTTCAAACTT
>CALGLN010000111.1 GCA_937930835.1 uncultured Desulfomonile sp.
GAGCAGTTGATTCGTAATCATCAGGTCGTGGGTTCAACTCCCATCTCCGGCTCCAAAAAGTTAATTAGGTTAGGCACTCCAAAGCACTACCAATTTTTGTTGTTCTGCATGTTTGCTGATCTGAAAAAAGTCTCATGGCCTTTTAGAGAGTGTCTATCAACTGACAATTATTGAAGCGAACGATGAAACTCAATTAATCCCAAAAGAAATTTCCCCAGAAACTCGAAAAGGTTTTTGTGTTTTTGCCTCTGAGACATGTCATTGATTCAGATTTCAGAATCTCTCCTCTAGCTTTCAACCAACTTTTAGTCTCAACATACCAATCTACCCACCTCCGATCTTTACTTAATGGCTCATTGAGAGAATTCCCATCATCTTTAAAAATCCTACCTACAAGGTATGGCAAATGACCAGAGTCTACCATTACGATTACGTTTCGCGATTTATTTCGAGAATCACTATAATATGTACGTCCTGCTTTTCAAAACAAACACCTGATTTATGGGGATTCAACATCAGAGGTTGATCAAAGAGCATTAATGCAGAAAAACGTGTAACTTTGAGAATGACGAACAGGTTGTGGTCCCTTGGAGCCATTGACCAGCACTTTATAGAAAGGACCGCTCACCTCTTGACAAATGTTTGTTACTAAACGATAATAATTATTATTATGTCGAAATTGCCATACTGGTTGATGGAATGAAACCGACTCAGCCAGATGCGCCGGTGACAATTGAAAAGTATTTTTAGCCGATACTTGAACATCTCCAAGGGGTCTTGATATTGCATTAATCCTCAGTCTGGACTTCTTTGGTGTATAGTAGGAATGTCAATGGGACACTTCACCGTTTTTCTTAATTACTGAGACATAATGGTTCTCGCGGATATTGTTGGTTTTTAGGGCTTAGAACCTAAGCGCCATGATATTAATGATAAATTTAAGAAACGGGAACGGCCATTAATCCTTATCATTCGGTAAGTTAACCAAAGGAGGTAGCTTAGTGAACGAAGACAGCAAGACCCAGACGACCGGTGGAGCAAAAAATCGAACAACTGGCAGAGGCAGAACGAACAGGGATTGGTGGCCTAACCAGTTGAACCTAAAGATTCTGCACCAGCACTCGAATTTAGGCAATCCAATGGGAGAGGAGTTCAACTACGCAGAGGAATTCAAGAAACTCGACCTAACAGCGGTGAAGAAGGATTTGTTTGCGCTGATGAAAGACTCTCAGGACTGGTGGCCTGCCGATTACGGACACTATGGGCCGCTATTCATACGAATGGCATGGCATAGCGCGGGCACATACAGAATAAATGACGGTCGAGGTGGTGGAGCTAGTGGCAGCCAGCGACTGGCGCCTCTCAACAGTTGGCCGGACAACGTGAATCTCGACAAGGCCCGCCGGTTGCTTTGGCCAATCAAGCAGAAATATGGCAAGAAGATCTCCTGGGGTGATCTCATGATCCTCGCTGGGAACTGCGCCCTAGAATCGATGGGCGTAAAGACGTTCGGCTTTGCCGGGGGACGCGTGGACGTATGGGAGCCAGAGGAAGACATCTACTGGGGCAGTGAAGACACGTGGCTGGGCGACAGTCGTTATTCCGGTGAACGCAAACTCGAGAACCCACTGGCTGCTGTTCAGATGGGGCTGATCTACGTAAATCCTGAAGGCCCTAACGGCAATCCCGATCCAGTTGCTTCGGGCCACGATGTTAGACAGACTTTTGCACGCATGGCCATGAATGATGAAGAAACAGTTGCGCTGGTGGCCGGTGGACATACGTTCGGTAAATGTCATGGAGCAGGTGATGCGGCGAATGTTGGTCCGGAACCCGAAGCTTCGGGAATCGAGGAGCAGGGGCTTGGCTGGAAGAGTAGCTTCCGCAGCGGTAAAGGAGGAGACACCATAGGCAGCGGAATTGAGGGCGCCTGGAAGCCCAATCCGATCAAATGGGACATGGGCTACCTGAAAGTGCTTTTCAAATACGAGTGGGAACTGGTGAAAAGTCCGGCTGGAGCCTATCAGTGGCTGGCCAAGGACGTAGCGGAAGAGGACATGGTCGTTGATGCGCATGACCCTTCAAAGAAGCACCGCCCGATGATGACCACCGCTGATCTTTCCCTGCGTTACGACCCAATCTATGAACCGATTGCAAAGCGTTACCTTAAAAACCCTGAGGAATTTGGGGATGCCTTCGCCAGGGCGTGGTTCAAACTAACGCATCGCGACATGGGCCCGCGCTCACGCTATTTAGGCCCTGAGGTTCCAGCAGAGGAACTAATTTGGCAAGACCCAGTGCCAGCAGTAGATCATCAGTTGATTGATTCCAAAGATATTGAGGACATCAAGCGCAAGATACTTGCCTCGGGTCTTACGATCCCGGAGCTGGTTTCGACCGCATGGGCTTCAGCATCCACATTCCGAGGCTCCGACAAGCGTGGTGGCGCTAACGGGGGTAGAATTCGTCTAGCCCCGCAAAAGGACTGGGAAGTCAATCAGCCGACCCAGCTAAAAACCGTACTGGAAGCCTTTGAGAGAATCCAGAAAGAGTTCAACGCGGGACTGTCCGGCGACAAAAAGGTGTCTCTGGCAGATGTGATCATCTTGGGTGGGTGCGCTGGCATCGAGCAAGCTGCAAAGGATGCCGGTTACGATGTGCATGTTCCGTTCACACCTGGACGCACGGATGCCTCAGCGGAGCAGACCGACGTGATTTCATTTGCAGTTCTGGAACCGGTTGCAGACGGATTTCGTAACTATCTTAAATCCAGGTACTCCGTACGTTCAGAGGAACTGCTGGTTGATCGTGCGCAACTACTAACCCTGACTGCTCCGGAAATGACGGTTCTAATTGGAGGTTTAAGGGTATTGAATTCAAATTTCGGACGGAGTCAACACGGGGTTTTCACGAAGCGGCCAGAGAAGCTCACGAATGATTTCTTCGTTAACCTTCTGGATATGAGCACTGTATGGAAAGCTACAACGGAAGATGAGGAAGTGTTCGAGGGGTGTGATCGGGAAACCGGTAAACTGAAATGGACTGGAACCCGAGTTGACCTCATCTTCGGTTCAAACTCCCAACTCAGGGCTTTGGCGGAAGTCTACGCTTGTGAAGATTCCCAGGAGAAGTTCCTACACGATTTTGTGGCGGCGTGGACCAAGGTGATGAATCTTGACCGTTTCGACCTCGCCTGATCTTAAACTAAACTTTCTTATCCCTGGCGCCTCAAGAAAAATGTGCTCAGTTGAAGTTCGGACAATGAGGAAATTATGAACGAAACGAAATAACAGATTTCTTTATAGCCTGTTGATACTATCACCAACCTCTAGGGGATTCGTTTCAGGGTAACCCGAAGCGAATCCCTTCCTTACATAAGAACGACCATAAAAAAATAATCATACTCCACGGTTCTGTGAGTGGTAGCTAACGCTAATTAGCTCTAAACTGCCAATCATTTACTTTTATTGAGGCGAGAATGGTATAGACAAGTAGTGTCATGAAAGAAAAGAGTGTTGAGGTAAGCGAGAAAAATTGGCTATGAAAAATTAATCCGGCGAAAATATTCTTAAGGTCTTTGAGATCTTCTGATTCCGACTAACATGGTTTTCCTAACTACCATCAATATCTGAATCTTGCCTTTTCATGATCTCCGTTTTATGATGAATAGCTATTAACAAGCAAGTGTGATTTATGACCAATTCTTGTTGCCAAGCCTGTTAATTTGCCTAGGTTGTTCCATATTTACCCGGTCCTAATCGGTGATTGGTAGAAGGTCCTGAATGAAAGGCTCTACAGAATCGGCGCAGGACCGAACTAATCCACATGAGTGTGGATTTTATTTTGACTAAATGGGACTGAAGGGGACAATAATAGCCATTGGATGAAATCAATGCAGTTTAGAAACTGGACCCCCGACGTTTGAGGATATAGATGGAACCAGAGAGTCATGAGAGCGTAGAAGAAGTCAGGATGTCATTTTTTGAGCATCTCGAAGAGCTGCGTGCGAGGCTCATTCGAGCTGTTATCGCCATAATGGTAGGGTTTGGTTTATGCATAGGTTTCAAGGAGCGCCTATATAACATCATTGCGGATCCAATATTAAGGTTGCTGCCTCCTGATTCTTCGTTAGTGTTCACTGGTCTTCCTGATCCTTTTTTTATTCATTTGAAAGTAGCTTTTGTAGTTGGATTGTTCCTGGCTTTTCCGTTCGTGCTTTACCAGATCTGGCTGTTTGTAAAGCCAGGACTGTTGGAACATGAGCGCAAGTTGGCGTTACCCACCATCATCATAGCCACTTTACTTTTCTATAGTGGAGCGGCGTTTGCTTATTTCATCGTATTCCCTGCTGCTTTTTCATTTTTTCTTGGTTACGAAACCACAGTTTTGAAACCTATGATCGCAATTAAGGAATATGTTTCATTGGTAGCGCTTCTTATGCTAGCCTTTGGCGCTGTGTTTGAAACACCGGTTCTCATTGTTTTTCTTGGGCTCCTCGGGGTGGTGGACAGCGCGTTTCTCAAGAAGGGACGCAGGTACTTTGTAGTTCTAGCCTTTATCATAGCGGCCATACTTACCCCGACACCGGATGTGGTTAATCAAGTTCTAATGGCTGTTCCAATGATGCTTTTTTACGAACTTGGAATACAAGTTCTTGTTATCCTTGAAAGAAGGCGGCGGAAAAAAGAGGAGCGGGAAGCTTCCGAGCTTGAGGAAGGCCCTGAGGAATAGATTTTGACAAAAAATAATTAATCATGGCTGTTCAGTCGATTCTAATCTGGGAAACTTTATCAATTCACGTTGTCCATAAAATAGAAATTGAAAAGGGGCTCGCGTTGTGTATAAATCGGGTCCCAATTTTTTTGTAATATTCCTTAAGGGAGCGCATACTTGTCAGGAATGACTCAATTAATCAAAAGCGAATACATAAATGTATCTCCCAGGAGCCGAAGGCATGACCAATTCGTCACAGTGTTAAGGGCTCTTGTAATCCGAGATGTAACGAGTAGATATAGACGATCATCGTTAGGTATGTGGTGGGCTTTCTTACAGCCCTTGATTCTCATGCTACTATTTAACATGCTTAGAGGTTTTGTAAACATTCCTAGCGACGGCATACCTTACATACTTTTCAGTTATTCCGGACTTCTTCCTTGGACTTTTTTTACAAACTCTGTGGCGGCATGCGGTCCGAGCATCACCACTAATGCTGAAATAATCAAAAAGATTGCCTTGCCGCGGGAGGTTTTTCCACTTGCTGCAGTGACCGCGACACTTTTTGACTTTATGATGTCATCCATAGTGATGGCATTGCTGATGATCTACTACGCTGTTCCAATCGGCTTGGCATTGTTATGGTTACCTGCGCTGATAATCCTAATGGGAACTGCCGCTTTTGCAGTAGGCATACTCATTGCCGGATTGGGAACTTTCAGGAAGGATTTCATCTTCGCCACACCTTTTTTGACACAGGCATGGTTATTTATAACACCTGTTATTTATCCATTGAGTTCAGTGCCTGAAAAATGGCAGTCGCTTTATATGCTCAACCCTATGGTGGGTGTAATTGAGGGATTTCGATCGGTGTTACTCAAGGCTCAATCTCCAGCCCTTGAGCCGCTGGCGCTGTCAGTTATCATGACGGCAATCTTACTAGGGATTTCTTGGCCCCTGTTCAGAAAGCTTTCAGATTATTTTGCGGATGTGCTTTAAAGATAGATTTATGCGCTTAGGCGACAGCGATGGGGCCCGCTCACTTAAGGGCGCTTTGGCAATCCAAATATAAAAGATTCGCTTGAGATCGTAAAAATGGAACACAAACAATTTTGTTGTAACTATAGGAACTCATTATAAAAATAAACTCATGTCAGATGTAACAATTAAAATACAGGGTTTGTGGAAAAGGTACGGTTTACCGATACCGGAAGTTGTTCGTAAGGGCATGGCTAAGGCCAAGCAACTATTTGGAGTCCGCGGGGATTTCATAAACGATGCATGGGCTCTTCAGGACATCAATTTAGAAGTCAGGAGAGGAGAGACGCTCGGCATTGTGGGAAGAAACGGCGCGGGGAAAAGCACCCTATTGAAGATTCTTGCGGGAGTTACGGCGCCGACATATGGCAAGGTGGAAATTTTTGGAAGAATTTTCCCCATGATTGAGTTAAACGCTGGATTACACATGGAATTGACGGGGCGTGAGAATGTCAAACTTCTTGGCGCAGTAATGGGGTTGGGAAAAGAAGAGATTGAGGAGAAACTGCCGGATATTGAGGACTTCTGCGAGCTCGGTGACTGGTTTGATCAACCGGTGAGGATGTATTCAAGCGGCATGTTAGGAAGGCTGGGCTTTGGAGTAGCAGTGAACATACAAAGCGATGTCGTTCTTATAGACGAGACGTTCGCAGTTGGTGATCTGAAATTTCAAAATAAAAGCCTTGCAAGAGTGAAAGAAATGCGTGAAAGCGGGGCTACCATTTTGCTAGTCAGCCACAGCCTCGAAACCCTGCAGTTCGTGGCGCGTAGAGGAATCCTGCTTGAACAGGGACAACTTTTATCAGACGGAACCTCTCTGGAGGCCATCAACGCATATGAAAAGCTTGTGTTCAGATCCGAACAGCAACGACTCCAACACCGGGTCAGAAACAGGATATCCAGTGAGGATGCCTATATCTATGATGCTCGTCTTTATAGTCAGAGCGGAGACACCATCAAAGAAGTTACATCAGGGGCTCCTTTTGGAATAGAAGTTGATTTGCAGCTGAATCGCAGTCTTGAAAAGCCGATGTTTTCAATGGGGCTACTCAATGCAGCCGGAATCCTGTGTAAGTGGAATATCTCAGAGGAAGACGGACTAGAAGCTTCAGGTGAACCTAACCGTTACATACTCAGGGTGTGGTATCCGGAAAATCGGTTAGCGAACGGCGCTTATGAAGCTCACTTTGCTACGCGGGATGCCAGCTCATTTGAAACTCTCGAACGAATCGCAGGTATTGTCAGTTTTGCAGTTGTGGGTCCCAAAAGGGCTCGGGGTATTGTTTCAGGGGCTTGCGAGTGGTGTCTTACTCCGGCCTTGGAAAAAGACGTTCAGAATGACAAGATGACAGTTGAACAGGTTAAGCGATGATTGATCGAAATAGGCAGTTTTGGGGCCGCCTTATGAAATGGCGTAGTGAATGCCATAGCCGATTTGGCTCAATAGCAGATATACCTTTGGCTTCTTATGAGGAAGAACTTCTTGGTAGCCTGGCTGGGAGAAGTAGACTGCTGGATGTTGGAGCCGGGGCGCATAAACCACTTAAAGCGGTTGCTGAAAGGTTGGGAATCTCATACTTTTGTTTAGACACTGATCCTGACGGCAATTTCGATTACTCAGCATTCAGCGAGATTCCAGAAAAGACTACCTTTGACATCATAGTGGCTAATCAGGTTATTGAACACATGGGGGTGGACGAAGCCTTTGATTGTGTTCACAATATCTTTCTAAAATTGGCTCCCAACAGCTTATTCTTTGCTACGGTTCCAAATGCGGCTCATCCTGTGAGACAGAGAGATTGCACTCACATAACTCCATGGCCGGCAAACGATTTATATAGCCTTCTCAGAAGCGCCGGTTTCGAAATTACCAAACTCAGGCGTTACAACAAATATCCTTTGACTGAGGACCCATTCAAGAGATGGATTGTGCAAACAGTTTGCCAAGAGTTTAGGATGGATTGGGCGGACAGTCTCCTAATCATTGGACAGAGGAATTAGCCCCATGTTCTCCTTTCGTTCGTTTGCAGTTAATGGCGTCAACTACGCTCAATTGGAATTGGATGGGGCTAAGTACGATCTAGAGTGGAAACAAAATGTTGTCCAAGTCAATGAAGCGCCCAGAATAGTGGTCATTTCCCATGTCACAAATCAAAATGCTCTTGATTTGCTCCATACCTGCATCCAAGGGGTAAAAAGATTTACTTCAGAAGCTCATGAATTGTGGATTGTTGACAATAACTCTCCCAAGAAGTGGTTAAAATCAATCATTGAAATCCCATGGATAAACTGGGTTCTTAATAGGACAGAGCCTCGTCCTCCGGAAGCAAGGAATTTGGCATGCGGTTCTGAGCAATCATTGGATCAGTCCTGTTTTGGTAGTTATGCAAACGCAATTGGTCTGGAAATCGGCGCATCATTAATTGATGAGAATTCCAAATATCTCATGACGTTGCACATGGACACTATGCCGGTAAAGTATGGATGGCTGACCTTTCTCAAGTCGAAGCTTGACTCTGAAACTAGAGCTGCGGGAATGCGTATGGATCATACTCGAACGGTCAATGGAGTGCTGCACGTCCTCGGATACATGGTTGATTTTCAGCTTTTCAGAAGATTAGACCTAAATTTCTTTCCTAAACTTCCTGGGTATGATGTGGGAGATCAAGTCACCGTTAGGCTTAGAGAAGCGGGATATAAGGTTTTTGCATGCAGGAACACATTCTGGGATCAAGAATTGATCAATTTAATACCGCGGGACTCGCCGATGCGTGATCTAAATGTTGATCGATCATTTGATGACAATGACGAGGTAATATTCCTGCACCTTGGGAGGGGCGTAAGGCGCTCATCTGGAAGTCACACCAGGGGCACCAGCGTAGAAGAATGGCTGGAAAAAACAAATAACATTTTGAGCTTGAAGAAATAAGTCAAATCAACATTCCGAAATATAACTATGCCTCAAACTCCAGCCAACAATTCCGTGGACCACAGCAATAAATCTGTTCTAGACACAAGTCAAGCCAGAGATATTTCGTATACCTTGCGCAGACACTATGTGGATCAATTTCATTTAAAGATTTTCACTGACCCAAAAGTCTGCGGTGGCCTGATACTGGATTTGGGAGGGAACAAAATATCAAAACGTGGTCGTTTTGACATAGGGTGTTTTGCAGGATCAGTGATTTACTCAAATCTGAGTCTGGGAAAATCCCCAGATGTATTGAACGATGCCGAATACCTGCCATTCAATGCTGAGGTTTTCGATTCCGTGATATGTTCAGAATTGTTAGAGCATCTGTACAATCCACGACGAGCGCTTCGAGAGGTCCACAGAGTAATAAAACCGCAAGGCACACTTCTAATATGTGTTCCGTTCATGGTTGGTATTCATGGTGATCCACATGATTACGGTCGATATACTGACAGTTTCTGGAGAAAGTCACTGGAGGAGATCGGTTTTAGGAACATAGAGATTGAATTCCAAGGGTCATTTTACAGTGTGATGTTCGACATGCTTCGATCTAAAATTTATGGTCTCATTGCTCACTGGGGAAAAGAACGTAAAATGTCGATTTGTATCATTGGACGGATTCTTGGACTGTTGAAAGCCAAGGCGGTTGAATTGGATTTTAAAGCGAATTACGCGTTGACGCCGAAGGCGCCTAGTGTAACCACGGGTTTCGGAATTAGAGCGACAAAGAAATGAACAGAAAAAAAGTATATTTAACAGGTGGGGATGACATCGGTTGGGCTATAGACGAGGATCTTAAACTGGCTAGGCAGTCTTTGGAGGGCGTCGTTGACTTTGCAGGCCTGACCGAATGTGAGGTGATCCACTGCGTCTGGTGGGAAGGGCTAAACATGATAGAAAAGCCACTTCTTGCCAACAAAACCATCGTCTGTCATGTTCCGGCTGAACCTTTTCGCTACTTGTCTTTGCCTTCTCACAGGCATGTGATGAACGTTGTGGATGTATGGATAACACGGACCAAACAAGCTTCAGAGCAACTTAAAAGTATTGATGTTGAAAATTTTTTGATTCCTTACCTGGTTGACACGGACATTTTTAAACCACTTCCTGCTAATTATCATGAGATATTGTCAATAAAAGAACAGTTAGAAATCCCCTCGGATAAGTTCCTTATAGGTAATTTTCAACGCGACACCGAGGGATCTGACTTGATGTCTCCAAAATTAGTCAAGGGTCCTGACATTTTTCTGGAAATAGTTACTGAGCTCAAAAGGCGAGAACTTAATTTTCAAGTAATTCTTGCCGGGCCAAGAAGGCACTGGCTTAGGAAGAATCTTAGGGATCGAGGCGTTCCATTTACGTTTATTGGGAAACCTGTTGAAGGTGATGATATTCACATCAATTCATTGCCACGAACAAGCCTTAATCTTCTATACAATATTATTGATCTCTATGTAGTAGCCAGTAGATCAGAGGGTGGACCTCATTCCATTCTTGAAGCGTGTGCGTCCAAAACACTGGTAATTAGTTCGGATGTCGGTCTGGCTAGAGATAACCTTAGCGAGAACGCCATTTTTGAAGCGCCTGACATAGCGGTGGAGTTAATTGCAAGCGAAATAAAATCTGGGGCGCTCAATGGTACCATTGAGGCTAATTATGACAAGGTCATCTCAAACAATACTCCTGGTTCTGCCAAACCACTCTTCAGAATGCTTTATGAACGGCTTGCGATTTATCCCAACAAGAAAACCGGCTTGAGTAATAGCGAGGAGTTGGAAAGTCATGAATTTCAGGCAAAAACCGTGGCAAGTCTCAGAAAGCCTAAGAAATTCACGGTTGGCCTTTGGCACAGTTTCTTCAAGCCGCCGTACGGTGGCGGAAACCAGTTCATGATGGCTTTGAGAAAAGGACTTGCTCAGCTGGGAGTGGAGGTTCGTCAAAACGAACTCACCGAAGAGATAGACGCATACATTTTGAATTCAATTCATTTCGATGTTGAAAGATTTTTGGAATTTGGAAGAAGGCACCGCCTGAATGTAGTTCACAGAATAGATGGCCCTATTCATATGATCAGAGGCTTTGACCTCGAAAAGGACCTGCTTTGCTATGAACTTAATGAAAAATTTGCTGGGGCCACTGTTCTTCAATCCAACTGGGTGTACAAGAACATAGTCAAGCTAAATTATCATCCGGTAAGCCCCACAGTAATAATTAACGCTGTAGATTCGGACATTTTTAATGCCAAAGCTCGGATCAATTTTAGCAAAAAGAGAAAGATTCGACTTATATCGTCTAGTTGGTCCAACAATCCACGTAAAGGTGGGCCCGTTTACAAGTGGATTGAGGACAATTTAGATTGGGATCGATTCGACTACACTTTTGTAGGTAACGCCTCGGAACAATTTAACAAAATTAGACGTGTGGAGGCCGTGCCGTCTGAAGAGCTAGCTCAAATGCTTAGGCAGCACGACATATACATTACAGCGAGCAGGAATGACCCGTGCTCGAACGCAGTTATTGAAGCTTTATCATGTGGATTGCCAACTTTATATCTTAATGATGGAGGGCATCCAGAATTGGTAGGCAGTGGAGGGCTACCATTTAGTAATAATGAAGAAATATTGCCGCAACTCGAAAGACTCATTGAAAATTACGAAATGTTCCAGAATCTTATAGTGGTTCCAAAATTGTCAGACGTGGCGTCGAAATATCTGAGCATTGCTCAGGACGTGGCGAAATGAAAAAACATCTGGGTTTATTTTTTACTCGATATGTTTCGTTAGGAACTTGGTCTCAAGTTGGGAACCTTACGCGTGAATTAGCTCTATACAAGCGTTTGGTTGAAAACGGGTTTGATGTCAGCTTCGTCACTTACGGAGACGCATCGGATTTGCAATATTCAGGCGTTTTAGGTGGTATTCGCGTTATTTGTAATGAAACCGGTTTGAGTCCTCAGGAATACGAAGTCCAAATGTTCAAAATCCACGAGAATAAATTTCGTGATTTTTCCGCAATAAAAACAAATCAAATGTATGGAGCGGATTTAGCGTTGAATGTTGCTCAAAAGCTCGCCAAGCCTTTTGTAGCGCGATGCGGCTATTTATGGTCTGTGAATACGACCAAAGAGAATGGCGCGAAATCGGAGAAGTCTTTAGAGGCTCATAGAGTTGAACGTATTGTGTTTTCTGAGGCCGATGTCATATGTCTAACTACTGAGGAAATGAAAAGAAATGTTCTCGGACGTTTGCCTGGATGTGAGGGAAAAATTAGAATAATTCCAAATTATGTTGAAACTGACAGATTCAAGCCACTCAAATGCCGAAAAGAACCAAAACAGATTATTTTCGTAGGTCGAATAGCTCCTGAAAAAAATTTGGTCTCGCTCTTTGAAGCTATCAGAAACTTACAAGTACGGCTAATCCTTATTGGAGACGGGCCTCAACGAGAGGAATTGGCCGTCAGGTTTTCGGATTTGAGTGACAAGGTCATCTGGATGGGGAATTTACCAAACTCTGAATTGCCTTTCCATCTAAACAGTTCTTCAATCTTCGTACTTCCCTCGTTATACGAAGGTCATCCAAAGGCGCTCATAGAGGCTATGGCCTGCCAGATACCTGTTATTGGGTGTGATTCACCCGGGATACGAGAAATCATACAGAATCATAAGAACGGCATCTTGTGCGGACATGGACATGAAGAAATAAGCAGATCTATCCAGTACCTTCTTGATCATCAAGATTTGGCTAATTCATTGGCCAGAAATGCCAGGAATTATGTAGTTGATCATTATGCGTTAGACAAGATAGTAGAAATGGAATGCGATATGCTTGATGAGTTGCTTAATTAAATTGGTCGTACTCTCTTGAATGATTTTTATTCGTTAATCTGATCTTAATGACTGGCGCCAGAATGTCATCACCTACATTAACCGTCATTATGTCTATATACAATGGGAAAAGGTTTCTCCGGACTGCAGTCAAGAGCATATTGGAGCAAACTTATTCGGATTTTGAGTTTCTTATCATCGATGATGGTTCCACGGAACGGGTTGATGAAATTGTTGAAAGTTTTAATGATAAGAGAATTGTCTTTGTGAAACAAAAAAACAGGGGATTGACCAGGACCCTTAACCGTTTGATAGATATGTCTTCCGGGAATTATTTAGCCAGGATGGATTCTGACGATATAAGTGACAAAACACGTTTACAGAAACAAATTGAGGCAGTTAGTCACAATGCAAAACTTGATATGGTAGGAACCTATTTTGAAATCATTGATGAAAAAGACCAACTGATTAGATCCAAGGTCCTGATACATGATCCTCTTTATAGACTTTGGCGACTTCAATTCCACAACAATTATGCTCACGGGTCAATGCTATTGAAAAAATCCTCAGTTCAGCGGTTGGGGAAATATGACACAACCCTGAGGTACGCTCAGGATTATGATCTATGGGTTAGAATTTCCAAAGTTGAAAACTCACATATGATTCCAGAATATCTATACAAATACAGACTGGTTCAGAATAGTGACCAGGCCTCCGTCAAGAATTACGAGGAACAGCTAGAAGCAGCCATTAAAATTAGTGACAATAGTTTATTAACTTCTAACCACGATCTCTCACAGTCAGAGCTTGTTCAAGTGCGCTCTGTTTACTGGAATTTCCAGCTCGCAAATGTTTCAAAAGAAGGCCTACGTCTGATACCCAAATTGTTTGAGGGGTTCTGTAGACGCTACGGACTCAGTTTATCACAAAGGCATTGTCTTTGGGCTATGGTGGAAGAAGATTTGATCACCAGAGAGGGATGTGAATCATTTACCAACCATTAGAAATCCCGTTAAAGGAAGAAGAAATGAAGATTAGAATATTTTCGGACTATATTTGACCTTTCTGCTTCATCGGCATGGGCATTGTCGAAACATTAAAGAAAGAATTTGATTTTGAGGAAGAATGGGTGAGCTACGAGCTTCATCCTGACACTCCCCAAACGGGTGTTGCGATTTCAGAGAAATTTCCTGAGCTAAACCTTGGCAAATTTCGAGCCGGACTGAATTCTAAGTCTGAGCAATATGGCATAAGATTTGGAGATTTTAGCCTTGTATCTAATTCGTCCATTTCTTTACAGGTCGGTGAATTGGCAAAAGACCTCGGAAAATATAACATGTATCACAAAAACATTTTCGAGGCCTATTTTGTTGATGCTTTAGATATTGGAAGGATCGAAGTGGTTGTAGAGGTGGCCAAGAAATCACAGATACCCGAAAGTTCCGTTCATGAGGCGCTCAATTCAGGTAAATATCTGGCTAGGTTAAAACAGGCGCGCCAAGAGGGCTCCGAGTTAGGAATAAACGCCGTTCCCACTTTTATTTTTAACGGTGACAGGAAACTTGTAGGGGCTCAGCCTCTTGTGAGATTCAAAAAAATCCTCTCTGAGAGATAATTTTTGTAACATACAAAAATAGCTTGAAATAAAAATTGTTGAACCTTAAAATTGGACGTTTTTATTTAGCAATAAAGACCATGTGTTAGTTCGTGAAAATATTGTTAAAAAATCAGACATTTCAGGAACAATAAATATGGAAGAAAGTCATAACGTCAAAGTATGTTAATTTGGGGCATGATATTTGAGGAGGTCTTAGATGTCTAGTCCAAGCTTAGTGAACAGGCTGGGCTCCTGGTTTAAAAGAGTTGATTCTCGCGCTGATTCCAGGGTTGATGGCTCTGAGTTGTCCGTTCTGAAAAAGAAGGTCGGGGAGCTTGAAAAAGAGCTGGAGCAGCTCAAGAAAAAGAATTCCAATGGATCTGGTAAAAATGAAAATTTAATTACTATCAGCCCCGGCATGTTAAATGACTTAGAGTTATGTGATCTCAGGGAAGAGATAGAGTTGCTGCGCAACGAAATGCAGGAGAATATCGCTGCTATTCATAGGCTCGAAATTTTAACCCTATCAACTCGCATTGACCTACTCAATGAGTTTGGTAAGGCTTTGCCCCCCACTTTTGCTCGAAGGACCAGAACTTCCATAAAACCCAAAGGTTTTAGCTTCGGGATTATTACAAATGGTCAACGCCCCGAAAAGCTTTTCAAACTAATCGATTCCATAAGATTTCAAAGAATTGCTCAAGATAGATTTGAAATTCTAGTGGCCGGTGTCGTGGATGTTCTAAAAAACCAGGAAGGGGTCAGTCTTTTTCCTATGGAACAGGCTGCCTCTGAGGGCAGACTAGGAGCCATGAGAAATGTTTTAGCCAAGAATTCAAGATTCAACAAGTTTGTAAGTTTAGACGACGATTTTTTGCTTCATCCCAACTGGGCCTTGGCGGTGGAACAGGTCAAGGACGACTTTGACCTCGCCACAGGTATAATTGTTAATCCTGACCTATCAAGATACTGCGATTGGGTTAACATCATAGAAAATTATACTTTTCTTCGAACCTATGACGAGACTTTCGACAAATGTCAATATGTTACAGGCGGATATGGCATTTATAAAGATTTCATTTTTCAAGAGCACCAATGGAATGACAGCCTAGGATTTTATCAGGGCGAAGACGTGTCTTTCTCTCGCAGACTTTTTGACTCAGGCTTTCAGCTAAAGTTCATACCCAAAGCGATCGTGATGCATGATGATGAGCGCTATCGGCAGAAGGGCTATGGGGTTGTCCGTCTAAAATCTGCTAGAAGCTGCGGTATAGACTCCAATCTGGCTCTAAAAATGGAAAAGCTTTGTCCCAGGACACTATCCTAAGCTCAAGCGTCACCTCATAAAATATCAAAGCCCGGTAGAAAAATTGTTTCTCCGGGCTTTGTTTTGTCAATCCTACGTGAAACAGACCAGAATCTAGTTAGATAAGGCCCATGCCTTTTAACACGGACAGCATGATAGCCGCCGCCATGACCGATCCCACCTGGCCACCGGTGTTTGCGCCCATAGCATACATCAAGAGAAAATTACGTTTATCATATCTCATGCCCTGGGACTGAACCACTCGAGCGGCCATGGGATAAGCTGATATACCTGCTGCGCCGATAAGGGGGTTGATTTTCCCACCGCTGAGAACGTACATCAGTTTCCCGAGTAACACGCCTCCAACTGTGTCGAGGGATATGGCCAAGAAGCCCAATCCAAAAATCAACAACGTTTCAGCTTTTAGAAATGCATGACCCTCCATAGTTCCGCCGATTGCAAGCCCCAAGAATAAAGTGACCATGTTGGCTATTTCATTTTCTGATGACTTTGAAAGCCGCTCAACAACTCCACTCTCTTTCATGAAGTTGCCAAGCATTATCATTCCCATAAGTGGAAGGCCTTTCGGGGCTATCAAACCGGTCACTAGTGTGACAACAATCGGGAATAAGAGTTTGGTTGTTTTGGATACCGAGCTCTGGGTCATAGGCATCCGGACAGTACGTTCTTTCTCAGTTGTCAGGAATTTCATTATGGGCGGTTGAATAATTGGGACGAGAGCCATGTAAGAATACGCGGCTACAGAAATTGGAGCCAGTAGATGCGGCGCATACTGTGATGTGACATAAATTGATGTCGGCCCGTCACATGCTCCAATGATACCTATGCAAACGGCTTCGAGTTGCGTGAAACCTAATAGAAGGGCTAAGATCAGCGTTAAGAATATTCCAAATTGTCCGGCGGCGCCGAAAAAAAGTATTTTGGGATTTTCCAGCAACGGGCCAAAATCTGTCATAGCCCCGATCCCGATGAAGATGAGTAACGGAAATAATTCCGTAGCAATACCAATATCATAGAAGAAACGTAATACTCCGCCGGCTTCCATTAATTCGCTCAAAGGCAAATTTACCAACACACATCCAAATCCAATCGGTAGTAGCAGTAGTGGCTCCACACCCTTCCTAATGGCAAGGTATAGTAAAACGGCCGCCACAATTAGCATGATAATGTTGGGCAGGCCTTGAGTTCCTAAATACTGAACTCCCAGCGTTAATCCGCTGAGACCATCAACTATGCTTTTATACATCTCACCACCCTCTATTAAGATATTATTGTTACTTATCTCTCTCCGGATTAAAAGGAAGCGCCCTTTTTAGACCCTCGATGAATATGATCAAAATTCCCAAGGTAACAAACGTGCCCCCGAGTCCCACGACCGTCATTGTTAAACCGAATGACCAATTGTCCATGCCTACCTCCTGAATATGAAAAAGGTTCTGTGTTCTGAAAAAACTGTTTCTTTTAAATCATGAATGTGATTCGTTTAACGATGAAGTCTAAAGATATTACACCATCATTGTTGTTCATTAAAGTCTTTTTATTTTTCATTTAGTTGAATTTTTTCCTGGCATAAGTCAACATAATGCACTTAGATAGGGCAAAAAAGTCTGATTTGGCAAGATTTTCAGGACGATGAATTTTTATGAAAATGCTTTTGCAAGGGTTACCGCGTCATCTGGAATCTAAAGCTTGGGGCAAATTGGATTTTGACGTGAACTTTACGGACACGTTTTGATGAGGCAATCGTGGGGGTGTTGGGGGAAATTGTGGGCTGGACGTTTGAGTTAGCCAGCCCACGATTCAAGAATGAATACCAAGTTGAAATTAATCCCAGGGGATTCGTATTTGCGAAGGTTTTTCGAGGTCTTCCCAAACAATACCAAACTTTCTTTTGAAAAGTGGACCGAGTCGGTCAAAGAGTTTTCGCCAATGGCTCTTGCCCTCCTGCAACCCTTGCAGTATTTCAGCCGTCAATACTTCCAGTGACCCCATTTCTTCTTTTGGGAGAAATGACACGGCTCCGAGATTCAGGGCCCTGTTCATACTCCGGATGTCTGTTGCCTTGGCTGTGAGCATGGCAGCGGGGAGGTTCTTCAGGGTACAGAGTTCGAGCAAATGAAAACCATTTACTCCCATTATGTCCAAAATGGCCAAATCGAATTTTTCGGTTTCAATGAGTTTTTGAGCGCTATCAAAATCTTTAACCGTAACGACTTCACATTGCGAAAGCTCTTCGCAGATGACGTCTAACACATCAGGTTCATCGTCTACTGCAAGAATTCTTTTGCCTTTCAGAATCGCAATGTCTTCCATGAGCAATCTCCTAGAAAAATGATAAGCAAGTGAGTTTAAAAATTTTATTACATGTGTTGCTCAGCGGTCCCATTAGGCTTGCAAAGGGCGCGCCTTTCTAAGCGAAATCCACTGAAAGCCAGCGATAACAACAAATATGCCAAAACCAATCAGGTCGGTAATCCATCCCGGTTTTATCAATGCGAGCGCCCCTATGAGCATAAGTATTCTCAATAATGTGGATAATCTGGATAGTAACCAACCTTGAACCGCAGCAGCAAGCCCTAGTGTGCCCAGCAAACCTGTCACAATTGTCATGAATATGTCAAAGCCGGTTGCGGAAGGCGCCAGAACCATTGCTGGACCATAGATGAACATGAAAGGAATGATAAAACCAGCGATAGCGAATCGCATAGATTGCCATCCGACATCCCAAGGTCTCGCATTGGCAATGGCGGCAGCTGCAAACGACGCCAAAGCTACTGGCGGGGTGAGAGCGGAGAGACAGGCAAAATAAAAAATGAAAAGATGCGCGGCTATAGGAAGGACTTGGAAATCTTTGACCAACGCAGGGGCCAGCACGGATGCTCCGATGGCGTACGCCGCAGTGGTCGGCATACCCATCCCAAGAACTACTGCCACGACTGCGGTGAAAATCAGCGCAATCAAGAGGTTGCCTTGGGAATAATTGAATATGATCATTGCAAATTTCTGCCCAAGACCGGTCTGCGTTAGGACTCCCACAATTATACCAGCGGCAGCGCACGTAGCGATAATCTCTATCGCCCCTCTAGCGCCGTCGGCCATGGTTTTCAATATAGAGGCTAACCCCATTCGCGTTTCTTTCCGAACCCAACTTGCAACAATGAGAGTCACAATTCCAATAAGAGCCGCACGGGATGGTGACCACATTAATACCATCAAGCAAACGAGTAAGGTCACTAAAGGAACAAGCAAGTAGCCTTTTTCAAGCATGATTTTCCTGAAAACCGGCATTTCTTCTTTGGGAATTCCTTTGAGGCCTGCTTGGGCAGAATAAAGGTCTATCATCCAATATGCAGCATTAAAATAAAGTATGGCTGGAATGAGAGCAGCCAAACAAACGTCCGCATATGGCACACTGAGAATTTCGGCCATGAGGAATGCGCCCGCTCCCATTACAGGTGGAACAATCTGACCACCGCTGGAGTTCATGGCCTCAATCGCTCCAGCGACTTTTGGCTTGAAGCCCGAAGCCTTCATCAACGGGATATTGAACACTCCATCGACAACAACATTAGCGACTGATGATCCTGATGCCGTTCCAATTAGGGCGCTTGAAACAATGGATACTTTAGCAGGTCCTCCTCGTGCCCTACCGGCGATACATCGAGCAAAATCCACGAAAAACTTTCCTGCCCCTGACGCGTCCACAAAGGCGCCAAAAAGGACGAACAAAAATATGTAATGAGCAGAGGCCTGAACCGGAAGACCCAAGATTCCGTCAAGGCTGAAAAGAAAAGTTATTTCTCGTTCCCACGAGTATCCACGATGCTGAAAAAGACCTGGAAGGTAATTTCCATAATGACCGTAGAGTATGAAAAGCACCGTCAGGATAGCCAGAGGCAGACCGGCAGTACGTCTAGCCATTTCCCATATGGCAATCACAAACAGCAGGGAAAAGAAAAAGTCCCAGGTGTCAGGGACGACTCCAACTCTATATATCCATTCATCAAAGACGCTGAATATATACACAGTCGGCGCAATCAGCATCAGCATGAAAAGGTAGTCAATGAGATGTGGCTGATTCTTACCCCAGCCTTTGGCCGCAGGTACTATCGCAAACAGCAGAATACCACCAAGGACGACATGGAGAGTTCGGAAATACCATGGGTCAATTGGATGAATTGTCAAAACCCAAATATGAAAAAGGCTCGTGATCAATCCCACGGCTGCGACAATTATCGAAAATGGCTGTTTTAAAGGACGTCCTCCTGAGACCTCGACGTCCTTAATGTTCATTTCCTCTAGTTTTTTTTCGACATCCTTTATGTCAACTGGAGCAAAATCATTAGCCATAGGCTGTAACCTCATAAAACCTGAAGATGTCCGAATGGAGTCAAGACTGAAAATGCTGAACAAGGCGTCCTCGAGCTTTAGAATTCGAGGACGCTCTGTGAAAGTTCAAATCAACGGATTCTTGTTGTCCCTAACGCATGTCCTGGCTCGATAGATTATCCAATGCGCAGGCGCATGGCCGTAATAATTTTACTTCGGAGGAAGCAATTTTTCGGGAATTTTGATCCCTTTTTCTTGATAGTATTTCACTGCTCCTGGATGGAGAGGCACTGGACTATAAATGACGTTTTCCGGTTTCACCTCGGTAGCTGAACTGTGAGCAGCTATGAGAATATCAACATTTGCAAAGGTATTTTTTATGACTTCATAAACGAAATCTTCTGGTGTGTCCTTAGGCACAACCATAAAATTCCAAAGAGTTAAAGTCACAATGTCATGATCCTTGTTACTCTTATAGGTTCCCTTGGGAACAAATCCTTTAGCGAAATAAGGAAACTTTTCGATAAACTTAGCGCAAACATCTTCTGGCACACCATAGACATTTGCGTCGTGAGTTGTTTCTATTTCAGTAATGGTAACCCAGGGCAGGCCCACCGAATTTCCATTGGCGTCCAGCATTCCATCCTTGAGTTGCGAGTTGAGATCCGAAGCGCTGGCATTAACAATCCTTTTCGGTTTGACCCCAGCTGTCTCGATAATCTTTGGCCAATAGGTTGCCGGTGTTCCACCTATGGGACCAACTCCCACACTTTTCCCCCCAAAATCTTTGATGCTTTTGATCCCTGAGCTTGCAAGTGAGTACATCTGGAAATAGGTGGTATAAAGAGGCAATATGGCTCTCTGGTTCTGGTACTTCTTTCCTTTGGCCCAACCATCTCCAGACCAACCCTCAGCTGCAGGAGCGTTGGTAATCATACCAAAATCAAGGCTATTGCTTTCGATAAGTTGAACATTGTGAACCGGACCACCTGTGGATTCCACATTGCCGGGAATGCCCATCTTGTCATTGAGCAGTTTGGCGAATCCACCTGCCCAGACAAAATATGTTCCTCCAATTGGAGCAGCCCCAATGGTGACGGATTTGGGCCAGTTAGCTTTTGATTGCGCTAAAACAGGCGAACAGAAAACACAGATTGCAATGATGGCCAAAAACAGTCCGTAAGTTCGTTTTCCCATAAATAACCCCCTTTGCATATATTCATGATCTTCCGGTCTAAATCCGGCAAAACGCTAAAAAGAATGTCTCCAGACAGTCAATATATATTCCAAGTTTCCGAGCCCCGGTTTTCACCGGAGACTTTTTTCCTGACAAAACACATGTCATATGACCGACGTGTTAGCCTCAGCCACAACACACTATCAAGTTAGAGGTATTCGCATGCTAAATGCTATGCATACTGGAAATTTATAGAAAGGCTAGTTTGGAATTTAACTAACTCCTTTCTAAGTGTCAAACACTAGTTTTCCATTTAGAATCGACGGAGCCATTTTTTTGTAAGGCCTAAAGATCATCGAATCACTCCTAAATGGAAATTATTAGTGTTTCTAATTACGAATTTTTTTACATTAAGCAAAAAATTTGTGAATTTTAGTGAACGAGGTGCTAACATTTGCATGAAATCGAGACTAATTTTATATCAACCCAACTCGGGTTCACTGAGAGATCCCTTTGATCAATATTCTAAATTTCCAGGGGTTACCCATTTCTTAAAAAGAGGAGAAGCTAAAATGATACCGAAAAGCATACTTTTTTGTACCGATTTTTCAGAGAATTCGGCAGCTGCCCGTGAGTGCGCAATCGACTATGCCAAGGCTTTTGACGCAAAATTGCTCGTCCTGCATGTCGTAAACTCTTCTAGATTGGGCTATCCAGCATTCGAAGCAGGAGTTCCTTTTGATCTCCAGGGCGTTTTATTAAATATTCAAGAAGAGGTTCGTAAGGCCTTCGAGGATGTTGAGGAAGAGTTAAAGCCTGAGATTCAAAATCTTTCCACTCATTCCAGAGTCGGCGTTCCCTCGGCTGAGATCATCAAGTTTGCTGAAGACAATGCAATTGATCTTATAGTAATGGGAACTCATGGATGGACAGGTATAAGACATCTAATCCTTGGATCCACCGCAGAGAATGTTGTCAGGACGGCAAAATGTCCTGTCTTGACTGTTAAGTCATCAGAAGGCCTGGATCAAATGCTTTAATTGTTGCACAGACAAGATTGACTAAAAATACCGTATCATTATAATAGATAAGTTTGAGTTGTTATGGAGATGGAGCATTATGAAATTTTGGCGATTACCGCTGGACGCTGAAGCGCATTCTATACCTCAAGGGATGGTTCACATTATAGAAAGCCGTTGCAAAGGCTGCGGCTTCTGTATTGAATTTTGTCCAAACGGTTGTTTGAAACAAAGCAAGCGATTTAATGTTAAGGGATACCATCCTCCCGAGCTCATTTTTCAGGCTGAAGATTGTGTCGAATGCGGCCTTTGCAGTCTTATTTGCCCTGAATTCGCCATCTTCACGGAACTCAAGGAAGCGAAGAAAATCACTGAAAACGACATCGAAAAAGTTACCACGCGTTATTCTCGAAAGGATAAACGCTACACCAAACGCTAATTCAGTCACTCGATTTTCTTTTAATTCATCAGGTGACAATACAACTATCAATAGTCTCTTCTGATTCCAGGAGAGGATAGTCGTTTACCGGAGATAAAAATTTTTTTGGATTAAAATAATGGCAGACAGAGATCTATTGGTCGGTGAGCATTTCATCCACGGAGACGCTGCTTGCGCTGAGGGCGCGATAGCGTCGGGCTGTCTATTTTTTGCGGGTTATCCTATTACGCCTGCAACTGAAGTTGCTGAGCGAATGGCTCGTCGTCTTCCTGAGGTTGGCGGTGTTTACATTCAGATGGAGGACGAGATAGCGTCTATGGCTGCAATCCTTGGCGCTTCGTGGGGTGGGGCGAAGTCTATGACAGCTACTTCTGGACCTGGTTTTTCATTGATGATGGAAAACATTGGCCTGGGAATGATGACAGAAACCCCATGTGTTGTTGTTAACATTCAACGCGGCGGTCCTTCGACGGGTTTGCCCACACTAGTGGGACAGGCAGATGTTATGCAGGCTAGATGGGGATCTCATGGTGACTATGGTTGCATTGCCTTAGCTCCCGCATCGCCACAGGAATGTTTTGATCTTACGATCAAAGCTTTCAATTTGTCTGAAACTTATAGGCAACCGGTGTTTGTTCTTGCAGACGAAGTTGTGGGACACATGACCGAGAAGGTGATAATTCCTAAAAGAGAAAAACTCCACATACTTGCTCGATCACTGGCTAAAGCGCCAAAACAAGATTATCTTCCGTTCGATTCATCAGGATTGTTACCTCCGCCAATGGCAATAGCCGGGCAGGGCTACCACGTTCATGTCACGGGTTTAACTCACGATGAACGGGGGTATCCAGTGATTACCGCCGAAGTTCAAGAGAGGAACGTAAGGCACATAGTTGATAAGGTCCGAAAAAATGCTCAAAGAATAATAGAAGTTGACACGGTGGGCTTGGAAGACGCCGAGGTTGTGGTTGTAGCCTATGGTTGTACTTCTAGAGTGGCTCGTCAGGCTGTAGAGAATCTACGTCAAAAAGGATTCAAGGTGGGGTTGGTGAAGCTCATAACAATTTGGCCCTTTCCTTCCAACCTCATTCGTGATCTTTCCAAAAGAGTTAAAGCTTTTATAGTGCCAGAAATAAATTATGGTCAGATAGCCTATGAAGTTGAGAGAACCGCTCAAGGTGATGCAGAGGTCTTATTAATGGCTCTAATGGGCGGCTCCATCCATACGCCATCAGAAATTGAGGAAGCGGTTGGGGAATATTTGTAATGTATTTCTCAAGTTGAATTGCGCGCAAACATTAGCTTTATAGATCGGGATTATTTGATAGAACGAAACCAAAGCAACAAATCAGTGACACATTGATTTCCTCGGAACTAAACATTCATGCTCCACAAGAGCAGGGTTGGGAGCGTCGATGAAAGTACGTCTCAGAGACATTTCGCAATTTGATAAAGAAGCCGCTGAAACGGCTATCCAGAAGGACCATGGCCTTCACCCTGATGACCGGTTTCTTAAACCGGGCAGGATCCCGCATATATGGTGTCCGGGATGCGGACTGGGAGTGGTTCTAACCACTTTTATAGAAGCTGTCAGGAGAAACCAGATTCCAATAGACAAATGTGTCGTTGTTTCTGGAATAGGTTGCACAGGCAGAGTGGCTGGATATCTGGACATGGACACTTACCACACTACACATGGTAGGGCGATTCCCTTCGCCACAGGATTGGCTCTGGCAAATCCTGAGATGTCGGTAACAGTATTCTCTGGGGATGGCGATTTGTTTGCCATTGGCGGCAATCACCTGATACATGCCGCCAGAAGAAATGTAAACCTGAAGGTAATATGCGTTAATAACTTCAATTTTGGGATGACCGGAGGACAGGTGGCTCCGACGACGCCACTCGAGGCTCGCACATCGACCACACCGACCGGAAACGCAGAACCGGGTTTTAATCTTCCGTATCTCGCTCATGCTGCAGGGGCTATTTACGTTGCAAGATGGACAACCTTTCATCCAAGGCAACTTGTTCATTCAATATCTCAGGCGCTGAATAAAAAAGGTTTTACCTTTGTAGAGGCTATTGCGCCGTGCCCTACGGGTTACGGTAGACCTAACAAGTTAGGGTCTGGGCTTGAAGAGATGCGCTTTTACAGGGACATGTCAGAAATCCGAAATGGTGCTGATCCCAAGCTTGCTGAAATAAAGTTAAGACAGAGATTCATTGTAGGAACATTTCTCGATTCTGAAAGACCAGACTTTTTGGAAAACTATGACAAAAATGTTGTGTCGAGAGTTAAATCTAAACAGAAAGTTAAAGAGAAGGGCAAAGCTGCATGAAAGGCAAGTACGAAGTTCGCTTGGCTGGTTTTGGAGGTCAGGGAATAATATTGGCCGGGCATATATTGGGCAAGGCCGCTTCTCTGTTTGAAAAGAAGAATGCCGTATTTACTCAGAGTTATGGTCCAGAAGCCCGGGGAGGTTCTTGCAGCGCAGATGTTGTTATTTCTGATGAGACGATACACTATCCCAAGGTGATTGAGCCCGATGTTTTGGTATTGATGAGCCAGGGAGCGCTTGGAACTTACGGAAATAGTATCAAGGACGGCGGAATACTGATACTCGACGAAGATCTGGTGAGTCTCATGGAAGAGCCATCCGGTCTGACGGTATATAGAGCGCCGGCCACGAGAATTGCAGAAGAGATGGGAAAGCGTATTGTCGCGAACATCGTCATGTTAGGGGCCGTGACTGCCTTAGGCGGTGTAGTAGGTTATGAATCAATGAAGAAAGCGGTTACCGATTCAATCCCTGCGGGTACTGAGGATTTTAATATTTCTGCTTTCGACAAAGGTTATGAATATGGCAAGAGTCTTCTATCATGAGGACTGAAAAAAATAGCGTTTTGAACTAGGACTCGGGTGAGGAGTCGAGAACATTGAAAGATAAATCCGAACTTGCAAAACCCTACTATGGGGATGGCGATTTAAGAATTGGGGTTTATGTCTGTCACTGCGGCAAGAATATAGGCGGAGTAGTTCGATGCGAGGAAGTTGCTGAGTTTGCCGAAGGTCTTCCCAACGTCATCGTTTCAAAGGACTCTCTATATACGTGCTCTGAGCCGGGGCAAGAACAAATAAAAACAGACATCAAGGAACATAAATTAAACCGGGTTGTTGTCGCTTCATGCACTCCGAGACTGCATGAGCCAACCTTTAGGGCTGCCTGTGAATCTGCCGGTCTGAATCCGTATCTTCTAGAGATGGCTAACATCAGGGAGCATTGCTCATGGGCTCATTTACATGACAAGGATCTAGCTACAGAGAAGGCGAAGGACCTCGTCGCGATGGCGGTTCATAGGGCTGCGCTTCTTCAGCCTCAGTTTGAGCTAACTGTTCCTGTAAAACGCGTAGCAATGGTGATCGGAGGGGGCGTCGCCGGAATACAGGCCGCTCTTGACATGGCTGACGCAGGTTACAAAGTCTATCTTGTTGAGAGAAGTGGAAGTATCGGTGGACGGATGGCGCAAATTGATAAAACTTTTCCAACCATGGACTGTTCCATTTGTATTTTGGCTCCGAAAATGAGCGAGGTGGGTAGGCACCCGAACATTGAGTTACTAACACTTTCTGAAGTGAAGGAAGTTGATGGTCACATAGGAAACTTTCGGGTAAAGGTCCTGAAAAAAGCGCGCTACGTGACCAAGGGATGCACTGCTTGCGGTGACTGCATTGACGCATGTCCTCAACTCACACCCGATGAATTTAACGCTGGGTTATCTATAAGACGAGCCATTTACATGCCTTTTGCTCAGGCTGTGCCATCTCAATTCATGATAGACATGGACAGGTGCCTAAATAATCAGGGCATTGTCGCGTGTGACAGATGTTTTCAGGCTTGTTCTCACAAGTGCATCGATTATGCTGATACTGACAAAATTCTAGAATTGGAAGTCGGCACAATTGTGGTGGCTACAGGCGTTGATGTTTACGATCCTACAGCCTTGACAGAACTAGGATACGGAAGATTCCCGAACGTTATCACTACCTTAGAATTTGAAAGGCTGATCAATGCCGGTGGTCCTTCCTCAGGTGAATTGATTAGACCCTCTGATCGAAAACGTCCAGAGAAAGTAGCGTTTCTGCAATGTATAGGGTCCAGAAGTAAAAGAAGTAATCCTTACTGCAGTAACGTCTGCTGTATGAATACTGTTAAAGACGCTTTATTGATCAAAGAGCACTGGCCTGAGACTGAGATCTATGTCTTTTATATTGATATACGGGCTTTTGGGAAAGGTTTTGAAGACCTGTTCCAGAGGGCTAGACGTGAAGGTGTAACATTTATCAGGGGAATTCCTGGAGAAATCATTGAAGACATAGACACGGGAAATCTAAAGCTGCTTGGTGAAAACACTCTTCTGGGAACCCCGTACCGATATGAAATGGACATGGTGATTTTGTCTGTCGGTATAAAACCAAGGTCTGACGCTGGAACCTTGCAGAGGTTGCTCAATCTTTCCACAGACACTGATGGTTTTTACATGGAAGCTCATCCTAAGCTTCGGCCTGTGGATACCACTACAGGTGGAGTATTTTTAGCAGGAGCGGCTGAAGGCCCTAAAGACATCAAGGATTCAGTTACTCAGGCATCTGCTGCTGCTTCCAGAGCAAACATTTTGATGAGCAGGGGAGAAGTGAAGGTCCCTGCAATTACGGCAAAGATCGATCCTAATAAATGTGTCGCCTGTGGGTTGTGTGCGAAGGTATGCCCTTATCATGCCATCGAGGGAGGAAAAGATCTTGGCTATTATAGGGTAATAGAAGCGGCATGTCAGGGATGTGGAGCATGTGTTCCTGAATGCAAATTTGGGGCTTTAGATCAGTCCCATTTCACGGAGGAACAGATCATCAGCCAACTGGATCAGGCTGTTGCTAAAGATCCGAATACCAAAATCATTTGTTTCGCTTGTAACTGGTGTTCATATGCTGGTGCTGATTTTGCTGGAGTATCGCGAATCCAGTATCCGGCGAATGTTAGAATAATACGAACAATGTGTTCGGCTAGAGTTTCTCCAGAATGGATTGAGAGAGCTTTTATAAAAGGAGCCGGCGCTGTATTGGTTTCCGGATGTCATCCATCTGATTGTCATTACAATAATGCCAATCAGAATACACTTAAAAGAGTTGAAAAATATTGGAAACGGATGGAAAAACTGGGCATAAACAAGGATCGTTTAAGGCTTGCGTGGATATCAGCCGCTGAAGGAGCTCAGTTTGCCAAGGTCATTGAAGAGATGGCGGCAGGCATAAAAAAGCTCAGGTCCGAGTCAATTCACGCGGCTTCAGAAGCCCTTTTGAAAAGAAAAACCAAGAAGGTTGAAGGCTCATGACCACAATAAAAATTTGGAATTTCTTCCCGAGAGAGGCCCTCTACGAATGTTATCAATGCGCCCGTTGCACGGGATCATGCCCAGCTATGGAGGTTGCGCCTGCTTACGGGCCGAGGGAGACAATACTGAAATGTCTTAACTTGGGGCACGAAGCGGTTGTTCAGGATGAAAAGATTTGGCTGTGCTGTACTTGTAATGTATGTGAAGACAGATGCCCCCAAAAAATTCCTATCTCGGATCTGTTGGTTGCGTTACGCAACTCTGCGGCCAGGCGAGGCAACATACCGGGTAAACTCGGCATGGCCATAGAGTTGTTAGCAAAAACCGGCAGATCAATGATTGTGCATCAGTTAGACGAAATGAGGGCGCATCACGGATTGGGTCCTTTACCACCGATTCCGGTTGATGAGATCAAGCAGATTCTTAAGAAAACCAAACTCAACGATGTCATAGATTTTTAGAAATATTTAAAAAGGTCAAAATGAAATACGCCCTTTACTTGGGATGCGCTATCCCTATTAAATATCCGGGTTTCGAAGCAGCCACACGCATGGTTTGCAAGCGCTTGGGAATTGATCTGATAGACCTTCCTTTCGGCTGCTGTCCGCCTCCAACAAGTATGAAGCTTGTACATTACGATTCGTGGCTAGCTTTAGCTGCTAGAAACTTGTGTTTGGCGGAAGAAAATGGTTTGGACTTGTTAACCTTGTGTTCTGGATGCGTCAACACTCTCAAGGAAGCTAATCAAATTCTAAAAAAGAATGATTCCAAGAGACGCAAGATCAACAAGATTTTAGAAGAACACAATCATAACTTCAAAGGGACTATTCAAGTCACTCATATTCTGGATGTTCTCTACCAGGATTCAATCGTAGAAAAGCTTTTACGCGAGAAGTTGATAGATATTCCGATAAGAGTTGGTTGTCATTACGGTTGTCATTATTTCAGGCCCCCTCAAGTCATGTATCCTGAGGAACTATCGCCTGCCGAATCCTATGTGCCTGTCAAGATGGATCATTTACTATCACTTATTGGAATGGAGCCAACAGAATACTCGAGAAAATTTCTTTGCTGCGGCTCTCCTCTTGGGGCAAACATGGATCAAGACGCCGGGTATGCGATAACCCGACAAAAATTGATCCACATTCATGAACGAAATATTCAAGCGATATCAGTTGTCTGCCCATCATGTTTTGAACAGTTCGACATGGGACAAATCGCTTTATCTCGAAAGACCAAGGACCTGCCCAAAATACCGACATTTTATCTTACTCAGCTCATAGGTCTTTCATTAGGCATGTCAGCAAAGGAAGTTGGTCTTGACGTCCACAGGGTAAAGTCCAAGAAGCTGCTCGAATCTATAAATGTGGGTGGTCAAAATAACAGTAAAGACTAAGCGTCTGAATCGAATTTTAGATTCTTAGGTGATTGCATCCCTAATAACCAAAATTCAGGATGCTTTCAAAGGGAAACAGGAAATGGAAGAGAAAAAGAGAAAGCCCGCCTTGTCGAAAGAGGAATTAGAAGAACTCCGAGAAGACCTCATGCTTGCAGATAGCCTTACAAGAATTGAAAACACTTTGATGGTCTTGTCAGGAAAAGGTGGCGTTGGAAAGAGCACGGTGGCTGTCAACATAGCAGCTGCTCTTGCGGCCTCTGATAAAATGGTCGGATTGCTGGATATAGATATTCATGGTCCAAGTATTCCCACACTACTGAAACTGGAGGGACGGAAAGCCACGGGGATGTCCGAGCGTGGTCTAGTTCCAGTTCAATACAACGACAATCTTAAGGTCATGTCTATTGAATTTGTGATTCATGATCAGGCTCAAGCTGAAGAAGCCGTGATATGGCGTGGTCCGATGAAACACCAGATCATCAAGCAATTTATTTCCGAAGTAAATTGGGGCGACCTTGATTTTCTGATAGTTGATGCGCCTCCAGGTACGGGGGACGAACCACTCTCTATTTGTCAAATGGCTCCTCCGAGATCTCAAGCAATAATTGTCACTACTCCGCAAACTGTGGCTGTCAAGGACGTAAAGAAATCGATAAAGTTCTGCAAGAGTCTTGGAATGCCTATCTTTGGCATAGTGGAGAACATGAGCGGATTCGTATGTCCGTCTTGCGGAGCTACCCATGAATTGTTCAAGGGGGGAGGCGGTGAGAAACTTGCGGCTGAGACTGGTTTTAGGTTCCTCGGTAAGGTACCGATTGATCCAAGGATTGTTACCGCATCAGACGATGGAAAGCCATTTGTTCTTGAACACCCGAATTCTCCTGCTGCGCAGGCCTTTGAGAAAATAATTAAACCCATATTGGCATTAGCGCCTGTAAAAATGAAAAAACACTAAAGTGAAAGAACGAATTAACAGAGGATCGCTGTAACTTTTGTAAGAAAAATTTTCAGTTCGTTGGTTTCGTTTCAATTTTTAGTTGCCGTAAGGTGATCCAATGTTTCCGATAAGAGACAGCGCTCCATCAGGGACATATCCAATAGTAACAGTCTCTATTATTACTGTGAATGCATTGGTCTGGCTCTATGAACTCTCTCTTGGCTCACAACTCAACCGATTCGTCCTGGAATTTGGGATCACACCGCTCAGGTTTATCCTCTCATACAGGCTTCCGGGAGGAATATTAGAAAATGCTATTATTCCCCTGTTTACATCTATTTTTCTGCATGCTGGGTGGATGCATATCATCGGGAACATGTGGTTTCTTTGGATTTTTGGAGACAATGTTGAAGATCGATTAGGCAGGGTAGGTTATTTTTTATTCTATATCCTCTGTGGTGTCGGGGCTTCAATAATCCAAATCATAGTCCATCCGACCTCAGAAATTCCTATGGTAGGGGCCAGCGGAAGCATTTCAGGAGTCCTGGGCGCTTATTTGCTCAGTTTTCCGCAAGCAAGAATACACACACTGTTTATATTCTTTGTAATTATCCGGTTCATTGAAATACCGGCTTTTCTATTCCTGATACTATGGTTTGTATTTCAATTCATATCAGGCGCGGCGGAATTTGGTTCTGCGGACACTGGTGGAGTAGCTTATTGGGCTCACATGGGCGGATTCCTTGTAGGAATGGCTCTGCTAGTTTTGATGCCCAACAAAAAGCCTCGTCGGCCGTGGGTTAGGAAAAACAAATCTGTTTTTGATTAGAGGTTTTCACCCTTGAGATTAGTTTCATTCAAAGGACACGTCCCAGAAGTAGATTTGCCTCTTGATAGAGGTAAAAACTAGATGCTTATAGAGAGAATACTCACCAAGTATTTAAAATATAAAAACGCAAGGCTGCTACGTTTCGATGAATTCGAGGAACTCGAAGCGCCAAATCCTGAGCCAAAACGCAACTACCTTTTATATGTTCATATTCCTTTCTGTGAAGAACTCTGCCCTTACTGTTCTTTTAATCGTTTCAAGTTTGAAGGGGGGCTTGCAAAAAGATATTTCAAGTCACTTGAAACTGAAATTTACATGTACAAGCAACTCGGCTTTGAGTTCAGAGCTGTCTATGTGGGTGGGGGGACACCCACTGTGCTCCCGGATGAAATGGCGAGTCTTTTGTTGAAGACAAAAAGAGATTTCAAGATTCAAGAGATTTCTTTAGAGACAAATCCCAATCATTTGGAAAATGATATCTTGACCAAAATGAAACGAGCTGGAGTAAACAGACTCTCCGTTGGAGTGCAGAGTTTTGACGACGGTCTATTAAAACAGATGGAACGTTATCATAAGTATGGATCAGGAAACCAAATCAGGGAAAAACTTGCGGGTCTAATGGGATTTTTCGATACCCTCAATGTTGACATGATATTTAACTTCCCGACCCAAACCTTAGATATGCTTGAGCACGACCTGAAGATAATTCGACAAATAAAGGCGGACCAGGTTACTTTTTATCCTTTAATGGTATCTGATGTGACAAGATATGAGCTTGCCAGAAGATTTGGGAAGATCAGCTACAATCAAGAAAAGGTTTTTTATGATAAAATCTCCCAGGAGTTGGATAGTGAATATTCATGCGGTACAGCTTGGTGTTTTTCCAGAAAGCATAGTATGATTGACGAATACGTAGTTGATTATGATGACTACGTTGGGGTTGGCAGTGGTTCTTTTGGATATATCAACGGCACGTGTTTTGCTAACACATTTTCGCTCAGAGATTACACGAGCTTAATAGAAAGTGGAAAACTACCTTTAATGGCAAGAAGGCGATTCAAACTCAAAGACCAATTAAATTACTATCTCATGATGAAACTTTTTTCTACATCATTGGATATTGATGAAGCCGAAAAGAAATTTGACGGAAAATTTGAATCGATGCTGTCTGCAGAGCTAAAGGCATTGAAATACTATGGGGCTTTAACTAACAATGGCCGTAAGCTTTCGCTTACTGCTAAGGGCCGATATCTTTGGGTTGTCATGATGCGCGAGTTTTTCACAGGTGTAAACAATTTCAGGGATATTTGTAGATCGGTTAAAATGTGTGAGGGTTAACAAGAGATGTCATTTTTTAATGTCAACTTTGTTGAAATTGACAGGGGAGAATAGATGGGGAAACCTACTTATGACGAACTAGAAAATCGGGTTAAAGAGCTCGAGAGAATCACCGGTCAATTAATAGACAGCGCACTAGATCAGGAACATCAGGAATTATTTGATCTTTCAATACTTTGTAATATATCGGAAGCCTTGGCGTCCACAATTGATCTCGATGAACTACTGGTAATAGTAATAGACGAGGTTAATAAGGCTTTGCTCACTGAGGGCGCGGGGGTGCTCCTTTATGATGAAAATCGTGGAGACCTTGCTTGGAGACAGGTCAGAGATGCTCGAAAAATTCTTGCGCCTCAAACAGAGGACTTAAGGTTTCCTATGGAGGGCAGTATAGCAGGTTGGGTTTTCAGGAATAACAAACCAGCCATCGTGAATGACACTTCAAAAGATGAACGATACTATCCTGAAATAAGCAAACGAAGTGGATTTGAAATAAAGAAGGTTCTTCAGGTGCCTCTAAACACCAGAGAAAAGACAATTGGTGTTTTGATGGCCATGAACAAAATAGGAGGGGACTTTACTGAACAGGATGAGGCGCTATTGAGTTCCATGGCTGGCAGTGTAGCTTTAGCTGTAGAAAACGCCACGGTTTACAAAAAACTCAAAAAATCTAGAGACGACCTCGAAATGATTTACAGATCTACTATGGCGCTGGCCACTACCATGGATCTGGATCATTTGCTTGAGGTCGTGGTTAATGAATTACGAACTGCCCTGGAAACGGAAGCGGCTGGAGTTCTCTTGTATGATGAGGGAAAGGATGATCTTTATTGGAGAGAGGTTCAAGACGAAAAAGGACTAATCAATACTAAGGCCGCAGCTCTGAGATTGCCGATTGATAAAAGTATAAGTGGCCAGGTTTTTCAGACGGGTGAACCTGCTTTGCTCAACGATCCAAATGAACGTCCGAATTTCTTTAAACCGTTTGAAACACTTACAGGATTTGTCATTCGCAATGAAATCATAGTGCCTCTTCACACTCGAGAGAAAACAATTGGGTGTCTAGTTGTTATTAATAAAAAAGATGGTCGTTTTACTGAAGAGGACATGCACATTCTTTCATCACTTGCGGGTGTGGTGGCTCTATCCGTCGAAAACGCAACGTTCTTCGAAGAATTGATAACATCGTATCGTGAATTGGAGGAACTCAACAGGGTAAAATCCAAAATTCTGAATCACCTCTCGCACGAATTGAGAACACCTCTGGCAATTCTTCGAGGAACCCTCATAACCATGGAAAAGCGGTTGACAGAAAAGGGGATAACCGGTTTTGACAATGCGATAGCCCGAATGAATAGACATATTCAGAGCTTAAATCGTCTGGAGTCCCAAGTAGAGAGCATAATGATGACAGGATACTCTTGGGAGAAGAGATACATAACGGGCTTCTTGCAAAGCGCTTTGGATCTAATGGAGGTTCAAACTGAGTGGACTCCGGAAATTAAACGCGCCGCTGAAATGATTCACAAATGGCTGGAAAAAACTTTTCCAACTAGGAATGATAAGCTGGATATGGTCGAAATGGATATCTTCGGGCGCTCCATGGAGGCTTTTGTAAAAGAAAAGGCCAAAGCGGAGAATCGCGGAGTGGAAATAAATTTCGAAATGGAAAAAGGTTCAGTATTAATTCCTACTCATGTCCTGCAGGCGATCATGGAGGGATTAATTAGAAATGCCATAGAGGCTACTCCTGACGGGGGTGTAGTTGATGTTTCTGGTAAAGTCAGAGGAAACAGGTACATCTTCAAAGTAAAAGACACAGGAATAGGTATTCCAGATAAAGATCAGGAGTTTATTTTTCAGGGGTTTTATCCGGTGCAGGATACCGAAGCTTACTCAAGCGGACGACCTTATTCCTTCAACGCGGGTGGCAAGGGGATTGATCTGCTCAGAATAAGAATGTTTTCTGAGCTCTACGGATTCAGGCTATCTTTCAAATCGAAAAGATGCCCTCATCTAGAAGACGGCGCAATGATTTTTCCCGGAAATATAGAGACCTGTGAGCATTGCAGATCGTTGAAGGATTGCGCTGAAAAAGGCGGATCTGAGTTCGTGGTTGAATTTCAGCTAGCGGAACAGAAAAGTGTCCCGGAAATTGAAACTGACAAATAGAAAGCCGAATGGATAACAGGACAGTTTACGTAATTCCAGAAAACTGTGAATGCGGGAGAGCGGACGTCATTCTTTCCTCCGTCTGGGCGCCTCACAAAAGTAGGGCGGCAATTTCGCAACTTATCAAAGCCGGTTTAGTAAAATCTGGAGATAGGCTGATCAAGCCATCAACTATATTAAAACCGGGGGATGTTCTGGAGATTGTTAAATCACAAAAAAGCGTTCCTAGTGTTCCCGATGAACCTTGTTATGATTTAGAGATTATTTTCGAGAATGACCAAATTTTGGTGGTTAACAAGCCGGCAGGCGTTGTTACTCATCCGGGCGCAGGAAGACTCTCAGGAACTCTGATGGACCTTGCGATCAAACATAGACCTGAAATTAGGGGAATAGGCGCTGAAAATAGATGGGGCATAGTTCACAGGTTGGATAAGGACACTTCTGGGGTAATAGTGATTGCAAAATCGGATTCTTCCTACAAAAGCTTATCGGACAAATTCAAGAAACATAGTATTCATAGACTATATCATGCAATTGTCAGAGGTGAACCTAAAACCCGGGAGGGAGAAATTGACTTGCCTATAGGTCGTGACACAAAAAATCGCAAGAAGATGACAACAATGCCCAGGAAAGGAAGACCGGCGCATTCTCGATGGCAAGTTCTGGAAACTTTCGGTGGTTACGCATACCTCGAGGTTAGACCGCAGACTGGAAGGACTCACCAGATTCGAGCCCATCTGGCTTCTGTAAATATGCCTGTGCTAGGCGATAAAGTCTATGGTGCGCCAACGAAAAAACAGATTCGATCGAACAGTCAGCTTGCAAAGCTTCTGAAGATAATGCAGAGACAGGCTCTGCACGCCTCACTGCTAGGCTTGTCTCTCGATGATGATTCAGATCCTCTGTTCTTACGTTCAGAATTGCCAAGTGACATGAGACAAGTTCTTTTTCTTTTGCGGAATCAGAAGTGAGCAAGCTTTGTGTCATGAGAGCCTTATTAATTTTGAGATTTTTTTCGAGAAAGTCGGGATTATGGTAAGAGGGTCGGATGAGATTGCATTCAGGAACAGCCGGCTGAATTTAAAACCCTTGAAATGTTTTCTTATGTGCTTGACTACTTATCAATATTCTTGATAGATTCATTAGAACCGTAATGGTGTTGCTTTCATCGTTTAGTATCTTATTTTGAACAAGTTGATCGGGCGAGGAACAAGTTGATTGATCATAGATCGACTTCTCGAACGACTGATTTATGAACATAAAATTTTAAGGAGCACTTGTTATGAGTGATGAGTATGATGTTGAACTAACTGAGGAGCACATAATGCTCCGTGACATGGTCCGAAAGTTCGCGGCCAAAGAGATAGCCCCGGTTGTTGAGAGAGACGAAAATGAACATCGGTTTCAGCGAGATCTGGTAAAGCAAATGGCTGAACTGGGACTGTTTGGCTGCCCAATTCCCGAAGAGTATGGTGGAAATAACATGGGCTATTTGGCCCACGCTATCGTCACAGAAGAAATTGGACGAGCTTCTGGATCACTTCGGGTAGCGTTCAACATGCAGACGATGGGCACGTCTATGTCAATTCTCAAATGGGGTAGCGAGGACCTAAAAAAGAAATACATCCCGGCGTTGATGTCTGCAGAGATACTGGGATGCTTTGGAATCACTGAGCCAGACGCCGGTTCGGATACAGCCTCCATGACCACCACGGCGGTAAAAGACGGCAACGAATATGTCCTTAATGGACGAAAGATGTGGATCACATGGTCACCGGTCGCAGACATGTGCATCGTTTTTGCCATGACCGATAAAAAAGCCAAACATAAAGGTATGAGCGTATTCGTTATGGATATGGACATGCCGGGTGTTTCTACCAAAACAAT
This sequence comes from uncultured Desulfomonile sp., assembly GCA_937930835.1. Classification (GTDB taxonomy): domain Bacteria; phylum Desulfobacterota; class Desulfomonilia; order Desulfomonilales; family Desulfomonilaceae; genus CAITZA01. The sequence goes on from CALGLN010000111.1 coordinate 36,390, forward strand.
CAAAGAAAAGCTTGGTATCTGGGCTTGTCCGACCGGAGAAGTGATTATGGAGGACGTGAGGGTTCCAGCATCCTATCTCCTCGGAGAAGAGGGGGCGGGCTTTGGATATTTAATGAAGGAATTGATAAGCACTCGTCTTTCAGCAGCGGCTGGAGCCGTAGGGTCCTGTCAAGCGGCAATCGATGAAGCAATAAAATATGCCAATGAAAGAAATCAGTTTGGTCAGCCCATTGCGCAATTCCAGATGGTTCAGGAAGTAATAGCCAGGATGGTGGCGGAAACAGAGGCCGCAAGGGCATTGGTGTGGCGATGCGCAATACAGAAGGATCGTGGCCTTGTAAACAACATGCGTGAAACCGTTATCGCAAAATATTATGCCTGCAAAGCGGCTGACGAGGTCCCAAACTTGGCCCTGGAAGTTCTAAGCGCTTACGGTTATTCGAACGAATATCCAATAGCGAGGATCCTCAGAGATGGTAAAGTCTATAAGATCCTCGAAGGAGCAACGAACATAATGAAGATGATCATTGCTGCTGATGCGCTCGGAATTAAGAAAGCAAACAGATAGCGCTAACTTTTGTTATGATGAGACCTGTGTGATTGCTGGTCTCTCTTGATTTAAGACGCAAAAAAAGGTTACAAGACGAGAGGATTTTCAAAGCCCGGGGTTTTGGCGGGGTTTTGACAGTCCTCTCATGTTTTTAATGGTCTACAGGCAGGACATTGTCTAGTCAAAATGTCATTTGATTTTAGTTTTATAAAGAAAGATGGAAATAGTGAAGCCAGGTTAGGTACTCTGAGAACTACGCACGGCTCTACCGAGACCCCGGCTTTCATGCCGGTAGGAACACGCGGCGTGGTTAAGACTCTGAGCTCTGAGGATTTAGCTGAGATTGGTTACAGCCTCATTCTTTCCAACGCATATCATCTTTACTTGAGGCCTGGTCATGAATTTGTGGAGTCATTCGGAGGACTTCACAAATTCATGAATTGGCCAAAATCAATCTTGACAGACAGCGGAGGGTTCCAAGTTTTTAGTCTCGCAAAGCTTCGTAAGATAACCGACGAGGGGTCCGTGTTCCAATCACATATCGATGGTAGCGAACATCTTTTCACACCGGAACTCAGCATTAGAGTGCAAGAATCACTGGGTTCAGACATTATAATGTGCCTGGATGACGTAAGAGGTTATCCGGTAAGTGAATTTGAGGCTTCTGAAGCCTGCGATCGGACCACATTGTGGGCAAAACGTTGCATAATGGCCAAAAAAAAGGTTGACCCTGCGTTATTTGGCATAGTACAAGGTTCGATGTTTGAAAAGTTGAGGAGGGAGAGCGCCGAAAACCTGACGGAATTGGGGTTCGATGGTTATGCCATAGGTGGACTGAGTGTTGGCGAACCGCAAGAACTAATGTCCGAAATGATTTCGGTTACGACCCCTTTACTTCCTGGAGACTCTCCTCGCTACCTCATGGGGGTAGGGAAACCTCAAGACATTCTCAATGCGGTGGCAAGAGGTGTTGATCTGTTTGATTGTGTGCTACCGACCCGAAACGCTAGAAATGGAACACTATTCACCAGGACTGGATCGGTAAACATAAGGAATTCTAGGTATAGAAACGACTCATCGCCAGTAGATCCTGACTGTAGTTGCTCATTATGTAGAAGCTACTCAAAAGCCTATCTCAGGCATCTTTTCTCAGAGAAGGAAATATTAGGGTTACGTTTGGCTACTATACATAATCTTACCTTTTATAGAGACATGATGGACGCAGTTAGATGGGCGATAAGAAACGATGATTATTCGAATTTTATGAAAAACTTTTTAGCTCGAATGGAGGAATCAGATGATTGATGTTGCCTACGCCATGGCTCAACCAGGCGGTCAGGGCGGTGGAGATGTGAATACATTAATTCAACTATTGCCTATGGTTCTCATATTTGCGGTCTTTTATCTTTTGTTGATTCGCCCTCAGCAAAAAAAGGCTAAAGAACATAGACAGATGCTTGAGAATCTAAAAAAAGGCGACACCGTCATCACCCAAGGCGGAATTTACGGGAAAATCAGTTCAATCGAGGATCAGATTGTGTATCTTGAGATTGCCAAAGACGTCAAGGTTAAGGTTGTTCGCGGGAATATTGCAGCCGTGGCCACCTCGCCAGCTGCAGTAGAGCCTAAATCCTGAGGAGCCCAATAGAATGATACAAAACCTTCAGTTGCGTTTTGCAATAATATTGGCTGTTTTAATTGTAGCGATATTTTTGGTTTGGCCCTCTATAGGACCAGTTCCTTCATTCTGGTCCAAATATTTGCCGGACAGCCCTATACGACTCGGACTTGATTTGAAGGGTGGACTTTACCTTGTCTTGGAAGTCGAAGCGGACAAGGCTGTTGAGGCCGTAGTAGACCAAACAGTTCTCGAAGTCTCCAGTCTGATGAAGGAAGAACGTATTAGGTACAATGATGTAGTAAGATCAAGTGACACTTCTCTTACAATACATCTAAAGGATGCCGAACAGGCTTCTCTGTTCGATGAAAAGGTTCTTGGGAAATTGAGCAATTTCAAAAAAATCTCAGCGGATCCTTCTGAAAAGGGATTTGAAATCAAGCTCTCACTCGATCCCAAAGTGGTGGAATCCATCAAACACAAAGCGGTCCGTCAGTCTGTAGACACAATTAGAAACAGGGTAGACGCATTTGGAGTCGCTGAGCCTGACGTCGTGATTTCGGGAGCAGACAGAGTGGTAGTTCAGCTTCCGGGCTTGAAAGAAGACGTAAATCGAGCCATCGAGATAATCAAGCGGACTGCGCGACTCGAATTCAAGCTGGTCGATGAAAAGGGAGATCTTGCTAGCGCGCTAAAAGGTGATGTTCCGCCGGGAAGTGAGGTTCTCTACAAAGTTGATAGAAACCCGAGTTCTGGCGCAATCACAAGGACCCCTTACTTAATCAAGAAACAGATACTGATGACAGGGGATGTGCTGACTGACGCCAGAGTCACTCCTGACAATACAGGACGCATGATAATAGGTATGGACTTCAATCGGGCCGGAGCTGCACAGTTCGAAAGAATTACCGGAGAACACATTAGAGAACGGCTGGCCATTGTATTGGACAATAGAGTATATTCGGCTCCAGTAATCAAGGATCGGATTTCTGGTGGTTCCGCAATTATCGAAGGGCTTTTCAGTCCAGAAGAGGCTCATGACTTGGCTCTAGTTCTAAGAGCAGGTTCTCTTCCTGCGCCTGTAAGAATTCTAGAAAACAGAACAATAGGCCCGTCTTTAGGGGAAGATTCCATCCGATCAGGCCGAAACGCCATAATTTTGGGAATGCTGCTAATAGTCATTGGCATGGCGGTTTACTACAAATGGTCTGGAGTGGTGGCTGATGTAGCTCTCACAATGAATCTGCTGTTAATATTTGCAGTAATGGTTTCACCAGGCTTACGGGCTACACTCACATTGCCAGGGCTTGCAGGTGTGGCTCTTACCATCGGTATGGCCATTGACGCCAATATCCTAATTTTTGAGCGCATAAGGGAAGAGCTGCGTATGGGAAAATCTCCGAGAGCCGCTCTTGAAAATGGCTACGCGAAGGCATTCTCAACGATATTCGACTCTAACCTCACGACAATACTTTCCGCTCTTCCACTGATACAGTTTGGAACAGGTCCGATAAAGGGCTTTGCGGTTACACTGTGTATCGGATTGATCGTATCGATGTTTACTGCACTATTCGTCACTAGAGCCATTTTCGATTACTTTTTGATCGTGAAAAGAATAAAAACAATAAGTGTTTGAGCTAGCTCATTTAGTCATGAGGCGAATTTTTTAAGAAAAATGATTACAAGAATGTGAAGAACAAACCTGGTCTCGATTTCGGCATTGGGAGTGCCGTTATATTTGAGCAAGAGTTGAGACCTCACATATCTAGAAACAAGGATAGAGAAAGTGCAAATTGTACCGCCCAACACCAAGATTGATTTTATGGGTAAACGGCGTTATGCCTATATGTTTACGGCGATCATGATTCTTTTGTCATTACTTTCAATTCCAATCAAAGGCGCTGTTCAGCTGGGAATAGATTTTACGGGTGGTCTAATGGTGCAAGTTCAGTTCAAGAAACCCGTTGATACTGAAGATATACGTTCAGCCCTGGCAAGTGTCAGCCAGAACCTCACAGTTCAGAAATTCTCTTTGGCCAGTGAGGATTATGTCATCCGTATGGAAGCTCCTGAAGAGGGAGCGGAAGTGTTTTCGAAAAAACTAGTAGAGCTTCTTGAGGTCAAATTCGGAAAAGGAAACGTAGAACTGCGTGGCTTGGAAATGGTCGGCCCGAAGGTTGGTAAGGATCTTCAGGAGTCGGCAATTTGGGCTACGGTCATCGCACTGGCTATGCTGCTGGTTTATATGTCTTTCAGATTCACTTTAAGCATGGGACTGGGCGCAATCTTTTGTCTGATTCATGACCTAATCATCATTTATGGATTTTTTGTTTGGACCGGAAAGGAATTTAATCTTACAATCTTAGCCGCCATGCTTACTGTTGTCGGTTATGACATTAACGATACTATTGTGGTTTGCGACAGGATTCGTGAGAACCTTAAGTTTAACAGGAAGAAACCGTTGATTGAAGTTTTGAACGAATCAATAAATCAGACACTTTCACGAACAATTTTGACTTCAGGTTTTACTCTTTTGGTGGTAATAGCGCTGTTAGTTTTTGGAACGAATGTCCTCAGGGATTTCGCTTGGGCTCTAACAATTGGCATTCTCTTCGGCACATATTCAACAATATTTGTTGCTTCACCTCTGATCTTGTTTATTGACAAATACCTCCCTGTTAAAAGGTGATAGAGGTAGGTTAAACATTATATTATTGACTAGTTGTCAATACGATTTGGGAACCAGTTCTTAATTTGATCCTACCAAGAATTCAGGATCGAGGGCTAAGAAAATGTCTCGGTCCTGGAGATCTCAATAAAAAAACAATACTTGTGGTTCATCAAAGTCGAATGCTAACGCTACTCGGACACGAAAAAAATATTGAATTATTAAAGCGTTATGCAACAGAAGATAGGCCTGCCCATGCCTATCTTTTCTCCGGTAGACAAGGCATCGGCAAGAAAACAGCGGCATTTGAATTTGCTCGAATGGTCAACTGTCCTGAATTTTTTAACCATGCAGAAACTTTTGAATGTCACACTTGCAAAAGAATTTTGTCGAATGCTCATCCCGATATTCATTTGGAATTACCGGATCGTAACTTAATTAGAATTGACGCTGTCAGGAAAATTCTCTCTTTTCTAAAATACCCGCCAATCGAAGGCCAATACAGGATTGTCATAATTGACGAAGCCCATCTAATGAACCGTTCTGCCCAAAATGCTATGCTAAAGACACTGGAAGAACCACCGCCCAACAGAATGATTATTTTGGTAAGTTCTCAGCCGTCGTCATTACTTCAGACTGTGCGTTCGAGGCTAAGGCAGATCTCATTTGGTCCTTTGAGTGAAGAACATTTGAGGACTCTTTTATCCAGAGAAGAAAAACTAACCGAGCATCAAATGGAGACCGCTTTAGCCATGGCTGCAGGAAGCCTCGAGCGCGCACGTTTGAAATCGTCACCAGAAAATATACAATTTAGATCTTCTGTAATTTCGGCTATTTTTGAGGATAAAGATACGTTGTATCGTGATGTTATGGAATTATCCGCAGAGGCAGGGGTTGAAAAGTCTAAGACAACCGACCTTCTCGAAATTGTCAGCAGTGTCATTAGAGATGCTCTTGTCACGAATCTCGGTGCAGAGAGCTCATTGATCAATTCTGACTACGGATCTCTGATTAAGAGACTTAGCCAGAACAATTCCCCGAGTCAGTTGATGCGGGTTTATGACGAAGTTCTCAGAGCATCAGCAAGACTTGATTTGGATGTTAACCTCAGCAGGAATCTCGTTCTGGATGTGACTTTTTTGAAAATTGAGAGCATACTCACGAGAATCTAAGACAGATAGTGCGCTGGGGTTTGAGAAGAACAATGGCGAACGATCAAAACAAGACAGAAATTTCTTATCTTCCTCGCTCTTGGGGACCTTCTCAGCGGTCTCGTTCAAAAATGGTCCAGGAAGATGATCATTCCATGCAGTACGCAGGTTCTGAAGAGCCTTCTTCAATTCCCGATGAAAAAGACCAGCGCACACAGGGTAAAACTCCCGATTATGAGGGCCGAGGATCATCACGGGGAGAAAGATCCAAGGTTTCTTCAGAAACTAATCAATCCTTATTGATTACGGATAGCGCGCATGACAGCGACGAGACTGGCGTTACTGATCCATGCCTCTGTTTCGAAAAAAAGGAGGATCCGGACTCTTCTGTTTTCGATTTTGTAGAGGAAACTCAAGATGCTCCAGATGGGTCAGACGTCTCTGAAAGAATATCCGTTAAGGTTTGCGGTATTCGATTTGGCTATGCCGGGAAGATTTATCATTTTGAATCGGGCTCGATGGAGCTCGAGTATGGCGATTGGGTAGTTGTTAAGACAGAGAAAGGCTTGGGGTTGGGGCAAATCGCTCTAAGGCCTTTCGAAAAACAGATTCACGTAAGTCAATTAGAGGGGCTCAGAAAGGTCATCCGTAAAGGTGGCAAAGTTGACCTTTACCAAAAACAGCGATGTGCCGAACGTGAGGCGGAGGCTCACTCGTATTGTCTTGACAAGATAGAAGAACTCAGTTTGCCAATGAAGTTAGTGGCTGTCGAATGCTTTTTTGACGGATCCAAGTATGTTTTCTATTTCACAGCAGAAGGGCGAGTGGACTTTCGTGAGCTTGTCAAACAATTAGTAGCTCGTTTTCCTGTTCGAATAGAAATGAGGCAAATTGGAGTGAGGCACGAAGCCAAGATGACAGGTGGCTTGGGGGGGTGTGGTCAAGAGCTGTGTTGCTCTCGATTTCTTACAGATTTTAGACCCGTCTCTGTCAAAATGGCAAAAAATCAAAACCTGTCTCTTAATCCGACAAAGATATCTGGCGTGTGTGGACGTCTCATGTGTTGCTTGGGCTATGAACATGACACTTACGAAGAATTCAGCCGTGGTCTTCCCAAGGTGGGCAGAATGGTTAAAACTGAGACCGGTGAAGGACTTGTTATCAAGCACAATCCGTTGGAGGAAACCATTCTGATCAAGATTGATGATGAGACACAAATTGAAGTCAAACGGCAGGACATAGTCTGCGAATTTGAACCAGTTGGCGCCAAAAAGGAAGATTTGTCACAAGCTTCCAAGGGGAGCAAAAAAGGGACATCAAGGCAAGCCGAAGAAGATCTTCAATTAGTGGACAACGAAAGTCTGGAGTAAAAACAGCCCTTCGAAAACATGAACTTTTAAAAAGCTGTTCCATGTTGTCAAGTGTCAATTTCATCTTTGTGAGAAAAGGTAACTCTTTCGATCAGTTGACCTCCCGATCAAATAACGGTGTGTGGAATTAGAATCAGTCGTAAGGTTTGGTTCAGCCCAAACAAAAAGAAGGTTGTTACTAGGAAATCCATTTTATGAAGCGAGTCATTTTAGGAACAGCTGGTCATATCGACCATGGGAAGAGTCAACTTGTTAGAGCATTGACCGGAACGGACCCGGACCGTCTTAAAGAAGAAAAGCAACGCGGAATTAGTATTGAATTAGGTTTTGCCTTTCTAGATCTTAGCCCAGAGATTCGTGTTGGAATAGTGGATGTTCCTGGGCATGAAAAATTTGTGAGGCAAATGGTGGCTGGGGCTGGGGGCATTGATATAGCAGCCTTGGTTGTTGCCCTCGACGAAGGTGTCATGCCCCAAACAGTTGAGCATCTCGATATTTTAACTTTGTTGGATCTCAAACAGGGTATCGTCGCATTAACGAAATCGGATCTGGTTGATGAGGAACTTGCCATGCTTGCTGAGGAAGATGTGCGAGATCTTGTCAAAGGGACGTTCCTACAAGATGCTCCCATGATTCGAGTATCCTCAAAAACGGGGCAGGGCATTGATGAATTCAAGCAAAAATTGCTCGAACTAGCAAACAAGACTGCTTCCAAACCGGTTCACGGGCTGTTACGCCTTCCCATAGACAGAATATTTAGTCTCAAAGGTCATGGAACCATTATCACTGGAACACTCATTTCAGGAATGATCAAAGTTGGGGATGAGATAGAGATTCTACCCAAGGGCGTCAAGTCTTCTGTCAGATCGCTTGAGTCACACAACACATTTGAGCAGGAAGCTTATCCTGGGGAAAGGGTGGCAGTAAACTTGCGCGGGATTGAGCACGATGAAATCTCAAGAGGAGACGTGCTGACACACCCCAACACATTTAAACCCTCCTACATAATCGATGTGAATTTGACCTCCATTTCGCGTTCTTCTATTTCCCTGACAGACAGAAAGAAGGTTCGGCTCCATCATTATACTACTGATGTTGAGGCGATGGTGGTATTGCCGGACAAGGAGGTACTGGAGGGTGGGCAAACATCTATTGCTCAGTTGAGAACGTCGTCACCAATTGTTCCTGCAGCAGGTGACAAATTTGTTATCAGAGCATTGTCTCCAGCCATAACTCTCGGAGGAGGAACCATAGTCAATCCTAGAGGGGCGAAATTGAAGGCCCGTTCATCTAAGGTTTTTGTTGAAACTAACCGTGAGGATGACTCGGCGATTGTTCTGTCACTCATCCGGAGTTCTGGTATCAAAGGGGTTACTCGTGGTGAACTTCTGGGAATGTCTGGTCTGTCGGCATCTCGACTAGACAAAATCCTGGACGGATTGCTCAATCTAAAGTCCGCAATTCAATTCGACCAAACCGACAAGCGGCTAATACATAAGGACTATTTTGGTCTGATAGAGAACAAGTTACTTGGAAAAGTGACCAATTTTCATCATGATCAGCCTTTGAAAGAAGGTATTTCAAAACAGGAATTACGCTCTACGACTCCCGGGAGTGACAAACTCTTCAAGGCTGTACTTGATCAACTTTGCATACAAAAACAATTAATTGACCAAGGCGATACCGTAAGGTTAGCTAATCACAAGGTCAAACTTCAGGATAATCAGGAAGAATTGGTTGAGCGTTTTTTCAGGCTTCTTGCGGACGGTGGCTCGACTCCTCCGACTTTTAAGGATCTGCTGAGCGCAACAAATTGCGAGGTTAAACAGGCCAGAAATTTACTGGCTATACTGGAAAAGAGCAAAAAAATAGTCAAAATAAATCAGGACATTTATTTTGAGTCAGGCCTTCTCAACGATATCAAGGAGAAACTGATCAAGTTTATTAGAGCACAAGGTTCGATTACGCCATCAAAATTTCAGGAACTAACAGGGGCTTCCAGAAAATATAATATTCCTATCCTGGAATACTTTGACAAGGAGAGAGTGACACTTAGAGTTGGTGATCAACGCGTGCTCAGAGGCGCTGGTAATTCAACCGGGGTAGGGAATTCCGAATAGAATTCGGCTACTTTTTTAATCCGCCCAAGACATTCGGACCTGTGTGATTCGAATTTCTTGGCGTTTTCCGGGACCTTCTCCTGTATATAGCGCATTAGCGCCCATGCCTGATGGTCCATACAGAGAAAGGAATCGTTCAGAAGACTGATTAGCTTTTTGTCCATCAAGGAGAGTTTGGGTGAATCTATCATTTTTATTTTGGCCCTGATGATTCTTAGCCTGCGCTGGACATTCTTGGTGATTTCCAAGGCTGTGTCTTTCTGAATGATATCGGCTACAAAACCATCTGCTGTTGTACCTATCAACAGGAAAGAGTCATTTAAATATGCGGTAGCGGTTTCTCCAAAAGCATTGATCAAAACACCCTGTTCCAGCGCATACGATTGCGATGCCACACATACTAAGAATATGACGGTGAAAACTTTAAGACGTTTCATGTTTACTTTCGTAATTAATCAAGGGTTTCTGGAGGCTCATGTGGCCCCAATATTTTAATTTTTCTTATCATGGACATCCCAAGGAGACAACAGAATTCATGAAAATTCTTTTACATGCCTGCTGTGCCCCATGTTTAGTGATTCCGTATGATGACCTGAATTCCCAAGGGCATGAAGTGACAGCTATTTTTTTCAATCCGAACATACACCCTTACTCTGAATGTCTCAGACGTTTGGATGCTTTTACGGAGTACACAACTCAGAATGGAATAAGAGTTTTGGAAGACGAATCCGGTAAAGAGATGGAAGACTGGTTCAGGGAAGTTGCGTTTCGAGAGTCCCAACGATGCTGGATTTGCTTCAATTTCAGAATGGACGTCATAGCTAAATTGGCCGAGTCTAAGGGGTTCGACGCATTCTCAACGACATTGCTGTATAGTCGGTTCCAAAAACACGATCTGCTTCGTTTAAGTTGCGAGGCCGTTTCAGCAAAATACGAGATTCCGTTCGTATATAGTGATTGGCGAACCGGGTGGAATGAAGGGGTCAGAAGGTATCGTAAATTAGGGTTATACCGACAGAAATATTGCGGATGTGTCTACAGCGAAAAGGAAAGAGCTCTAAAAATTATGTAGGACTGAGTGTAGACTGAATATCATTTTTCAGACGATTTCAAATATGCGTGTTGCTCCTGCGAGTTGATCTGTTGTATAGTTAATCTGTTAAACTCCTGGGTTATGGGATTTTCAATGGGATTAATCATTCGTTCAGATCACCGTAGGGGAACGTCAATAGTATTAACCATACTGTTTGGGATGATCTTGGTGAGTTGTAAACCTGCTTGGGCTGTTGAAACACCACGCCCGACAGGCAATTCCGAAAAACCATGGATAATGGTTAGTCTGAATCCGGATGGATTCTCCCGTGGAACAAGGAACGTTCAATCAGTCATAGATCGTTTTTCAGGAGATAGACGCTGCATTCCCCTCCATTTCAGGGAAGTTACGTTAGAGGTCATCGAGACACTGACTCCAGAATTTATAGTGCTTAGTCCGCAGGGAACTCCCTGGTGCCGCTATACCGGTGAAACAGGAATAGCATTGCAGAATTTCCTTTGGTTGTTGCCGACCATAGCTGAAGATCTAAACATACCAATTCTGGGCATTTGTGGTGGACATCAGGCATTAGCATTGGCGTTTGGTGGTAAAGTTGGCCCGATTAGGGCAGGAACCTTAGATTGCATGCCCTACAATAAGGAGCGGCAGACAGGGGTCATAGAGTTGACGCAGATTAACCCGGATCCAATTTTTGTAGGTCTTGAGAGTAAACTCAACATGGTGGAGAGTCATTTCGACGAGGTGAAGACTTTGCCTCCAGGTTTTGTGCTTTTGGCCTCAGACAAACTAAGTCCTTACCAAATTATACGTCATCGAAGTAAGCCGGTTTATGGAATCCAGGGACATCCAGAGCAATTTCTTTCGAGTCGTCCCGATGGTGGCATTTTGATCAGAAATTTTCTCAGGATTGCTGAAATTCATAACGAAACGGCAAGGAACAAAGTAAAATCGTCTTCCGAGAGCCTAGCCTATCTTCGTTAGGACTCGTTGGTTTTGAAGCTATAGTTTTTGTGAATGGAGATAAAATTAGCAGGTATAAAAATGTCAAGTTACTCAATTTAAAATGGACTTGCTATTGAGTATTACAATGACATCCCTCAACCCTTAGTGGAGGTAATAAATGGGCGATGAAAACCGAAAGATACTAGTAGTCGGGGGAGGAATCAGCGGTATTACGGCGGCTCTTGAAGCAGCTGAAGCTGGAGCAGAGGTTACAATTATGGAGCGTAACCCTTATCTTGGAGGACGTGTAACCCAACTCAATCAATACTTTCCCAAACTTTGTCCACCGACCTGTGGTTTAGAAATAAATTTCAGGCGCATAAAACAAAACCCCAAAATATCCTACTACACATTGGCAGAGATTGAATCTCTGACTGGATCTCCAGGCAACTATGAAGCCACGATCAGAATACTTCCGAGATATGTGAATGACAACTGCACAGGCTGTGGAAAATGTTCTGAGGTCTGCGAGACAAGGATTCCGAATCCTATGAACTTTGGCATGGATACAATGCCTGCAGCTTATTTACCGCATGCCATGGCATTTCCTTTCAAATATGTTCTTGATCCACAAATTGTGGGAACTGACGAGGGAAAAAAATGCGCTGACGCCTGTAAATATAACGCCATCGATTTGGACATGCAGCCATCGACGATCAAAGTGAATGTCGGGTCTATTGTTTGGGCTACCGGCTGGGATCCATACGAAGTCGAAAAAGTCGATTATCTGGGATTTGGAAAATACCCTGATGTCATCTCGAGTGTAATGTTCGAGCGTCTTTCAGCTCACAATGGGCCAACAAACGGTAAAATCAATAGATTATCTGATGGCAAACCTGTTCAAAGCATTGCTCTTGTACAATGCGCGGGTTCAAGAGACGAGAACCATTTGGCCTACTGTTCAGGCATTTGCTGCTTGGCATCTCTAAAGCATGCTACGTATCTCAGGGAGCAAAACCCGGATAGCAAGGTTTACATTTATTACATCGACATTCGCGCAATGGGCAAGTACGAGGATTTTTACACAAAAGTTCAGGCTGACGAAAATGTTGTTCTCACAAAGAGCAAGATAGCGCGAGTGTCGTTAGATAAAGAATCCGGCCAGATGTTGGTTGAAGGCGAGGACATTGGTCGTGGAGAGAAAGTCAAACAATTGGTTGACCTGGTAGTGCTTGCAGTGGGCATGAAGCCCGGAACAGCTTCGTTAAAGCCGTCGTTGGAAATGGATTATGACGATTTTGGTTTTGTAACAGGATCTGGCGCCTCAGGGATAATCCCGGCAGGATGTGTAAAGGCCCCGATGGAGGTGGCCGCGTCACTTCAGGATTCTACTTCGGCTGCCTTGAAGGCGATTTCGACGGCCATGGGGAGGTAGTGTTAATGGATCAAAAAATTGGAATTTATATATGTTCAGGTTGCGGAATCGGTGAAGCCATCGACTGTCAGGCGCTTGGTTCCGTAGCAGAAGAGTTCTCGATAGCCAAGGTTGCGCATAGCGAAGCACTATGTGGGACTGAAGGCGTTGCGATGATTAATTCGGATATCAGTTCTGGTGAGGTGAATTGCGTCGTAATTGCGGCCTGTTCAGGTCGAGTGAAAACGGACGAATTCTCGTTTGATCCCATGACAACTATATCCGAGCGTCTTAACATACGTGAACACGTTGCATGGTGCCAACCTGCCGGGACTGAGGACACCCAGATGATGGCCGATGATTATTTGAGAATGGCCATTACCAGAGTTGAGAAAACCACGTTACCAAAACCCTACCTGGAAGAAATGGACAAAACGGTTCTCGTAATAGGTGGCGGAGTATCGGGGTTGAATGCTGCCCTAGAGGCTGCGAAAGCTGACTACAAGATTATTCTTGCTGAAAAAGAGGGGGGTCTTGGCGGGCAAATGCTCAATTGGCACAAGAATACTCCTACCAGACCTCCGTATCATGAACTTTCTGAAATTGACGTGCAGGCCACAATCGACCAAGTGACTTCGAACGCAAATATCACTGTCAAAACCGGGGTTACTATAGAGAAAATCGCCGGGGCGCCCGGGATGTTTGACGTTACTTTTAGCAACGGTGGCGGGACAAGTCGAGTTGGATCGATAGTGCTAGCTGCTGGGTGGCAACCTTATGATGCTTCCAAGCTGGAGAATTTGGGATTTGGAAAATTTCCAGATGTAATAACAAATGTTCAGATGGAAGAAATGGCCAAGACAGGAAACATTGTAAGTCCATCTGATGGTTCCCCAGCATCTGTGGTGGCATTTATCCAGTGCGCTGGATCACGTGATCCTGAACATCTGCCTTACTGCAGCGCAGTTTGTTGCAGGGTCTCGCTAAAGCAGGCCATGTACGTCAAAGAAGCTAACGAAGAGAATAAGGCTATAGTATTTTATAAGGATATGAGGACCCCCGAGCAAGCGGAGGAATTCTACAAGGAAGTCCAGAAGCAAGGGGTTGTCTTTGTCAAGACGGATACCTCAAAAGTTTCGATTTCAGAGGGATCTGAACGAAAACTTACTGTCGAGACTATGGATGAACTGCTTGGCGAACCCATCCAGATGGAAGTCGACCTGGTTGTTCTTGCTACTGGTATGCAGCCGGCAACTCTAGATGATCCGATACTTAATCTTGAATATCGACAGGGACCAGCCCTTCCTCAGCTGAAATATGGGTTTCCTGACTCGCACTTCATTTGTTTCCCGTATGAAACAAGAAGAACAGGTATTTATACCGCCGGCTGTGTTCGTCAGCCCATGACAGCAGCGCGTTCTGCAAATGATGGAGTTGGGGCCGCCTTGAAAGCGATACAGTGCGTAGAGTTGGCTTCTCAAGGCAAAGCGGTCCACCCTCGCGCTGGAGACATGTCCTATCCTGATCTATTCATCCAGAGATGCACACAGTGCAAGCGTTGTACAGAGGAATGCCCATTCGGCATGTATAACGAGGACATAAAAGGAACGCCTTTACCGCATCCTACCAGATGTCGCAGATGCGGAATATGCATGGGGTCGTGTCCTGAGAGGATAATCTCCTTCAATAACTATTCAGTGGACATGATCGGGTCTATGATCAAATCGGTCAATGTCCCGGATGAATACGATGAGAAGCCCCGAGTCATCGGGTTCATTTGTGAAAATGACGCATTTCCATCCTTGGATATGGTGGGCATCAACAAACTCAACTATCCTCCATGGTTCAGGTTTATCCCCTTGCGTTGCCTGGGGTCACTCAATTTGGTCTGGATCGCCGATGCTCTTTCAAAAGGCATAGATGGAATAGTGCTTTTTGGATGTAAATATGGTGATGATTATCAGTGCCATTTCATTCAGGGGAGCGAGTTGGCCAACACCCGAATGACAAAGATTAAGGAGACATTGGATCGCCTGGTGCTGGAATCCGATCGAATCAGGTTTGAGCAAATTTCGATCGATCAGTATCACCGTATACCAGCTATTCTGGAAGAGTTCACCCAGAGACTTGAAGAACTCGGTCCGAACCCGTACAAGGGCTTCTAATCAAAGGAATAAATATGGAAACAAAGATACCTTTTTTGGAAGTAAGTGACGCTATAGTAATGTCGGGCGCGGAGACGCTCTACTGGTGTATGCAGTGCGGTTTGTGCACTGGAACATGCCCGTGGAGGCTTGTGCCTGGCGAGGCTTCTGAGGAGTTTAATATAAGGCTCGTTCAGCGAATGGGTCAGTTGGGGCTTGAAGGATTTGAGTCTGAAAACTGTCTTTTTGCTTGTACGACTTGCCGAGCCTGTGTTGACCGATGTCCCAGGGGTGTTGACATTATTGGTAATATTCGTGGAATGAGGGCAATGCTTGCAGAGGTGGGGACGATTCCGCCGAGCCTCAAGCCGATAGCCGGAAGTTTGCATTCTCAGGGAAACCCCTGGTCCGGGCCGCGAGAGAAACGAACGGAGTGGACCGAGGGTCTTGATATTCCAACGTTCTCTTCTGACACAGAGTATCTTCTCTTTGTTTGTTGCACCTCCTGTTACGATATTAGAAGCCGCAAGATCGCCAAAGCTGTGGTGAATTCTCTTAGGGCTGCTGGGATAAGTTTTGGCATCATAGGCGCAGAAGAAAGTTGTTGTGGGGAGTCAATCCGCAAAATCGGAGATGAGGCATTGTTTGGCAAACTGGCCGAATCTAACATCAATCTTTACAACTCGAAGGGCGTAAAGAAAATTATAGTTACTTCGCCTCACTGTTTGTACACTTTCAAGAACGAATACCCTGAATTAGGTGGCGAATTCGAAGTGTACCATTACACTGAGGTCTTAGCCAAAGCCGCTGCGGAGGGTAAAATAAAACTTTCTGGAAAAATGGCGGGTGAAGTTGCCATGCATGACCCGTGTTATCTTGGAAGACACAACAACATATATGATGCTCCCAGGGATCTTATCACATCGATTCCAGGGGCTGAACTGAAAGAACTTGCCAGGAATCGCAACAACAGTGTTTGCTGTGGAGGCGGTGGCGGAAGAGTTTGGATGGAGACAAAGGCCGGGGAGAGATTCGCCGAACTTCGTATAACTGAGGCCTTAGAATCGGGCGCCAAAACACTTGTGACGTCATGCCCCTATTGCATAACTATGTTAGAGGATTCATGCAACGTCATGGGTAAAAGTAATGAGTTAAAAGTTATGGATTTGTCCGAATTGGTCGCGGAGAATCTTGAATAGGATCCTTAGTATTCTAAGGCCTTATCGATAATAATGAAAGCGCCTGTAACCAGGCGCTTTTCTTGATTTAAATACTTTGTGCTGGCTTAACCCTGGCTGCGGTCGTCAGGTACACGCTGAAGAGCAACCCCACTAATATGGCGAACCACAAAGTACAAATTCTAATCAACAAAACTGCTGGAAGGGCTTCCGAATAAGTAATCCCCATGAATGCCATTAGCCCCACCATTCCAGCTTCAGTCCCACCTATCCCTCCAGGCGCCATAGACAATGCTCCAACCAACGTAGAAAAAGAATATATGAAATTCGCTTCCAAGAGGGTTGCGCTTAAACTAAAGCCTTTCATTATTATGTAAAGAGAAAAAGATTCCATTGCCCAGGAGAGGGTAGACAAAATTAATCCTATTGAGAAGATACGGAAAGTCATCAGTTCTTTGCCAGAAAGTAGGGCTGACAGAACTTTGCGAGCCGGCCAATTCAGGATTCTAAACCTGGTCAGCCATGTCAAGACAGGCCGGTAAATGCCTTCCATACACAAGAATAATCCCACGGCTATTACAAGTAGAGCACAGACAAGAAAAAGACCAATCCAACCCTTAAACAGCAATAATGATAATGACCCCAGAAGCAATACTCCAAACAGATCCATCAAACGTTCCACTACGAGGATACCAATAACTTTGGTTATGCTAACGTTGTAGTCACGCTTAAGGAATACGCTCTTCATTGCTTCGCCAATCTTTCCAGGAGTTCCTGTTAGGGCAAAGCCAGCCAGAAAGTCGGAGATTGAATAAGCTAAGGGGATTTGCTCACCAATTTGCTGAAGATAGAAGTGAAACCTCAATCCTCTGAGCAACCAACCTATGATGACAAGCGCTAGAACTAATGATAGAGAATCTATTGGAAATCGTACCAGCGCTGAACCTATCGCTTTGTAATCCGAGGCAACTGTTCCTACTCCGTAAACCGCAATACCTACGAGCGAGAAAATCAATACGGATTTGACAATTCGGGAATAGGAAAATGATTGCTCAGTTTCGAGGCTATTATCAATATCCACGGAGATATTCTCCATTTGCTTTCCTGGTCTTTTCAAGGTCTTTATTGATTTACCATTTTTACGGTTGGATAGTTATCGAGGAAAATAAATGCACTTTTGGCTAAATGTGTTCCATGCCGCGTCCAATTGATATCTCAGGTTATTAACATATGCTGCCATTTGCGGATACTGGGGATCGGAAGGGCTCATTCTTTGTGCGTGATAGTAAGCTTGATAATAGGAATTCCAGAGAGTCTTCCAGTTTCTTTCTAACTGCAGGCATTCACCGAACTCGGGGTTTGTGAGGTTGGGTCTAAATGCATATTCAGAAGGCGTCTGTTGAGCCTGTTGTCTGAGTGGTTGCCTTTGGGGTATTTGTGCTTGAGGCTGAGGGGCCCCTTGGAATGGGACTTGAGATCCCGAATCCGGAGGAGCTATCGAACAGACGACAAAAACAACAAATAAGGTAATAATCCTTCTAAAGAATCTCAGTGATTTTTGAGCTTTAATCATATTAGTCCTCAAAATGTTTTCAATAAATCACAAAGTCCATTCTGAATTAAACAAGTAAGTGTTTAATAATCATACTAAATTTATCTAAATTGGTCAAGAAGCTAAATCAAAAAGAGCCCTTGCAAATCCTCACATTAATCAAGACGATTTTCATTTTTAGTGTAGTTTTGCTTCTGGTCCGGAATTTTTAAAATAAAGTAATAAAGACAGGTAATAATTGTTAGAATTATGACAGCAGACCATATGACATCTGTTGGAAAATGTCCTCCCTGTGCGATCCGCGCTAAGCTAACCAATCCTCCGTAAACCAAACCAATAGCTAAACCGACTGAAGCCCCAAGAGGGTGAATAGGATAAAAAGCTATGACTGAACAAGTTGAAAAAGCTATGGCGCAATGGCCGCACACAAAAGACTTTCCCGTTCCCGTACCTCCGGGATTCCAAAAATGTCTATATTGTTCGGATCCACCAAACATTTGTAAATCGGCAGGTCGGTTGCGCCCCCAATGTTCCTTAAGAATTCCATTCACAACAAGACCGGGGCCAAGGACAACAGTCAGTATAACCACAAGCAAGGGTCTGGAATAAAGTTTTTGAATTTTTCCGATTCTAACTAAAACCAACGCAAAAAGAGCCAAAACGGCAAGAACAATTCCAGGGATCTCTCCATATTTGTAAAGAAAATGAAATGGCTCGGCCTTTCCAGCGGGCCATACGTTGCTCTTGTCGCAAGGCATATAAAATGACGAAACGACCGACAAATCATTATTGGTTAATCCCACAGAAAGACTGACAATAAGGCCGAATATCATCAGTCCCGAAATTATAACTATTCCACGGGCCTTGGAAGAAGAAAACACCATCTAATTAGCCTAAATGCATCAAGAGCACTAATGAATTAAAGGTCCGACTCACGCAAACACTGACGCTTCAACCAATCAGCAGGTATTTTAGCATGCCGGAACATTCTGATGAGAACTCATAGTAACTGAATCGAAGATTCTATCAAAGGACAATTGCTCATTTAATCACTTTCTGCAAGCAATGCTCTTGACAGAATCTTTTGTTATGTGCTTTATTCACTAGACGACGTTGCGCAAAACTAAAAAGGGTGTCGTGCGTACGTTACAACTGATGGGCCGTTAACTCAGGGGTAGAGTATCTGCCTTTTAAGCAGAGAGTCGCTGGTTCGATCCCAGCACGGCCCACCACTGTGAATTTTTGTTTGACAAACAATCCACAGTTTTACATAATAAGCGATTGCTATACGATGACATTGCATTTATGTCCCCATCGTCTAGCCCGGCCTAGGACACAGGCCTTTCACGCCTGCGACAGGGGTTCGAATCCCCTTGGGGACGCCAGATAACAAGAGGAGTCAGCAACATTAGCTGGCTCCTTTTTTCGTTTGCCTTTAACATTTTGCACGCGCTGCGGCGTACAGGGAACCTACACCTATCCAAACCTGTCGTGGACAACGGTATTTGACAAACTTGAAACTTAGAGATTCTGCTGTGAGAAAAATTGTTTTTGACTTTCTGTTTACGCTGGGTATTCATTATAGTGAACCATAAAGCTATTGATATTGTGCGGTTATCAAGGGTTTCAACTTTCATCGTCCAGGTCAAGAAAATGGCTTGACAAGTAGCTTTTAATTGTTTCAAATTAACCTGTTAAATTTGAGTTTCGCTAATTCATGTCTGACTGAGCGTTGTTCTCTCGTAAGTGACCCATTATCGGGTTGTTCTGGATACAGATCATTTGAAAAGTCAGGCGCCGGGACCTTTTTTTAGGTCGAGATTACAGCAGCCACTTTATTCACATCATCATTCGTAATCATGAACCATTGATTTAGATCACTAAACGGAGTTAATCGAAATTAGAGGAATGCCAGTTAAGGCCTATGTTGTGAGTGGTGGGGTACTCTAACCATACAATATTCTATGAAGTTTACGAACGGCATCTCAGGCGGTTCGGGTTTTAATGTAACGTCATTTTTGCTGGAGCGATCATAAAATCTCGGGATAAACGCCACAAATGAGAGTGGTTTGAAATGTTGAGGTGTGGGACAATATGATCGCTAGTGATTGAGGTAGTGATTTGAGTGTTTTAGGTTGTTCAGATTCGGGAAGAGTGTGAACATTGGTTTACCGAAAGGGGAAAGGCATGAAGAAAAAGGTTTTATCTTTGGCGGTTTTAGCGCTTCTTTCATCCATGTTATTTTCGTTTTCCTGTGAGGCAGCTGAGCCTATCCTCATAGGTTTACCAACAGCGGTGACCGCTTTAGAAGGCAAAGAATGCATAAAAGCGGTTGAGATGGCAGTGGAAGAGATCAATGCCAAGGGTGGTGTCAACGTTGGTGGCACAAAAAGACCACTAAAGATTGAAACATTGGATTTGCGCGATTCGTCACCTGGCGTCCCCGTTTCCGAAGCTCTTCTGGGAATGGAAAAAATGATCACCGAGAAAAAGGTCCATGCAATAGTCGTGGGACCTTTCCGATCAGAATCGCTTATTGCAGGGATGGATCTAATTGCAAAGCACAAAGTGCCTTTCCTCGGAACAATTGCCATGTCTCCCAAATCTGAGGAGAAGGTCAAGGAGAACCCCGAAAAATACAAATATGTTTTCAGGGTGTGTCTCAATGCTAAATATCTGGTGACTTATCTAGCCCAGGCCCTAGATTTCATGAAGGCCGAATTCGGGTATGATCAACTGTTTGTTATGACCCAGGACGTCTTGTGGGCAAAAGCAACAGGAACGGGCACGGCAGGAGTAGTTGAGTCCAAGATGGGATACAAGATAAAGGGTCAGGAGGTTTACCCGACTGGCGCTTCAGATTTTTCAGCGGGTCTCATTAAAGCCAAGGGTCAGAATGCTCAAATCATCCTGACCGTTTTCGACATGCCTCAAAGCGGGATTTTGCTCAAGCAATGGAAGAGCATGAAAATTCCTGCGATGGTTGCTGGTTTCATATCTCCGATGGCTGGACCTGGCGCATGGAAGACATTTGAAGGTAAGATAGGCGGTTTAATTAATACTAACTTTGAGATAGGTAGCGCTATTCCGGTAGAAAAATACCCTGCCGCAACGAAATTCTATGATAGCTACCAGAAGAAGTTTGGTCAGCCTATGGAAGCTGGCCATGGACCTGCTCCTTCATACGACTCGGTTTATATCCTTGCCGAAGCAATCGAGAGGGCCGGTTCCCTTGATCCTGATAAAATTTCCGAGGAAATCAAAAAGACAGATCGTCAAGGTGTAATCGGTCGGATAAAGTTCGACGACGGGAATCAAGTTATTTACGGCAATGATCCTGCGCAGGCCGCTCTTGGTTGTGTTTCACAATGGACCGAGGATGGCAAACGAGTAATCGTTTATCCCAAGTCCATAGCCGAAGGAGCCATCAAGCTTCCAGATTGGATACAACCGGCGAAAAAGTAGATTTTTATTAATAGGAAATACTCAATCATGATTCAGGCGGAAGCCTCTGTGGTCTTTGAATAAGGCGCACATGCCTGAATCACAATCAAACCCTTAAGGGGAAAGACTATGCTGGAAGTCACCATCATTTACGGTTTCATAAACAGTATTATTTTGGCTTTGATTGCCTTGGGATTTAGTCTGACTTTCGGCATAAGCGGGGTTTCTAACTTTGCATACGGGGCCATGTACATAATGGCAGGATACGCTGTATGGATAATGATCAATATGCTTGGGTTGCCGTTCATATTGGCGGCTATTCTAGCGGTAATCTTAACCTCGCTTTTTGGGCTGGCGTTATATCGGTTCGTATTATTAAGGGTTAGAGGCATGGTTATTTCTGAGGTCATTGCGACATTTGGAGTAGGGTTGGCAATACTCGAACTGTTTCGGTATCTCGGATTCACCGGCTTTGAATATACTCTTCCTGTATTCACTGACGGCAGTGTAGTCATAGGTGACACCTATATTGATCATCAGAGACTATGGATTGTAGGAATAGGAATCAGCCTTGCGATCGGCCTGTATCTCTTTACTCGATACACTAAGACCGGTTTGGCATTTAGAGGCATAGCCCAGGATGAAAAGACAGCCTTATCGCTTGGAATCAATTCAGACAGGGTCGCAGGGCTCAGTGTAGCTTTTGGATCTGGTTTGGCGGCGATTGCGGCCATCCTGATCCTTCCTCGAGGAACCATATCGGTGAATGAAGGTTACGACGTGCTCATAAACGCCATGGCGGTCTGCATTATTGGAGGCCTTGGAAGTACTGTTGGTGTCATTGTAGCGTCATTCATGATCGGTTACGCCCAAATGATAACGGATGCCTTTTCAGGGCCGCATTGGAAAATGATAGTCTCTCTTGTAGCGATCTTGATTATTTTGCTGGTTAAACCCTCGGGTCTATTTGGAAAACAGAAAGAACTTGAGGAACGTATTTGACGAAACGCTAATATAACCAGAAAACCTGAAAACGATGTTGAAATGGCGGTAATGTGAAACAAAAACGAAGAGAACGCATAGACCGTGGAATCAAGGTGAGATCAGACGATATATTCGCGCTCACTTCTTATCGTGAATTTCTGTACGTCTCTGTTCCACCCGTTGCGCCGATAATATTGCTTCTGGCGCTCCCGCTAATTCTGCCTTTGTACTGGCAAAAGGTCCTTATAACCACAGCGGTATTCGCAATTCTGGCATTGAGTTGGGATTTCCTCGTAACAGTAGGCATGGTTTCCTTGGGCCAAGCGCTTTTTTTTGGCGTCGGAGCGTATTTAGCCGGATATTTTGACCTTCGTTTCGGTCTGCCCATTTGGACTACTATTCCTCTGGCTACTCTTGTGGGTGGGTTAATTAGCGCAATTTTACTTCTGCCGGTTTTAAGACTCAGAGGAGTCTATTTTTCTATGGTGACCCTGGTGCTTCCGCTAATGTTTGAACGCACTATTGAGGCCACGGGCTGGCTTGGTGGAACGGAAGGCCTCACGGGGCTGAAATCCTTTTCCAATATATGGGTTGAATGCTACCTGATAGTGATTGTGTTATTGCTCGTATTCTTCGGGTTCCGGCGGTTGGTGACAACAGATTATGGGTTGGTTCTCAAGGCGATCAATAACAACGACAGAGCTGTGATGAGCGGTGGGATTAACATCTACTGGATGAAGGCCCAGGCTCTATTTATCACAGGTTCTATTGGAGCCTTTTGTGGAGCGTTCATGACGCATGTCTACATGTTTGTGGGCATGCCTGTCTTTGCTTTAGATTATTCCATATTACCGTTGGCTTCGGCAGTAGTGGGAGGGATGGGCTCATTCGCCGGTTCTCTTTTAGGCGCGTTTATCCTTGTGCCTTTATCGGAAGCTCTAAGGGGTATTGGTGGTCTTAGGACCGTTATATATGCAATATCTCTAGTAGTTTTTATTGTGGCGATTCCAGAGGGTATATTCCATTACGTCCAGAGAAAGTATCAACAGTTCGAAAGATGGGCTACAGTCGATAATTAAAATGATTTATATGCGCTTTGTATAAAATCAAAGTGAGCCAAAAGGGAACTGGTTGTAATTCATGTCAGAAACAACTGGGGTTAAAAGAGGTGAGCTTCTTCTCAAGGTGAGGGGCTTGAGCAAGAATTTTGGCGGTGTTCGAGCTGTCATTGGGGTAGATTTTGACCTTCATCAAGGAGAGCTTTTGGGATTGATAGGGCCTAATGGTTCTGGAAAAACTACACTGGCAAATCTTATAACCGGTTTTATCAAGCCTTCAGAAGGTAGGGTCGAATATCGAGGCAAGAATATAACGGGGCTGATGCCATATCGTATAGCTCGTCTAGGCATTGCCCGGACCTTCCAGATGGCTAAGCCTTTTGCTGACTTGCCGGCTTTCAAGAACATTGTTATCCCGTTATTCTCTCCACGTGTTAGAGGTTTGTCTGGAGGTCGTTATGGTGACAGGGATTCCGTGGCAAAAGACTTGCTTGAGGATGTGGGGTTTGAAAGAGACTCCTCAGTAACGTTTAAAGCGGCGGGGAGTCTGCCACATGGATATCTTAAGCGACTTGAGTTGGCCAAATGTCTTGCCTTGAGAGCCGACTTGATAATTCTCGATGAGTTGTTTTCTGGCTTGAGCATAGCTGAGTTGGCTAGCATAGTGCCAATAATCGAAAAAATGATGATGGAGGGCAAGACCATCATTATGATCGAACATAGACTCCGGGAGTTGTTCAGGATCGCTGACCGTGTCATCGTGTTGAATTTTGGACAGATAATAGCTGACGGTAAGCCTTCTGAAGTAATG
Organism: uncultured Desulfomonile sp.; assembly: GCA_937930835.1. GTDB lineage: Bacteria > Desulfobacterota > Desulfomonilia > Desulfomonilales > Desulfomonilaceae > CAITZA01. Next base: position 60,448 of record CALGLN010000111.1, read on the forward strand.
GAAAGCGACGAAGTCAAGCATGCGTATTTGGGAACAGAGGACTGATGGCGGAATGGGTCAGTTCCATTTTTTTGTGTTCAAACGGTAATAGATAGCTGTAGCTCAGGGAAACAAATGCTTCAAATATCCAATCTAATGGTTTTCTATGAGAACGCCTTGGCTCTGAATGATTTCAGCATGACTGTCGGAAAGGGAAAGATAGTTGCTGTTATCGGGTCTAATAGCGCTGGTAAGACTACTCTCATGAACACTATCTCCGGACTGATCATAGACACAAAGATTAAGGAGCAGCGAAAGGGTGGTGAGAGGATAACCTTATACGGCAAGGTGCTTTTTGATGGTAAAGACATTACAGATCTCCACCCAAGTGAAAGAGTAAAAGAGGGTCTTGTTTTATGCCGTGAACGCCATCCAATATTTCCGGAATCAGATCTGGTTGAGAATCTTAGAATAGCTGGCTATCTGCGAAGCCGCTCTGAAGTTTCTGAAGGAATTGACTACGTTTTTGAATTATTTCCGACCTTGGAGAGGTTGAAGACGCGTAAGGCCGGTTTCCTCAGCGGTGGCGAGCAACAAATGCTGACCATTGGCATGGCCCTAATAGTAAAGCCCAAACTGCTTTTACTAGATGAGCCTTTGTTAGGCCTTAGCCCTATAATGCAGAAGACCCTTGTCGACGCCATACTCAAGATAAGGAAGGAAGCGGGGCTTACGATTGTGGTCACGGAGCAGTTTGCACGTCCTATTCTTCCTGTTATTGATCACGGTTATGTTGTAGAGAATGGGATGTTAAGCCTGGATGGTCCAGGACTTGAACTCATGGAAAATCCAGAAGTGAAGGCCGCATATTTCGGGGTTTAGAGGAGACGTAGCCAAACATGTCGGATCTCAAATATAGCAACATTTTTGAAGCCTTTTCTGAAACCGCGTCCAAATACCCTGACAATACCGCCGTGGAATATCTTGGCACAAAGTATTCCTACAAGAAGCTACTTGCAATGGTCGAAAGGTTTGCAAGCGGACTCACTCAGTTAGGAATAACGAAGACTGACCGGATAATGATGTACATTCCAAACTCCATTCAATTAGTGTTGTCATGGTTATCTGCGCAGAGGCTCGGCGCCATCATCATTCCCATCACGCCAATCTATACTGTGCCAGACCTTAAATATGTGGCAAATGACACTCAGTCCAAAATCATAATTTGCTCTGACAGAAATTTCGGTTATGTCAAACAGATCATTTCCGAATCTTCTATAGAAAAAGTAATAGTGACCAATGTAGTGGACATGCTTCCTCTATGGAAGAAAGTGTTCGGGTTTTTAGCCGATAAAGTTCCTAAAGGCAAAATTGAAAAATCGAACATGGTTGCGCCGATGAACGCAGTCATGTCATTGGGGGAAAAGCCTGTTCCAAGAGCGGATATCGAGGAAACAGATATTGCCGAAATCATTTATACCGGTGGCACAACTAAACACCCAAAGGGTGTCCCAGTCTCACACGGTCTTTTTCTGGAGTCCTCAGACGAACAATTAGGAGTTCGCGACCCTTTATTTCCCAAGGACAAAGACGTGATTATGGGTGGAGCCCCATTGTTTCACATAGCTGGGCAGACGTGTAGCCTGTCTACGGTAGTGATAGGTGGAGGAACGCTAATTCTTCATCCTAAAGTCAATCTCGACGCCATTTTTGACGCAATTCAGAGGAATAGGGCTACCAGTCTGATCGGTGTGCCCGCGCTCTACAGAATGATACTCGATCATGACCGGGCGGACCAATATGACCTGACGTCGCTTAAATACTGCTTTTCAGCCGCGGACGTGCTTCCACAGGAAATAGGCGCACGCTGGGAGAGAAAATTCAAGAAGCAGATTTATCAGGGATACGGGGCGACAGAAACGTGTGGTGGAGTTTGTATGGCTCCAACTGATAGAAAACTTCCTCCCATGACCATGGGTATGCTACTGCCCAGTAAAGAAGTGTTGATTACCGAACTCGACGGTGTTGATCCTCTGCCTTTGGGTGAGCCGGGAGAATTGCTCGTGCATTCGAAGAGAATGGTTAAGGCCTACTTCAATAAACCTGAAGAGACTGCCCAAGCATTTGTCGAGATTAATGGGAAGCTGTTTTATCGAACGGGAGACATAGTTAAATCGGACGCTGAGGGTTATTTCTATTTTGTTGACCGAACAGTGGATGTTATCAAGAGCAAGGGCTACAGGATATCAGCGTCTGAAGTGGAGGCGGTGCTTCAGGAGCATCCGTCGGTTGTTGAGTCTTGCGTGGTTGGGATTCCTGACAAGAAGGTCGGGGAGAGAATCAAGGCCTTCGTGGTTCTCAAAAGCGACGTCAAGGGCATTTCTGGATATGACCTGATAAAATGGTGCAGAAAGAGACTTGTGGACTACAAGGTACCCAATTACATTGAATTCAGGGACATGCTCCCGAAATCTAAGGTCGGGAAATTACTCAGACGTGAAATCAGGAGCGAGGAAAGGAAACGCCTCGAGACCTAGCTATATTTCTCTATCAGGATCATATCTCCCAAGATTGTGAACAGATTACAATGAACAATTGCGCGCTGGCGAATCCGGGCTCAATCCTTGAATTTCATGAGCGCCTCGTCTGTTTCAACTGCTTGTCCAGGTTTGATCATGATCTTTTCTATCTCTGCGTCTCTGGGAGCAGCCACTGAACTCTCCATTTTCATGGACTCCATGCGCAGCAATTCCTGTCCTTTTCTTACCATTGTCCCTTCCTCAACAGACACCGCCGTTATAAGGCCGGGCATGGGGCAACGTAAGACGTTTTCCTGTGATGTTTTGACCTCACTTAACATGAAATGAGCTACACTCCACTCCAGAGGCGTATATATTTCGAAAGTGCGGACTATTCCTGAGAAAAAGGCTCTTATGTGGTTCTCCTGATATTGTAACCGAAACAAATGTGAGACGCCGTCAATTTGGAGTTTTAGTCGTCGACGATAGTATTCGAAATCCGGGGCCACGATTTGGTAAGTTTTTCCATCAACGCTAATATTCCAGGTCCTTAAGTCTTTTGACACCTTTAGGGCAATCTTGAAAACATCCGGGGCAGCCCGCACGACATACTCGATGATGGACTGGCTTGTTTCCCCTCCGCCCACAGAAGGAAGCATGTGCTTCAAAGAGTTCCGGACCTGATTTCTCCTTGAATGATATACTAGCAATGCAGCCATCGCCATGTAGTGCAAATTCTCTTTTGATGGAGGGATCTTGCTCTTTCCATCTTCAAAGTGTTCGTTGATGAAATCCGTGGAAAGGGCTCCGCTGACAAAGGCTGGATGAGCAAGAATTGAATTAGCAAAATCTACATTAGTTATGACACCTTCGATGTGGTACCCATTAAGAGCCTTTATCAAAGTTTTTCTTGCGTCCTCTCGATCCGCTCCCCATGCGGCTACCTTTGCCAATAGCGAATCGTAATGAATGGTGACTGCGCTACCGGCGTCAACACCGCTGTCAACACGAACGTTCCTACCTTGCGGGGCCGCGTAGCGAGTGATCATGCCTGTGGTAGGAAGAAACCCACGCGAAGGATCTTCAGCGCATATTCGAGCTTCTATTGACCAGCCATTTATAGATACATCCTCCTGTTTGAGGGGAAGCGGTTCTCCAGCGGCTACACGTATCTGTAACTCCACTAAATCCAGACCGCAAACCATCTCCGTGACAGGATGCTCTACCTGCAGACGTGTGTTCATTTCCAGAAAATAGAAATTTTTTTCATTATCGAGTATGAACTCAACAGTTCCGGCCCCGGTGTAGCCCGCCGCTCTAGCTAAATCGCAGGCAGTCTGTCCAATTTTTTGACGTAGAGCTTCGTCAATGGCAACTGAAGGCGTTTCTTCTATGATCTTCTGATATCTGCGTTGGATGGAACATTCTCGTTCACCTAAGTGGATCACATTTCCAAACCTGTCGGCCATTATTTGTATTTCGATGTGCCTTGGCCGAACAATGAACTTCTCCACAAAAACCCTATCATCACCAAAGCTTTTTAGTGTCTCTACTTTACAGGCTTCCAGGGCTTCTGGGAGTTCATCTATGTTCATTACTATACGCATTCCACGCCCGCCACCGCCAGCGGCTGGCTTGAGCAATACGGGAAAGCCTATTTCATGGCATGCGTCTATAGCCTCTTCGAGAGTTTCCACTGGATTCCCCTTGCCTGGCACAACTGGAACTCCAGTATTTATGGCAAGCGTTTTGGAAGCCGTTTTATCGCCAAGCAAGGCGATGGCCTCGGGAGGTGGGCCAATGAAAACTAAACCCTCTTCTTCGGCCATTCTAGCGAAGTTAGCGTTTTCGGACAGGAATCCATATCCCGGATGCACCGCCTGGCAGCCGTGAGCAAACGCCGCGCGAATAATTTTTTCAGGATTAAGGAAGGAGTCTTGAGCTCTAGCTGGACCGATCAAACAGGATGAGTCTGCCGCCTTGACATAAGGCGCCCTAAAATCAACCTCGGAATACACCACCGCCGATTTTATGCCCAACCTATTACAAGTCTTGATGATTCGAACAGCGATTTCGCCTCTGTTGGCAATCAAAATTTTTTCGAACACTTCATATCCTCACAGTGGAATATTCCCATGCTTGCGCTTGGGCTTTACGGTTTGCTTTCCTTCCAATACCTGCAGGCTGCGTATCAGCCTTCCTCTAGTATCTCTTGGGAAAATGACATCATCGATGTAACCCCGCTTGGCTGCCAAAAATGGGTTCGCGAAAGTTTTTCTGTATACAGTCTCCTTTTCGAGGAGCGCCGCGGTCGGGTCAACCGCATCCTGAATGTCCTTCCGATAAATGACTTCAGCTGCGCCTCGAGGCCCTAACACTGCTATTTCGGCTGTAGGCCAAGCGTAGTTTATGTCCGCGCCTATATGTTTGGAATTCATAACAATGTAAGCTCCCCCATAGGCTTTTCTAATGACAACAGTAATACGTGGGACCGTAGCTTCAATAAAAGCGTAAAGCAGCTTTGCTCCATGCCTGATGATTCCGCCATGCTCCTGCTCCGGGCCTGGCATGAATCCAGGCACATCCACAAAGCAGATCAAAGGAATGTTGAACGCATCGCAAAACCTGACAAATCTCGCGCCTTTCGCGGAGGCGTTGCTATCCAGCACCCCTGCAAGAACCGCAGGCTGATTTGCTATTAAGCCTATTGTTTTCCCTCCAAGTCGTCCAAAACCAACAATGATATTACGTGCAAAGCGTTCATGGACTTCAAAGAACTCCGCTCCATCCAACACGCTGTTTATGAGAACTTTCATGTCGTAGGGCTGATTTGGACTAGCCGGGACGAGATAATCCAATACAGGATCCTTGCGGTCTATGGGATCTCGCAGGTCGAGGATTGGAGGTTGTTGATTATTGTTCGATGGCAAGTAATTGATTAGCCGGCGAACTTCTCTCAGACAAAGTATGTCATTGGGCAGCACGAAATGGGCTACGCCGCTCCTGGAGCTGTGGACTCCAGCGCCGCCTAATTCGTCGAAACTGATGTCCTGATGAATGACTGTTTTAACTACATTGGGACCGGTCACGAACATGTAAGATGAATTTTCCACCATGAATGTGAAATCAGTCATTGCCGGACTGTAAACTGCTCCACCGGCGCATGGCCCCATTATGCAGGAAATTTGAGGAATGACCCCACTTGCCATTACGTTTCGATTGAATATCTGACCGTAAGCCGCTAGCGCATCGACGCCTTCTTGAATTCTGGCGCCACCTGAATCGTTAAGCCCAATGAAGGGAGCCCCAACTCTCACGGCATGATCCATCACCTTGCTTATCTTTTCGGAATGCGCCTCTCCCAAGGAACCACCAATGACGGTAAAATCCTGGCTGAATATAAAAACTTCCCGTCCGTCTATTGTTCCATGACCCGTAATTACACCGTCGCTGAGGTGCTCCTTTTCTCCCTGTAAATGTCCACCACGTCCAGCCTTTAGAACGTCAAATTCCTCGAAAGAGCCCTCATCAAGTAGCAGGTCTACCCGCTCACGAGCGGTAAGCTTACCCCTGAAATGCTGTTCATCAATCTTTTTTTGGCCACCGCCGGCTCGGGCTTCATCTCGCATCCGCTTGAGACTGGCTAGATTGTCCTGAATAGCCCAATCTGGTCCCCTGTTGTTTCTGCAATCCGCTATATCTGTATCAACCGGGACATCTTCAAATTCCTCAGGCGCTTTGTCCATGTGCTTCTCCAATTCATAATGCTAACTTTACAGTTTCTCAAATTTGACTAAATCTAGTCAATAATAAAAAAACAAACTAACATATTGACCTCACTGGACTACTCATGGAAAACAATAAACGTTGACACCGCCCCGCACGTCCTGTATCTTCCCGAAATATTCATGTTTTTACCCACGTTAGAATTGTATTTCAATTAAGTATTCCAGACATTGCTCACTTAGAGACTTAACTCCACCGTCAGTTTTTGACTGATTGTGAAGATGGCATATTCATTCTCATATAATGTGATTTGAACGGCTAGTTTAAGAAACTGTTATCAGGCTTGACCGAATTAGAGTAACTTTCGAGGAGGAGTCAAATGGGCAATTTCGAGACGGATGATATCCACGCAAAATTAGGCCGGAGGAGTTTTCTCAAGGCCTCTGCGGTTATGGGGGGAGCGCTCGTTCTTGGCGGGGTTCCCCTATCGCATGCTCAGTCAACCAAGAGGATTTCAATAGCCACCGGTGGGATGGGTGGCGTGTATTTTCCTTTGGGTGGAGCAATAGCGGCTACTATCACAAAACATATTCCAAATGTTGAAGCTGCCGCAGAGGTTACTGCAGCCTCTGTAGACAATTGCAAGCTCGTGGGAGCCAAGAAGGCTGACTTAGGAATAGTCATGGGAGACACAGCCTATGACGCATACGCTGGACAAGCAATGTTCAAGAAAAAACTGCCCATAAGAAATCTCGCAGTCCTTTATTCCAATGTCATGCACCTGGTTGCAAATCAATCCAAGGGGATCAAATCAGTGGAAGATCTGAAAGGCAAGACCATCTCGACCGGGGCGCCTGGGAGTGGGGTTGAGGTCATGGCCCTTCGCATTCTGGAGGCGCACGGAATTAATCCCGATAAGGACATCAAGAGAGATAGACTCGGAGCTTCAGAATCCGCTGGGGCCCTCAAGGATGGAAAGATTGAGGCGTTTTTTTGGTGTGGAGGTGTGCCGACCGCTTCTGTGCTCGATCTAGCCGCAGCTCCGGGTATGAAGCTAGATTTTATTCCAAGCAAGGACTCTATCGAAAAAATGACCGCTAAATACGGTCCTGTGTATTTTCCGAAGGTTATTCCGAAGACAGCATATTCTGGCATGGTTGCAGATGTTCCAGTAGCTGCTGTGGGAAATATTCTGATTGCCAATGAAGAAATGGAAGACAAGCTCGTTCAGGAAATCTTGGCTGCCATGTTTGATCACAAGGACGAGTTAGTTGCTGTTCATAAGCAAGCTGAAGATCTTGACCTTAAGGAAGCAGTGGTGGGCTCCCCGATTCCGTTTCATAAGGGAGCAGTGGAATTCTACAAATCCCGGGGTCTGAAAGTGGAATGACGTTCCGTAATAATCGGTCTCTCTGTTCCAAGAGGCTGATACTCTGTCTTATTTTTGTCGCGGGTCTTTTTGTCATTGTGTCGGGATTAGCCGTATTCGACGTACTCGAGATCAGCAGTGAAAATAGACTCATTCTTGTAAGGGATGGCGATACGTTTGATCACGAATACACCCACTCGATGTATCAGGCTCCGGTAACAGAGAGATTTGTTATTACAGGGGGGCGTCTAAAGTTGATCAAGGTGGACAGTCCATGTGTGGCTGTGTTGGAATATTTCGGTCTGAATGGACCGGAAGTCGGTCACATGAACCTATTATTCGACTCGTTTACTACCCCTTCTGCAAGCATAGGCTCACATAGATTGAAAATCAGGGGCCAGGATTTTAATCCACCTACAGGTGAAGGCCTTGAGGGTAAGATCCGTGTCAAGCTGCGTAAGGCAAGTATTATCGATTACTTAATCAGTCTTTTTTGAGGTTGCTAATGTCTAATCAGGAGTCAGGGTGGAATAAATACGAGCAGTTGAAAAAGGTCGAAGAGGTTATCCAGCAGGAAGAAGGTATAACCCGAGATCCTAATTATGTGTGGACTTTAATTATCACGATAATAGCGGTAGCCAACTCGCTTTTCGCGATGTATGTGGCCGTAGGAACGATGACCACTCAGATCCTGCGCGCCATTCATGTCGCTGTAATTCTTACCCTGATATTCTTGCACTTTCCTGCTTCCAAAAGACACAAGACCAATGTCAGTATTCTGGATATTTTGCTCATAATTCTGGTTCTATCTTGCATAGGGCATATGCTTGTCGACTTTGAAGAATTTATTTATCGCGCAGTAACACCTGATTTCTGGGATCAAGTTTTTGGAGTGGTTTTGATTCTACTGATACTCGAAGCCACGCGTCGCACCACCGGGTTGATCATGCCCATAACGGTGGTCCTTTTTCTTGTCTACGCCTATGTTGGACCAATGCTGCCGGCTCCCTGGACACATCGAGGTTATGATGTCGAGCGAATAGTTGGTCACATGTATATGACTCTGGAAGGGATCTTTGGAATACCTATAGATGTTTCATCAACGTTCATCATTATGTTCACCATATTTGGGGCTTTCCTGAGGGTTTCAGGAGCAGGCGAATTTTATGTGAGGTTTGCGTTTACAGCCATGGGCAGAAAGCCGACTGGAGCAGGCCGAACCGTTGTGATGTCATCATTTTTCCTAGCAGGCGGATCAGGGAGCGGGGTAGCCGATACAGTCACTGTAGGTTCAGTAGCCTATCCGATGTTAAAAAAAGCTGGCTATGACAAGGAAAATGCGGGTGGATTGCTGGCTGCCGGCGGGTTAGGGGCTGTTTTGACTCCACCGGTCATGGGGGCAGCGGCATTTCTCATAGCCGAGTTTCTCAGAATGACCTATCTGGATGTCATAACCATGGCTGTCGTTCCTGCAAGCCTCTATTACTGGAGCCTGCTTCTTATGGTTGAATTCGACGCCAGAAAATTTGGGATGACTATGGTAGAAACTGACAGCTCGGAAAGCCTGCGGAGCTTGACGCTTTCTTACGGGTATCTCTTCTTTCCGGTCCTCACTATAGTTGCGTTCCTCGTCTCAGGCTACACTCCTCAAATGGCTGTGTTTTTTGCCGTAGCTGTATGTATAACTTGTTGTTTCATCCGTAGGGAAACCTGGTTCACTCCCCGGAAGCTTGTGGAAGCTCTCAAAGGTGGCACCATAGCAGTGCTGAACGTCGCCGCAGTCTGCGCTTGCGCCGGTATTATAGTTGGTGTGGTCAGCCTTACCGGTTTAGGGCTCAAGCTATCGACAATAATAATTACTTATGCAGGTCATAACCTTCTATTGACTACAATTTACACGGCGGTTCTTTTGTGGATAATCGGCTTGGCGGTTCCTATCACCGCTACATATATCATAGCTGCTGTAATTGCAGCTCCTGCACTGACAAAACTTGGCGTTCCTGATTTTGCAGCCCACATGTTCATTTTCTATTATGCAGTGCTTTCGGAGGTTTCGCCTCCGACCGCCCTTTCACCGTTTGCTGCGGCGGCTTTAACAGGGGGAGACCCTTACAAGACGACGATGATGGCGTGGAAATACACAGCGGTGGCTTTCATAGTGCCGTTCATGTTTATCCTGGATCCATCGGGATATGCGCTCTTACTCAAAGGAGAAGGACTTCTGCAAACGTTGTGGGTCATAGGCACCTCGTTCCTTGGGGTTTTTGCTTTTGCTTCAGCGGCCTCGGGCTGGCTGGTAAGGAAATCGGTATGGTGGGAGCGAGCCATACTATCTCTGGGTGGAATTTGTCTGGTCCATCCGGGAGTGTGGACTGATTTCATAGGTATGGGCTTGTTACTAATGGTTTTTCTGTTGCAGAAGATGAGTCAGAAAAAACCTCCTGCGGTTCATGAAGCCCCTTGAATCTGAGTTTTTCTGAAAAAGACCAGGCCAATTCACAGGGTCATTATTTGATGGAGTGTTCTTACACTTCAGTTGGAATCCTTCAGGGAGACTGCATCCTAGTCGAGATCTTTTGGAAAGCATTACCACTATTGCCCCAGAATAGCTTTTGGAGCTTTATCAAGATCGAGACGAAAATCCGCTTGACACAAATAATTCAGCGTTGTAACTATTACCATTCGGAGGATTTGATGATTCACACCACGTTTACATTCTTTTTTAGCTTTAGAAGGATAACTACGTGACCAGAGTGTGAACATACAACCATACACGAAAAGGCGGAGTGCACACTCCGCCTTTTTTTTTGTTCGAAATCAGGCCGTAACTTTTTTGAAGGCCGGAATCATAAATGGAGAGAACTGAAAGGATATGGAAATGCCAGGACCACTTGAGGGAGTTCGAGTTGTAGAGATATCAATGTTCCAGCAGGGCCCGGTAGCGGGAATGCGGTTAGGAGATCTAGGCGCTGATGTCATCAAGGTTGAGCCCAAGGCCGGAGACCCGGGTAGAAGTTTCATGAGAATTATTGGGGCAATGGTAGGATTGTCAGGTCGAAATTACTATTTTGAGCATTGTAATCGTAACAAGAGGAGCATTTTGCTCGACCTGAAAAAGCCCGAAGGTATGGAAGCATTTCTTAAACTCATCGACACGGCGGATGTCTTTCTAAACAATATGAGTATCGAAGCGCCAATTCGCATGGGAATAGGCCCGGAGGTATTGATGGAAAGAAATCCGAGGCTTATATACGCTCACGCATCAGGTTGGGGACGAAAAGGCCCTGACGCTCACGCTCTTTCCTTTGACTACACGGGGATTGCCAGGTCCGGTTTGATGATGTCCGCGGGAGAAAAAGATTCACCGCCGGCGCAGATACTACCTGGCATCGGTGATGAACTTGGAGCATTGGCATGCGCGTGGGGAGTTACGGCAGCGCTCTACGCTAGGGAAAAAACCGGCAAAGGTCAGCTATTGGATACTTCATTGATGGGTAGTGTAATAGCCTCTCTAGGATTGATAATGGCGGCGCCTGCCATATTGGGTCAAGAGTTTCCGCGTGAAGTTCGAGCGCTGGCCGGTAATGCCATGTATAACCATTACCGTTGCCAAGACGGGAAATGGATTGCCTTGGCTCACCTTCAGCCCGAGAAATATTGGCCGAAGGTATGTCGTGCGTTAGGTCTTGAAGAAATAATTACCGACCCGATGTTCGATTCAATTGAGGCTCGAAGCAGAAAAGCAGCAGAACTCGTGGCGATGTTTGATTCAAAGTTTGCTTCCAAGACCCGAAGTGAATGGCTCGAAATCCTCGATGAAGCCGAATGCATTTGCACACCTGTCCAAACTCCCTCAGAAGTAGCTGACGATCCTCAAGCTTTGGCCAACAAGTATTTCGTCGAATATGATCATCCAAAACATGGTGTCACAAAGATGGTAGGTTTCCCCTGGGATTTTAGCGAAACCCCAGCCGAATGCTCCAAACCAGCCCCTGAGCTAGGAGAGCATACCGAAGAGATTTTGAAAGAAATAGGCTACTCGGATGAACAAATAAAAAGAATTCTTCAAAACATGTGACATGATTACCAGAGGCGCAGATAAGGCGCCTCCAAAACTCATCTGATGATCTGGATTGCATAGATCTCAGCGATTTGTAATGACAGCCAGGCTATAATTATGTTGAGGTCCTCATGAAAGAATGATTGCGCCTAAGTTTAATATTTGCAGAGCGGACAAATATATTGATGGACGATTTGGCGTCAAAAGTATTAAACTACGAAATGTGAGTATTTGAAGCCCTATTGGTTTAATCGGCTGTCTTGAGAATTGTGATGATGTAGTTGTAGAGGGAAATTGATTTGGGCAGCTTTTCCCTGACAATTCTTTCTATGGCGGCAAATTCTAAGCAAATGATAAAAACGCCTAATGGACGTTAAATTTCAGCGTCTACTTTTTTTGTCAGCCGTTCTTTTTGTAGGCTTGGTTTCTTTCAGTTCCTACTATTTTATCCTCGACTATTTTTTCACTGGTTCCGATACTCTAACCCTAATTGATACCAGCCGGGTTCATCAATTGCATGATGTCATAGGGATATTCACCGAACCATTGATGGCTGATTCGAAATTTGTTGAGGTCGGCAAATTTTTTCGACCTGTGGCGACGCTGTCCTACACACTCGATTTTACGATTTGGGATCTAAACCCATTCGGATTTCAGCTTACCAACCTCTTGCTCAACACTGTCGTATCTTGCCTGCTGGCGATCGTGATGTATCAGTTATCCAATGGAAACCTGCTATTTGCCTGGCTCAGCGGATTAATGTTTGCCCTGCATCCCATATTGGTTGAGAGTGTTCCCGCTATTGATCGCCGGCATGACATACTGGCTGCTGTTTTTTTGTTATCCGCATTTTCCCTTTTCCTTAAAAACAAGAGACAGGAGTTCAAGAGCAGCCTGCTTAGCGGGCTTTCAATATTCCTCTATGCGCTTTCATTGGGGTCCAAAGAAACTGCGGTCATTCTGCCTGTCGTCCTGGTTGGCTACCTGCTTCTTGCTTCCAACAGTCCAAACCGTTTAGATAGGCTGCTGCAGTCAATGAAGGCCACCGGTCTGTACTGGTTGACCACCTTAGCGTTTGTGGCATGGAGAACATACGTTCTGAAAGGTTTAGGAGGTTATACGAAACAGGATGACCTTCAATTAAATGATTTTGTAGCGTATGTAGTTAATATTATTTACAACTATGTCATAGACCTTGTTTATCCCGCTGACCCACTAGGGGTATTGAGCGGATCTCTGGCTAACTGGTGGATCGTGGTGGCTTTGGTTTTCCTTGGAGTTTATTTGTTCGCATTTTTCCGGACAAATTTATTTGGGGAAGACGCTGATTACAAACGCGAATCTAAAAACTTACTATTATTTTTAGGCTTTTGGTCCATGTTGCCGTTGGCTCTATTTCTGGGAACGCTAACATTTGCTCACAGAAGTATGTATAATTCGGCCATACCATTTAGCGCATTGCTGGCTTATCCTCTGTCTGAGACTCTGAAGGTATTTTTTTCAAACAAAGTGTCAGGGTTTAAGGAAGTCTTTTCTAGACGATTCTGGCCAGTGTTTTCCCGGTGGCTAGTTGCGATTCTCGGCATTTCAATGTTTTGTTATCTACTCATTTGCTCTCCACTGATCAGTGAGTATGACCAATGGGGGGCAAGCGCTCGAATAGGACGGATTGTGTTGATCAATCTTGCAGCCGGGGCAAGTGATCTCCCGTCTGATTGTAAAGTTAACCTTTATAATCTGCCTGACGGCCTGAAGTCCTATGAGAAAAGAGAAGTTAAAGCCAAAGAAGTGACTTATCTCACGGAATACAGCATTGAATCATGGCTGCGACTATGTGGCCTGAAGAGAAAACCGGATGTTGTCATACATAGCCGATCCCGCCCCTGGGACCTCTCAGACGGCTTCAGCGTTGCCATGATGCAGTTAGGCCGAAAAAATCTCTTCGCAATAATCAAGACAAACCGATCAGAAACGCGATCCAAGATTTTGAGTCTTTTCCCATGACAAAGCTGATTGAAATCTACAGTTCGTATAGTATCAAAAAGAATGTTTTAGCTTTGACAAATCGTTGCAAGGAACATTAATTGGGTCGACCTACCGGCTATCTGATAATACTTGGGATAGTCGTAAACATTATCAATCTTTCTCCGGTCCTTGACAGCCCATACTTGGGAGATGATTCCTGGCGAGAGTCATGTCTGGCGGGTGTTATGTCACTGACCGGATCGGACTTTTGGGATATTTCCTGGGGCAGTCTCAAGGACTATGTTCAAGACGGACGCTGGTATCCTCTAGTTATCTTCTATTACCTAGTTTTTTATCACCTCGATCTATTTCAATACAAGCTGGGCGTTATCGCTCTGATAATACTGAATCTGCTACTAATGGGTTTTCTGTCGCAAATTCTTACAAAACGTAAGACTGCGTTATTCCTGGTTTTGCTTTTGTCTCCTGTATTTTTTCAGATCCGTTTTTACCACGACCCGATCCTTTCCTACTATTACCTGATGCAGCTTGAATTTCTACTGATTCAGCTATCGCTAATATCATTCATCAAGGCAATCAGAGAAAATAGGGTCCTTTATTTGTCTTTGAGCGTCATGGCATATCTGGCGACATTGCTAATTTATGAAGCCTTTTACCCGTTTGTCCTGATTTATGCTCTTGTGGCTTATGTCGAGTTAAATCCAAAACAACCTAGTGACATTATAAAATGGTCATTGCCTTTTTTGGCTGTTGCGTTGTTTAACCTGGGTATAGCATTATCTATCCGAATGTATTTTCGGACCAGCTATGCCGGGACAACAATCAGCTTCGATGTCCTGGCGTTATCGCAAACGTTTCTCAAACAACTCTTCTGCGCAATGCCATTCAGTTATATTCTGACCACCGGAGGTAATTTTATTGAGCTAGGTGAGATAAATGGGTTTATGATCTTTTCGATAGTTTTGCTGGCTGCGACATGGACCTGCGCTTGGATGCTCACATGGAAGTTTTTCTTCCGGAACCAAGGTCATGAGGCCCCATCAAATTTGAAGCGTTCACTCGTGTTGGGCATGGCATTATTTGTCCTGCCAGCAATTGTTGTATCACTGGCCGCCAAGTATCAGTCTGAGCTGAAATGGGGAATTGGATATCTTCCTTCATACATTTCCGCTTTCGGACTGCTCACGATTCTGACCGCAATTGTTTTAAGGCTGGCGACACCAATTCAGAAACTGAGTCGTCCACTGACTCATTCCATTTTGGCAGGGACGTCTGTCGTCGGCGTAGCCCTGATAAGTCTGAATTTTTTAGCTAATAGCATGGTCATAGGCGCCTACAATCTGGCTGAGCATTATCCAAGGGAATTCATCGAGAATGCTCTAAGGCATGGATTTTTAAGAAATGTTCCGGAGAATTCTTTTGTTGCTTTTGGATATCCTTTGCATAGCTGGGACAATCCTGCTTTTTACAAAATGCACTCAGGCTTGACCCTGCAGATCGTTAAGCCTCAAGGCTTCGATATGGATGCTCAACTGGGCGTGATGTCTTACAGGGAAGCGTTCGAGGATTATGCCGCAAAATCAAACGGAGAAGGCGATTTTTACGATTTTTCCATACCTAAAGACAGTTTGAAAGCTTTCACGGGATATTCTCTGGAATTCAAGAAGGCGCAAGGGGTGACCTTGAATCGAAGAATCCAGGTCAAACCGGTAAATTTAGTAAACCAATCTTTTTTCCTCAAGTATGACGCTCAGTCCAGGGATTTTGGTTATGCAGTTCTTGGTAAGATTGAACGACTGAGAGTTGTCGAAGGATCCGACGTCACTGCGATTTCGGCGCGAGCGCAAATCTATGTTAAGGCCGCCAAGCCAGATGGTTCGGCAAGGATCAAAATCTCAGGCAGGCGAATGGGACTTCAGTCACTGGAATTTTCAGAAGCCTTCGTCATTGATGAATCCAACTTGAAGCTGCTCGTGTCTGACGGGGACTCAAAGCTTTTCGAGTTAGTTACAAGTGTTCCCTCCGAATACATAGACCTGGCTTCACTGGAAGTGAAAAGAGCGCCTCGAAGCCCTTGAAAAAGGCTTCAATAGCAATCGGGCATTATAGTTATCAAATCTGTTAGCTTATGCTTTTTATTCAAATGGTTCATCGAAGTTTGGCATGGTGTTGATTGATATCAAGATCTGATCTCCAGATGCTCGAAATAAGTAATGTCTTTGAGTTATTTCAGAATATTGTAAACGGGATTATTTGGAAGGAATCATACCTGGAACCAAACCCTGATAGTAATGAATGAACAATTCTGAATTCCATTGTGAAATGAAAAACAGCGGTAGAATGAGTTTCGCTGCAATTTGGATCATTTTCGTTTTTATGGGGTTGTATCTTTCCAAAATCAGCAAAATTCAAATAGTTGGTTTAGCGGACGAATGGAAGACGGGGGACTGGCTGATAAACTATGCTGATGGCTTTGTCAGGCGAGGTTTATTGGGGGAAATAGCTCTATTTTTTAACAGCTTATGGGGATGCGACTTATTATGGACGGTAGTGAATGTCAAGATTCTTCTCTACACGGTCATAGTCGTCTTTTTTCTTCTCTTAAGTCTCAGGATGAAAATAGGAGCAGTTGATTTAGTTCTGGTTCTGGCTCCCTGGGGG
The DNA here is from genome assembly GCA_937930835.1 of uncultured Desulfomonile sp. GTDB lineage: Bacteria > Desulfobacterota > Desulfomonilia > Desulfomonilales > Desulfomonilaceae > CAITZA01. The sequence continues at coordinate 76,748 of CALGLN010000111.1, forward strand.
TTCATGTTTGATCTGAATGACCCACAAAGCACTGGGAGAAAAGAAATAGTCCTTTTGGCTGTCTTTATATTTTATGTTTATTTGCAAACGTTTCATGATCATAGAAAAGATACGGCTTTTTACAGGAGATGGGAATTTTGGTTCATGATTGCGATTTTTCCGTTTCTGACGTTAGTCCATGAGGGGCTGACATTCTTTTTTCACTTTTTTCTGCTACATCTTGTGTTTAAGAAAAAAGTGTTAAGCAAGAATGACCTGATTTCATTCCTGATTCCATATATTGCCTCGATTTTTATGTTGATTCTGATCTATCTTTATTTCAAGGGTGACGCGCACACCGCAAATTCAATTTGCCTGGAACTCCAAAGCAGGGGTGTTGACGCCTCAGTATGCGCCGGAGCCATATCGTCACTAGGTTCTTATGAGTTTCAAATAACGACCGATTACGCCAAGGCCTTTGTTCTACCAATTCTAGGAACAATGGTCTTTTTAATGTGCTATGGAGTATGGGTTTTTCCCGAAAACTTTCGGAGATGCTTCCTGATGCTTAGTCTTGTTTCGTTGACCCCAACCTTGCCTCTATACATTATGGCTGCAGATTGGGGACGCTGGATTCATATTTGGGGTATTCTTATGTTTATTTCGATCTATTCTAATAAGCCTTTTAAAAAATTAAATCTATCCGGTTGGTCATTAAGCCTGAAAATGTTTGCAATTGTAGTGACTTCCTTCTATCTGTTTTCATGGAAAATACCCCACATGCTTTGGAAGACTGATCTGAGCAATGTCAGGTTCTATTATCCCCAGGATCTGTGTGGCTGGATGAAAGCCCTTCTTTGAAATTAACACTAAATCGATATCTTATCGTCCGTGGTTAACCACCAAGGCCCAGTTATCCATAAATTTGGAAGTGAATCTTATTGGTCGCTCATAACTTATCAACAATTGTGGATAATCGAGAATCGCTTATTTAAGTTAGGGCGCTCTAAGTCTCGTAATATTGACGGGTTGCTTTTGTTGTTGATATTATTAGTTATTTTCTTAGTGCTCAACTGTGTCGCAGTTTGAGTAACAGCTAGTAAAAAGAAAGGAATTTCTTGTGGGGGGGTAAGTTGCCAACGAGTTATCAAGAGCTTCTGTGGATTAATCAGGCGCCGTCATAGAAGAAGAACGTACGAAGATCTGAACTGGAACCCATGGACAAGAACAATTGTATGCATTGCTCAAAACATGGTGTAAAGTAAGGTTCGGAAGTTTGGCGCAATGACGATAGGAGGTCATCTTATTACCAACCCCAAGTTCTTGTATTGAATAAAGTAGGAGAAGCTACAATGATTCCCAAGACCATCTTGTTCTGCACGGATTTTTCCGAAAATTCAGCTGATGCCCGAGAATGCGCTGCGGCTTATTCGAGAGTTTTTGATTCCAGTCTTTATGTGCTTCACGTGATAGAAGTTTCAGGAGTCGATTTGTTGAATTTTTCGGATTCTTCGGATGTTGGGCTGCCTCCATTAGCTTCAGGTCTCCCGCTTCAGTTGAAATCCGATATTCAGGAAGTGGTTCGAGAAAACACCTCAAAGGCTTTAGAGGGAATCAGGCTGGAATTGGCTGATAAGGTCAAGAATGTTACGACCTACATCAGAGAAGGGAATCCTGCGACGGAGATTATAGGGTTTGCAGAGGACTATTCAGTTGACCTGATTATTATAGGAACCCACGGCTGGACAGGTTTCAAGCACCTGATCATGGGGTCTACAGCTGAGAATGTTATCAGGAAGGCTCGATGCCCCGTGCTCACAGTGAAGTCATCCATTGCGCAGGGTCTATTGTTCTGAGAAAAAAAGCATTTCTGGGTAGCGGCCCGAAACAGTGAAGTCTCAACAAGTTTGCTCATTTTTAAATTTTGCCTGAGATACTCAGCTTATTCTGTGAACCCTCTTTGTTTGAGATCGTCCGCTTTTATAAACTTCGCCATGCCGGTAAACATTTTGCGGAATCCAAGTTTTCTGTAGAAATCTTCTCTGCCGGGAATTGTGTAGAGAATGAAATTGCAGTTGGGCAAACCTGACACGATGCTCTTAATTATTTTTGATCCAATTCCTTTTTTCTGTAAGTCAGGGGTTACCGCCACATCATAGATGGCTGCCTGATAAACTCCATCGGAAATGGCCCGACCGAATCCAACGAGTTGATCTTTACGATAAGCGAAAACGCAAATGTAACTATTGTCAAAGGCCTTCTTATGGACGGCAGGTTCATAATGAGCCATTCCTACTTCCCTGAGTGTGTTCGAAACTATTTCCCAGTCAGATTCGCTACATTCGTGTCTTATCGCAATTTCCATTGAGGTCTCTCCCTTTGAGATTTTCGGATACTAATTCCATACAGGATTTCTTAATCCCGAAAGATCAACTCATGCAAGTAGTTTCATTTAAGCTTGAGCATAATACCGTGTTCAAAGTAAATTCTTTGGTTGCTAAGATCGGCACAGGCTCAGGCCTCTATATCTGGGCGCTATTAATGGGATTTAACATCGCGCCTACAATCGCGCTCACCCTCTACTTTGATCGTTTCACAACGAAAATACTCGAGTACGGAGACTCCGCGTATCTCAACCGGCCCCGTAAAATCCTGCTTTCCTGCGCATAAAAGACCAATATACTTATTGTTATATTAAAAGGCATTCAAGGTATAGCTACGTATTAATAGAAAATAAATAGCTATTAACAAAAAAATATAATATTTATGGAACCTATAAATATGTATAAGTGTCATCAATACAGATAGCTAATAGGAGGGCGCATATATGACAAAATTCAATCTGTCGGTTCCGGATGATCTCGCCGCAAAAATACAGATGAGGCGAGAGCAATTAGGTAACCTTTCTGCGATTTTCCAGGAAGCGTTAGTTCAGAAGATCAAGTCACAAGAAGAATTTGAGGAGAGATTGAAAGGAGATCATGAGATGGAAGCAATAATTGAAAGATTGAAAAAGGAAAAGGCCGAGCTAGATAGGAATTACTTCTCTCTTGGGAAAGAAGATGGTCTTCGCTGGGCAAAAGCTGCGTCGTACAAGGACCTTGAGTATGCCAGGAGGTTTGATCCCAGGTCTAGCAGGGGGAATGTCTATGATCCAACTACAGCGCTTCATGATGACGTCTTGGGACATTACTTCCTTGACGCCTTGAGATCCGACCCACTTACCGATCCGTCAAATGATGAAGATGAGCTCAACGAAAACGCACGAAAGTGGATCGACGGTTGGGTAGAGGCGGTGCGTCAATTTTGGAAAGAGGTGTCAGCCAAAATTTAGCAAACTTTAGACGAGTGTTTTCTGAAGATTGGCAAGCTCAACTGAAGCGGAATTAAAGGGATCGATTGGAAAATCTCAAACGGTTGTAAAATCTGCCGAGTTGGAGGAAAACACTCACCTGATCAACAGGTGGACATTATTGGTAAGAACTCTATGGATTTGCGTTTGACAACCTGAAAAGGTTAAGTTACCATGATAAAAAGGGATAATAGTAGAATTTAAAGGTTATAGTGGACGCCAGGCAGACGAGCCAGGAAGGTTGAAGAAATGATTAATGGGTCAGCCTGGCGTAAGATACTATGTTGCAATCGGTCGCACTAGGCCGCGTTTCAATTCAACCATAACAATAGTAAATTGGTAGGTAATACAGCTACTGGGCTGTATCATTGGAATTTAGCGCTTCGAGTCTTTTATGGAAGCGGCGTATCATGTTCAATTCACTAAAAGCAGCAGTGTAGGAGGAGGATCATGAAATACAAGATTGAAGAAATCGAAGGAATTGGTCCGGCTTATGGCG
>CALGLN010000112.1 GCA_937930835.1 uncultured Desulfomonile sp.
CGTTAGAACGTCACGAACAATACCTGTTATGGCATTGGTCATGGCTCCCTGAACCATCATCACATCGTTATTCATCCTGGACACTAGTTCCCCAGTCGAATGTCTCACGAAAAAACCAACTGACATATCAGAGAGCTTCTTAAACATTTCATCACGCAAATCTCTAATGACACTCTGCCCTATGAATGACATCAGGTAGTACTGTCCGAAGTCGCAGAAGCCCTTGAAAACATATACGCAAGCCACTACCAGCGGTATCATGAAAAGCATCTGGTGATTCTTTTCAAAGAAAATATCGTCCAAAGCAGGTTTCACCAAATAGGCAAGAGACGCCGTTAGTATGGCTACGCCCATCATACATATTCCGGCTAATGCAAGCCTGGTTAAATAGGGCTTAAGGTATTTGAGTAAACGTCTGTAAACTTGCAACTTCCACTCCGTGCAAATTATTTAGTAAATGCATTCTGTTGGAAACTCTTCGATAATCCATCAAATTTGTCACTTACATCAAAAAAAGAATTGAGCCAACGAGAAAAAACATGTATTTGAAGTATTTTTAGAAGCTTGGTCTCCAAACGTGTATTGACGTCCATTCTCCACATTTTCTTTCGATTGGCAAGTTTAGGGATAAACGGCTGCGCTCGGCCAGTTTGCTATTTTTCACAACCACTCAACACCACGAACAGCAAGAACTTAGTACCTTTTTTATCGAGTAATCTAGACATTCAAGTTATCATGTTCATACAGAGCAAATATTTTCAAGTCCGCCTTATTTTTTTCCAGATTTGGCATAAAACTTGATAGTTTAAAACGTGAACCTGAAAAATGTGAACACTTTGACTTACACTGAAAGAGTCACTAATAACGACGCACCTAACCCAGGAGGTTTATGGAAGATGGAAAGTAAAGTTTTGCAGGCGGCCAAAGAAGGCAACTTGAGTGAACTCAGAGCCCTATTAACTTCAGGGGCGGGAGTTGAAATAAAAGATGAAATGGGATGGACTCCTTTGCTTTGGGCAGCGTCAATGGGTTTTACAGATGTTGTAAAGATTCTTCTCAATAATAGCGCAGATCCTAATATTCCGGATCCTTATGGAGCCACTCCACTGATGAAGGCTAGTCGACGAGGACATGAAGAAATAGTGAGACAATTACTGGATTGGGGCGCAAACTACAACGCCAAGGATGACACCGGAGTAAATAGTTTGATGCGTGCGGCCAGAGCTGGCCACCTCGGAGTCGTAAAACTCTTATTGGAATATCCCGTGGATCTCGAATCAACTGACGAATTCGGCAACACCGCTCTTATTATGGCGGCGTATCGCGGCCACGCGGATATCGTAAAAGCTTTACTGGAGGAAGGCGCTGAAATTAACGCCCAGGATCGAAACGGGTGGACTGCAATGGTATGGGCCATGTCACGCAGAAACGAAGATGTCATTAATGTGTTGAAAAACTTCAAAAAATGATCATTAACAAAACCGGGCGGGCCACGTCCCGCCTTAAATCCGATTCTGGCGTTGAGCAAAATTGCGACGCCGTGAGTTATGCATTACGTTGATCGTTATTATTTGGAAAAGCCGCATTACCAAAGGCTTAGTTCCAGCTTATTGGTCTATCATTTTCCGATACGCGTTAGCCCCCCACATAGCTATGTAAGAATCAAGACAGGTCTTTGTTTGAGTCGATTCCTCACAAGTTTCTGTCACGATTCAAATTTACAGTCAAACAGGCCAATAGCGAGCCCAACTCAAACAACCACCAAAAACGATTTGAGCCATAAATTTCATCACCGATATCACTAATTCCACCGCTCATTTTGCTTAACATTGCGCAAATATGAATTCAAGCCAAAAAATAATGTTGACTCAGTCGTAGATTTAATACATACTTAATTCATTAATAAATACTTAATTTGGATCGGATCACATGCCTCAAAGAGTTCTGTGGAACTGAGGCGCATTCTTTCCGAATAAAAAGCAAGGAGCTATTGACAGCTTGGTTGCTTGAGAAACTTGTCTAAATAACTTATCATAATCAAATGATACAACGTTAGACACGGAAGCGTTTGGAACTTGTCGTCTTTCTTTGCCATAAAAGTCCTGGCCTATCCAAAAGATTTAACCCCTCGGAGCAAAACAGGCAATATATCTCTGAGATTAATAGCATTGCGTCGGTTTATGATAATCAGTCATTAATCGGCGTTGGTTAACAACCCGGTTTACCGGACCAAGTGAAAATTAAAACGGGAGGTCTCCTATGAAGAGAGGCATTTGTTTGGCCATAGCTCTATTGATATCAATAGGGCTGCTTTCGTCAACTGTCCCCGCATCTGCTCAGGATTCTAAATTGCACATCAAGTTTAGCACCTGGCATCCACCTGCAAGCCGTGAGGTAACTACGGTCTGGATTCCTATGTTGGAAGAACTCAAGAAGAGAAGCGACGGCAGAATAACTTATACGATGTATGCTGGAGGGGCTTTGGGTAAAGGTCCGGAACACTTTGACATCGTAAAAAAAGGTCTGGCGGACATGGGTTATTTCACCGCCACATGGACTCCGGGAAAATTTCCTCTGACAGATGTGTTGTCTCTAGCTGCTTGGGTTGACGGAAAGGATTTAGCGACCGACATCGGCAATAAAATGCTTCATAAAGCCCTTGATAAGGAATTTCAAGACGTTAAAGTGATAGAGCTTAATGGTTGCATCCAGGCATTTTTATGGACAACCAAACCGGTCAAGAGCCTGGAAGATCTAAAAGGAATGAAAATTCGTTCACCCGGAGGTATGCAAACCAATTACATTAAGGCGCTAGGAGCCGAACCTGTGTTCATGCCGTTGGGCGATGTTTACATGGCAATGGATACAGGAACCATAGACGGATTGGTCACGTGTCCCCCTCTAATTTTAGCGTTTAAATTGCATGAAGTTGCTAAACATGCAGTCAAGGCGACATTTGGTTGTGTTTCCGAAGGCGTGATAATGAACAAGAAGACATGGGACAAGACACCGCCTGATCTTCAAAAGATAATAATGGAAGTATGCGGAAATCCTTTTGCCACTACCCACGGCCTCAACAAAGAAGTTTACGCCAAGATGATGGACGAGGTCAAAGCCAAAGGAGTAAACGTTTACGACCTTCCCAAAGAGCAAGAAGCGGCATGGTTCAAGGAATTTCAGGAGACCACACGCCAATGGGCTGATGAGTTAGCAAAAAAAGGCTTGCAGGCCAAGGAAGCGGTATTAATGTATAACCAAATTGCAAACGAACTTGGCACATCTTGTGTCGCATGTCCTCCCGAATGGACTGAACAAGAGAAGAAGTAGTCTTACTTTGTGAGGGAGCCGTATCACAAGGGGATATGATGTTTCAATCAGTCAGAACTTTTGTTCAGAGTGTAACTCGATTTTTGGGATATGTAGCTATGTTTCTCATTTTCCCTATGATGTTCCTAACTTCAGCTGATGCTACCAGTCGAGACCTTTGGTCTAAACCAATCCCTGGTGCTTTTGAGATGTCTAGTTACGTTCTGTCAGTTTTTATTTTGCTTGGCTTGGCCTATGCTCAGCAAATGAAGGATCATGTCCGTGTAACAATACTTGTTGACCGGCTCCCAAACAGGCTTTCAGCTTTATTATCTGTATTCACAACATTGCTGACAATGTCCGTCATTCTTGTGATGGCTTGGCAAGGCTGGGTGCTCACGTTCGAGACAGTGTCGGTGTCGGATATGCTTAGAATTCCGCAATGGCCTTTTAGGTTGCTGGTTTTTGTGGCTGGCGTCTTTTTGTTCCTGGAATTCTTTTTTGACCTAATGGACAATCTGCGGAGGCTATTCACATGAATATGGATCCTGTAACCGTGGGAGCCATTGGATCTTTGGCTGTCTTTTTACTGATTTTTTGCGGTATGCATATAGCCTTTGCAATGATGTTTGTAGGATTTGTCGGATTGACTGTACTGACGTCCCTTGATGCCGCGATGCCGGTAACGGCTAGCACAATGTGGGAGGTGGTGTCCTTCTATCCCTATACAGTGATTCCTCTATTCATAGTAATGGGTTCTTTTGCAGGTAGCTCCGGAATGACACGTGAACTCTACGCCTCGTTCGATAAATGGACTCGAAAAGTTCCCGGAGGCTTGGCGGTCGCAACAATCGGAGCTTGTGGCGCTTTCGCTGCCGTCTCGGGCTCGTCGGTAGCCACGGCGGCAACTATGTCCACGGTTGCCCTGCCTGAGATGAACCGCTTTAATTACGATCAGAAACTGTCAACAGGAAGCGTAGCTGCCGGCGGAACGCTTGGTTTTTTAATACCACCCAGTATCGGATTTGTCGTTTACGGGATGCTCACTGAGCAATCTATAGGTAAGCTTTTGATTGCCGGAGTTTTTCCCGGTATATTGCTTGCCCTGAGCTACATCGCGGTAGTAATAGTATGGGCAAAAAAGTATCCCCAGTCCGCTCCGGCCATTCTGGAACCAGTGACATGGAGACAGAAAGTTTCAGCTTTAAAAGGGGTTAAGGAACCCTTATTCTTATTTCTTTTTGTCATGGGAGGTATTTATTCCGGATTCTTTACACCTGATGAAGCTGGAGCAATTGGAGCGACACTCCTGTTGCTAGTCGCTCTCCTAAAACGAAAGCTCAGCTGGCCAGCCTTGTTTACCGCTATGACAGAGTCGCTGCGCATCTCAGCAATGGTTCTCATGCTCGTGGCAGGCGCAAATGTTTTCAGCTATTTTATGGCCTTATCTACGATTCCTGTTAAAACAGCTAGCTGGGTGACAAGCCTGGATGTCTCTCCATATGTTGTTCACACTCTTATATTGCTTATATATCTACTTCTAGGCTGCTTCATTGACGCCATTTCAATGATGGTTTTAACGCTTCCCGTTGTTTTCCCTATAATATTAGCTTTGCATTTCGACCCCGTTTGGTTTGGAGTAATTGCAGTGCTAATGATGGAAGCGGGTTTGATAACCCCCCCCATGGGATTGAATTTGTTTACCGTAGCAGGCTCTGCCAAAGGAGTAAGTCTTGAAACGGTGATGAAGGGCGCTACGCCTTTTCTGCTTGCAATTATTGCTGTAGCCGTAATTCTCACCATCTTCCCGGACATTGCTCTTTACTTACCTAACATGATGAAGAGATGACAGTAATTACTGTACATTTGAAAACTCTAAGAGAATTATTCTTGAGACTTAAGGAGGTCCTTACTTTATGGCCTTACTTCCAGAAGTAAAACCATACTATGGCAAATTGAGACTTCTCATCGGCGGAGAGTGGGTGGATTCCGAATCAAGTATAATCCAAGACACCCCCAATCCGGCCACTGGCGAAGTGATAGCGCAGTATCCAACCGCCACAAAACAGGAAGCTAGAGCAGCAGTAGAGGCAGCTCAAAAAGGATTTGAAGCTCTGAGCAAAATAGCGCTACGAGAAAGAGCTCGTATGCTTTTTGACATGAGACAGAAATTCGAGGAACATTTTAGCGATCTTACTAGAGTCCTCACTCAAGATCATGGTCGCACCATCAAAGAATCCATTGGTTCAGTCAGACGTGTCATAGAAAATATCGAATCCGCTTGTTCGGCGGCCTATGGTCTGGTATCGAGAAATGAACACCTAGACAATCTTGCCAACGGGATTGATATGTGGTTAACCTGGGAACCGCTTGGACCATTTCTGATAATTACCCCATCAAACATTCCAATGCACGCATGGTCCTCTTTTGTGCCCTATGCCTTAGCGGCAGGTTGTTCGGTTGTCGTAAGCCCTAGCCGTCAGGATCCTATTGCGGCCGAATATATTGCAAGAGTAGCCCTAGAAGCCGGTTGGCCTCCTGGAGCTATTAATCTTGTGCATGGCGGTCGCGAAATCAACAATTACATCCTGGAGCAGCCTGAGATACAGGGACTCGGATTCATTGGCTCTAGTCATGCTGGCTGGGATCTGTTCAAACTATGTGGCCAATTAGGAAAGAATTCATCGATTAATGGAAATGGGAAAAATACCGTCGTTATAATGCCGGATGTTGATGTAGGAAAGATAGTCCCATTCGTCCGCCAAGGTTGTTTTGGTATGACCGGGCAAAGATGTCTTGGATCAGACAATGTAGTGGTCATTGGCGATATTTACGATGAATTCAAAGAGAAATTTGTCCAGGATGCCAGAAACATGAAGCTGGGCTATGGTCTGGATGAATCTACCGCAATGGGTCCCTATTGTAGTAGAGCAGGCATGGAAAAAGTGGCTGCATGGGTCGAAAGATCTGTGGGTGAAGGCGCGAGGATTGTCCAGGATGGAAGGATTTTGCCACCTGAGCTGAAAAAAGGTTATTTCATGGGCCCAACCATTTTGGAAAATCTACATCCAGACATGAACTCAGCCAAAGAGGAAGCTTTTGGGGCCGTCGCGGGATTAATCCGTGCTGATAGTTTGGATCAGGTCATAGAATGGATAAATACCAAAACTGATCTGGGACACTCTGCCTGTATAATGACAGAAAGCGGAAAAGTAGCCAGAAAATTTGCCCGTGAGGTAAACGTAGGTAATGTAGGAATCAATGTTGGAGTTCCCCAACCCTATGCATTCTTTCCACTAGGGTCAAAAAGAAAATCCTTTTTTGGAGGCGCCAAGAGCAGAATGGCCTCTATGAGACTGTTCCTCGACGAAAAAACCGTTACTGCCAGATGGGTATGACAATTCCGGAATAACCCAACTTCAGTCATTTTGAAACTATCAATTTGGATGCCGAGCGATCTCGTTGGCATCCAAATTGGATCTTACATTATAATTAATTCCGATCTGGCACAGATTGATTGATAGTTAAAAACCGATTTTTAATTCAATTTAACCAATTCGACGGGTTGACCGGTATTCAGGATTTCTTTGCCTCTGGTGACTACAATTTCGCCGGCCTCCAAACCATCAATCACCTGAACGTGGAGACTATCAATAAAACCAACCTGAATTTTTGTGAGCTTGGCCTTACCTTGATCATCAATTTTGTACACTGAATTTGGACTATTTTCACGAATCTGCTCTAGTAAAGAATCCAAGGGGATTCTCTTGACTGCTTCAAGCCTGTTGACTACTATTCTGCCCCTTGAAAACAGCCCCTGCAATAAGCGCATTTCCGGATTATCTATGTAAATTTTTATTTGAAACAATTTTGATAGATTAGCCACTGGTTGAACATAAGTTAACCTACCTTTAAAGAGTTTGCCAGGATAAGCATCAACTGTGACCTCAGCTGGAACTCCTTGAGACAGAACCTTTTTCGGATCTATCTTTCCCACGTCAATGTCCGACACAAAAGCTTCGAGGTAAACTTCCTTGTAATCACTTAGCTGAAAGAGCTTTCCTCCTTCTGAAACCCAATCCCCTCTTTCAATGAAACGTTGCGAAATAACACCCGATCGCGGAGCGGTAACTTTTGTCCTCTTCAGATCTTCTTCGGCCTTTGCCAGGAGAGCTTTATCCGCCTCGTACTGAGCAAGAGAATTCTGGTAAGCTGAAAGCTTCTGGTCATACTGACTCTGACTAATAGCCCCTCTCTCGACAAGACTCCTGTTTTTTTCCCACTCAGTACGATTAAAAGCCAAGATAGCTTCATCCTTCTGAAGACTAGCAAGCGCATGGTTTGCCGTTTCTCGAATCTTTGAATCGTCGAATATTAGCAGGGTATTACCACTATTTACGAACTGACCGTCCGAAACCTCAATGGATTTTACCTGCGCCGTTACTTCAGCAGAGATAATCGTATTTGCAGTAAAATTTAGACCTCCAGAAACCTCCAGAGTTTGTTCGAGCTCTCCGACGTCAACTTTTTCTCCGTATACTTTTATGGGAGGGACAGGAGGAACCTCCTGCCTTTTGGAACATCCAGCAGATATTAATATGCCAACACAAAGTACGACTATACTTATCCTGATAAAACGATCTTTGATCGGCATCTTAAATATCAAGCTTTTCAAGAGTTTAATTCCGAGAAATCCAAAGGCTTTGCTTTCCAGACCTTGTTTTTTAGATCATCGAGGATAGTATATACAACCGGAATAAAAATTAGAGTAAATAAAGTAGCGACTGACAAACCACCAATCACCGCCATAGCTAGCCCATTGTAAATTTCTGCTCCGGCGCCTTGTTTTAAGGCTAGGGGTAACATACCCAACACCATGGCTATAGCAGTCATAAATATTGGTCTCATTCTACGTCTCGACGCTAATACCAAGGCATGATCTCGGTTTACATTTTGTTCTTCCATTAGTTGTACAGCGTAGGTTATTAGCAATATGGCATTCTTAACAACCAGACCGATCATCATTATGTATCCAAGTGTAGTGAATGCGTTGAATGGAATGTTGGCTAAGGTCACCAGGAAATTCGCTCCTATAATGGAGAGAGGCACACTCAGCAATATTGACAGCGGGCGCACAAAAGATTGAAATTGCATCACCAATAATAGATAAACCACAATGATGGATACGGGGAACACAAATTTCATAGCCTCGGTAAGCTTTTGCAATTCATTAACAGCCCCAAATGGCACAAAGTCATATCCGATAGGGAATGGAACTTCACCCCTTATCCGAGACACAACTTCCCCGAAAACTTCCGCCAAGGGTCTATCCTGTATTGTAAACTGAATGCGTGCCGATCTCTTCGAATTATAATGATTTATTTGTAATGGACCAAATGTTGTTTCCACTGAGGCTACAGAAGTTAATGGGGTTTGAATGTCGGGATTGATAGGTGATGTCAGTATGATTTTACCCACATCAATTACTGACTTCAGATCCTGCTCGGGTCCAATCGCTCTAATGTAAAAATATCTTCCATCCACATCATACTGCGTTGTCGTCTTCTGCCCACCTATGGCTGCTTCAACCGCATCGGCTATATCCCGACTACGAAAACCAAAATGCATTGCACGTTCCTGATCAATCCGAACTTCTATCTGAGGTTTCTTTAGGGAAAGTTCCGTATAGGTAAAAATTACGCCTCTTGTATCCCTCCCGATATCCATTATCTGATCGACTATTTCTTGTATTACGTCGTAGCTTTTACCCTGTAAACGGATGTCCACAACGTTGGAACGTGTGTAAATATTGCCAAACAGGGGGAACTGTATTGGATTCAGAGCCTTGAGAGGTAAGTCTAAAGATGAGGCGTGGGCTTGCCTTGCGACTGAGGTAATAGACACACCGCTAGTTTCTTCAGGCTCACAAATTATATATATGGTGTTCCTTGGCATGTTTCTGTTGGGTATAGCGACTATGTGCTTGACCCCTTTGATATTCTTCCACCTATCCTCAAGAATCGACATTATTCTACTGCGCTCTTGAAGGCTAGTGCCTTCAAAGGGTTCCACCTGTACCTTGATCAGATTTGTACCACCAGTGGGCAAATACCCCATTCCAGGCAAGAGCCAGTATGAAATCGCAAACAAGACCAAAACACCTGTAATCAAATACAATTTTCGTCTAAGGCCACCCAGAAAATATTCCAGGCAATTTATAAGTAGCTTCGCAATCCATGCGCCAAGAATATCGAGTTTATTCAATGGAGCTAGAAGCATCGCTAATGCTCCAGAGGGCATTGATTCTTTTGCCATCCATCGTGACGCCAGCATCGGCACAACTGTAAAGGCATCAAATAAACTCAAGAAAATTGTCACTGAGATGATAAACGCTACAGGACCAAATAGAGTCCCAACCTCACCTCGAAGCATCAGCACCGGCACAAATACAGCCGCTGTAGTTAGAGTGCACATGAATGCAGCCATACCAACCTCACGTGTGCCCTCTATACAGGACCGAACAATACTCTTACCCTCTTCATAGTGATGTCGATAAATATTTTCCAAAACAACTATTGCATCGTCCACAATCATACCGATAGACAAGGCTAACCCGGCTAAAGACAAAACATTTATTGAATAACCGACTAGGTACATACCTATAAACGCGCCGATTATTGAGACTGGAATAGAAGTTGCCACTATAAAGATCGAACGCCAATTTTTTAGAAACAGGAACAAAACCAGCAACACTAAAATTATGGCTTCGATTAAGGAATCTCGAACAATTTTTACTGCGTCACGGATGTAAACGGATTGGTCATAAATCTTCTGAAACTTTGCACCCAGTGGCCCATATTCTTTTTTTAACTTCTCAATTTCCTTGTCAACCAAGTCTATTGTCTGAATGATGTTGGCCCCAACCTGGTTAAATACGTTGAAAACAATTCCTTGTGCGCCGTCTATACGACACATCGAATCAGGTTTTTCATGGGAATCCTCGACTGTCGCTACATCAGTCAGGTAGACTATCGGCTCTCCAGGTTTTGATATGACTACTTTTCGGAAAGCATGCTCGCTTGTGAGTTCTCCGATAGTTCTCACTGTCCACTCGCGATCCCCTTGTATCAAATACCCACCACTCTGGTTGAAATTTGTCCTATCGATGGCGTTTCTGATGTCCGCTACTGTCAATTTTCGGGCTTTGAGCCTCTCAGGGTCGAATTTGATGCTCATTTCCCTATTGCGATTACCATCAAACTGACAATCTCCAACCCCGGTGATACGTTTTATCCTTGGAGCAATGTCCTTTTCTGCCCAAGTGGACATCCTCACGATATCCGCAGATCCCATGATTGCAAACTGACTAACAGGAAGGCTCACTCGATCACTGGCTTTGAAAATTTGTGATTTCTGCACGGTAGGAGGCAAATCGCGCACTCGGTCAAGGTTACGTTGGAGCTCTGACGCGGCAATATCAAGATTGGTTCCAGGTTGGTAAAAAACTGCTATGAAGGAGTTTCCATAAGGCGAAAAACTAAAAGTATAAAGCATGTTGGAAACGCCACTTATATTTTCTTCGAATCGGTTGGTTACTTCTCCTTCCACCTCCTCAGGAGCCGCTCCCGGAAAGCCCGTCGATATGACAAGCTGAGGCCTCTCCGTGTCTGGTTTGAGTTCAACAGTTAGAAAGGTCAGGCACACCAGACCAAAAACAATCACGAGAAGAACTCTGACTATTACTGTTATAGGATATCTAACTGATGCTTCAGCTATGTTCATGAATTAAAGCCGAAAAAATTATGGACAAAAATCAGATAAAAAAGGCGCCCCAAGTCATCGTTGAGATTATGCGAATAGCAATAGCACGAGTAAAACACTGTGAACAAGTCTCCAATCAAACTCACAAAAAATCATAGCCTTTCAGTTATAGTTCTAGATTAATTTTTTCCACCGATCCGAGACTTCATGGAAGAAACAATATACAACCTTTCATCGAAGTTCTGGCAGAGTAAGAGCCATGACACACGCAGCGACCGGTAGTATGGTCATTGAATACATAGTGGTCATAAGACCGTGATAATCCGCCAATGCTCCAAATACGGGAATCGCGAGACCGCCCAAACCTATGGCCGAACCAATTGTAATTCCGGAGGCCACACCTATATGAGATTTCAGGTAAGATTGGCCCATCAAAACTGCAATGGAAGCGCTCCCAATAGTGGTTGTTCCAGTCAATGCCAATAATATGACACTTAATATTCCTTCACTAGACAAAAAGATTATCAACAAAGGAGTAGTCATAAAAAGAGAACCTACAAGAACTTTCTTTAAACCGAATCGATCCGCTAAAAAACCTCCCAACAAACTCCCAATAGCCCCAGATACTAGCATGGCCGTCAACGCAAAATTGGCTTCGACAACAGACACTTTATGGACGTCCAAGTAATACAATGGAACAAAGCTCATCAAACCGAAATAAAGAGCTGTCCTGAGAACTATTACTGTGGTGAGCCTTCCAAAGGCCCCCCACATATTCGGCTCAGATTTTTCGCTCGGATTAATTAATGAGCCGGAGGGCCTGAAGTTTGCCAATCTTGGTAATTCCCTAAAAAGCGGAACAGCAACCAACAGTGCAGGAACGATCATCCAAATAGTTCCTTTGAGTCCAAAGCTGATCACCAGAGGGGTCAACAACACCGGACCCAAGGCAAAGCCCAATGTGCCGCCTACCGTGAAATAGCTCATTCCAGTCGCTCTCTGACCCGAAATGTAGTTTGCGTATCGAGAACCTTCGGGATGAAAAGCCGCTACCCCTACCCCGCTCAACAAAACACACGCAATTATTAGCCAATAGGTTGGAGCAACACCAGCCATCGCAATTCCTAGCGCCCCTGTAAGCATTCCGACAGGCATTAGCCATGGCGAGGAATGGCGATCCGAGTAGAAACCCAGAAAAGGCTGAATAATGGATGATATTACGGTGGCAGCCAGAACTACGCCTGAGACTGCCAGATAGGATAGGCCATGCTCGATCACTAGAAACGGCAACAGTGCGGGAATTGCTCCCTGGCTCACATCATTGATCATATGGCTGAAACTAATAAATCCCAGCGACCGATAGTCCATATTATCTTGATTCATAAAAATTGATTAATCTTTGAAAATCTCAGGATAAAGCTTCTTCGCACACTCTGGACAAATACTATGAGTGAAATCAGCTTCTGAGTGATCCCTAATATAAGCTTCAATCTGTCTCCAGTAACCACTATCATCTCTGATTTTTTTGCACGATGAACAAATTGGTAAAAGACCACTGAGACTCTTTACCTGGGCAAGAGCCCCCCTAAGTTCCTCGATAAGTTTTTCTTTTTCTCTCTCTCCTTTCCTGAGAGATGTAACATCGTTTGCAGTAAGAAGCAGGTGGGGTTCATCCTTGGATTTGAATAGTGCGAGATAGCAGTCTAACCAAAGTTCCTCACCTGATTCCGTCTGCCAGTAGACTTCCTTTCGACTTTCGGAACCCGTTTTCAATACTTCTTTGGCCATATCTTTCAGTTTGAGTGTTTCCAGCAAACGCGATCCCCCCTCAAATGTCTCAAGAGATTCTCGCAAGTTTTCTTCCATAAATTTTGTCATGGCTCCGTTGGCCGTCACAACCGGACCATCCTGCTTCAATGTGGCGATGCCCACGGGGGAAGCCGTCAAGATTTTGCTTACAAAGTCGAGTGTCTCCGTCAAACTCTTTTCGGATTCTTTGATCCTTAGAATAGCTCTAATCCGTGCTAACAACTCCCTGTTGTGGATGGGTTTGGAGATACATCCATCAGCTCCATAATTCATGCCATCAGCTTGATTATCTAAATCCGTCATCGTGCTGGAAACAAGCAGAACAGGTATTCCAGAAGTCAACGGATCCGATTTCAGAATTCTACAAACCTCTTTTCCATCCATGTCATCCAATAGCACATCGAGCAATATCAATGCTGGCTTGAATTTTTGGGCATATTCCAAGCACTCCTTTCCAGTGACGGCCTCCAAAGTGTCGTACCCTGACTGCTTCAGAATCCTTGAAATTCCAAAACGTATGTGCTGTTGATCATCGACAACTAATATTTGTATTTTCAAATTGTTATCCATTAGTATTTGGTTTTCCTAAAAGTGTTGGGAGAGTCGGTTTCACGACCCAAATTAGACATCACAGTCCTCAAGAGGATCCGATAAGAATTTGCAGGAAATAGATAAGTTAAGGTATCGGGAGAGAGATGAAAAATGTTGAACCTTTTCCCGGTTCGCTTTCCACCCATACTTTTCCATTATGACTTGTGACTATTTTTTTAACGATGGCTAAGCCCAAACCTGTGCTATCTTCTCCATCGGCGCTCTTGACACTGATCCTCTGAAAAGGCTGAAACAGCTTGCCCAATTCGTGTTCGGGAATACCTTGACCCTCATCCGATACTGAAACAATTACTTCAACCCCGGTTGACCAGATCTTTACCCCCACCTCGCTACCCCGCTTAGAAAATTTGACAGCATTGGAAATTAAATTGTTTAGAACTTGTTTAATTTTTTCAGAGTCCACTGGCAACTCTGGAATCGCTCCTTCACTTATGAATTTTACAGACACATTTTTCCTGGAAGCAAGAAGATTGTTAACTCTAACATTGCTCTCAACCAATAACACCAAGTCCTTAGAATCCCGCTCCAACACCAATTTCCCCGATTCAATCTTGGCCACATCCAGCAGGTCATTCACCAATCGCAGCATAAATTGACTCGAAGAATATATTATTTCGACAAATTCTCGATGTTCCGGACTTAATTGAGCTGACGCCTCCTCCAGCAGAAATTCACTATACATCTGTATGGCATGAAGCGGATTGCGAAGATCATGCGCGGCCATTCCAAGAAAACGGTTTTTCTCTTCGTTAAGCTTTTCAAGCTCGGTATTCTTTTTCGAAAGCTCGCGTTGTAGATTGGCTAATTCGTTATTGAGTTTTCCCAGTTCGTCGTATAGTTCCGTTTCCAATCTAACTCTTTCCCTAGATTGCTTGGTATTTTCCTTGATTGCCCGTCGCAGCTCATTTGCTTGTTCATTACCTATTTGCATCAACTCATCTACCAATGCCTCAATTCTACTCGAATTCCCAGCTCCAACAATGAACAGTCCCGATTTCCATTTCATCCCCGCAAAGTTCAGAACGCGTGGACTATCATGAACTGAAAGAGTCAACTGCCAATCGAATGCGGAGCCTGTTTGTTTAATCTCATTTATGAAATTAAGCGCTTTGGCAAAGCTACCCC
This sequence comes from uncultured Desulfomonile sp., assembly GCA_937930835.1. GTDB lineage: Bacteria > Desulfobacterota > Desulfomonilia > Desulfomonilales > Desulfomonilaceae > CAITZA01. Next base: position 14,614 of record CALGLN010000112.1, read on the forward strand.
GATTTACGATAGTAGCAAAAGGTTTTCCATGTATAGTTGAACCCAGAATAGACTGTTCATCAATAAAAACTTCTTCTATTATTCCATCAAGATCACAAGAAAAAACAATTCCAATTTCAGACTTTTGATCTAACATATCTCTCAGTCCACAAATTTCAATCCAACTAGACTAGGTGGCTCTTTGAAATAATTCACTCGACACCCAGAAAACCTAATGCTTCCAGTTGTTCCAAACAATTAAAAAACAGTAGATTAACATAAAAAAGACTATAGCTATTTAAAAAAGACCAAGACTTGCAAAGACGAGCTCGTATCCCAACTCGATTACGAACTGCTCACGGACAGTGTCTCACAAGAGAAACTTTTGTCAAGAAACACATTATTTCTAACTCAGATGAGATTGCGAGGTGGAATCAGATTGCCTAAACTTGAAGCATTAGTTAACTGTCGTGTGATCCATCGTTAATAACTTGAGTTGCTCGATTTCTCCGAAAAAAATAAAGGCATCGTCAAATATGGAGATCTTGATCACAACAAATCCAAATTAGTGACTATTTGATCTGATGTCATCAAATTTATCCCTATATGGCTCAATTCCTGAATCCCTTTGTCATACAGACCGGAGACAGCGTCCGTGGCCATGACGATCCGGTAATCACGCTCTGCTGCCTCATAAATCGTTGTTCTCGGACAATTGGGGAAATTGCAGCCGCAAAAAACAAGAGTACTAATGTTATTGTCTTTCAGAAATTCATCTAGCCTTGTTTGATAGAAAGCGCCAAACCTTGGTTTGTATATTACCCACTCATTCTGAGCAATTTGCTGCAACTGACCACTGAGCAACAGATCATGATCCAGATTGACGCCGGGCATTGGCAGGAGTTCTTGGACAATTTCGGAGCCCTCAGTTCCTGGAGAAGCAATTCTGGCTCCGAATTCAATGGCGGATCTCCTGCAAATGTCAACGTTGCTTGCGTCATCAAGATAGATTCTCACTACATGAAAAATGGGCAACGACTTCTTTCGGTAAGCGGCTAACATTACTTGGATATTCTTCACCGCTTTCATGGTTCCAGGAATCTCGGCTACCGCTCCTTCCAGCGAAAAATCGCGCTGAACGTCAATGGTAATTAGTGCTGATCTCAACCAATCAGGCGAAAGATATTTGTCTTCTAACGGATCAATTACCCTGTTCAACATGGTGTTTGCCTCTAATTAACTATATTCCCCTAAATTATGATTAGTTGCTTGCAACTCTATAAATTAGTTCGATTTTTGGCTCACTCTTGTAAAGACGAATTGGTTGTTATCATGACCTCCACCACAGGTTACTAAGCGATCCAATCTAAATCCTTTGGATCTGAAAAAATCAAAAATCCTATCTGGCTTGGCTACCTCGAAAGGTAAGCCGCCAACCCAATCAGTGATGTCATGAATTCTCGACATACCTCTTCTGTTGAAGTATGTAGTCCAATGATCCCAGGGTAACTTGCCTGCTAAGAGGTTTCGAACTACGTAAGGAATTTCCGCTCCAGGGATAAACATGGCTACGAAGAATGGTCGGCACCATGGAGGAAGACGATTATAGATCTTTTTTATCTCCAGCCAAAACTTACTCGCTAGTCCCTGATCATTGTAAATTGCTATGAATAACTTCCCACCAGGCCTCACCGTTTCCGAAACATTTTGAAGCGCCTCCCATAGGTGTCCCGTGTGATGCAGCACTCCAAAAGAGTAGACAACATCGAAAAGCCCCAACCCTCCAAGATAATTTCTGTCAAGAGCGTCTCCCCTTTCTATTGTCCATGCTTCATCATGCTGCCCAAACCTCTTCTTGATCTCTTTGGAACACTGAACTGCCTGCTCATCGTAATCAAAAGAATATACGGGACTAGCTCCCAGCCTTTTTGCCGCCAAACTAAAAAGACCGCTGCCACATCCGACATCCAAAAAGCTTTTGCCCTCAAGATCTTGAACTTCGAGCATCTCACGTAACGATTTTTCGGCGGCTTCAATCCGAGCGTGGTTCAAGGTCTTCAGAAAACTAGTCCAGTTTTTGCCAAATTCAAATCTGTCCATAACCTGTTAATCTCACAAGAATATTTTATGTGCCATTTTTATCGACCCAAATGCAGGCCGTCGACTTCCTTGATACAGGCGGGGACAATCTACTGGATTTATTTGAGCCTGACAACAATAAGTGACAACAAACTCTAAATTGACCTAAATGAGGAATAAGAATAAAATGACCGTTCACAGATTATGGATTTAGTTTAGCATTCAATTCGCTGGAAAAATCTCTTAAAATTTTGCTGATAATTCTTTTTGTTGCGAGGATCAAGAATGTACGGTGACACGATTGACACTAAACTCATGAGCCCTTCCCAGGCAGTGTCGAAATTTGTCCAAGATGGCTGTCAGATTGCGTTGGGTGGCTTTACAGTTAGTCGAAATCCAATGCTTTTGGCGCGAGAAATTGTTCGTCAGCGATTGAAAAAGTTACACGTTGTGTGCCATTCGCATGGTCAAGCTCTGGACTTGCTTATTGGGGCTGGCTGCGTTGAACATCTTGAAATCGCGTACGGAGGAACCGGCAGATTCGCTCCAACGTGCATCCGATTTAAGAAGGCAATCTGTAATGGTCAAATAATGTTTGAGGACTATTCAAACTATCAGATGAGCTTGAGATTTCTCGCAGGATCCATGGGCCTTCCCTTCATGGCCACCAAGTCGGGTTTGGAAACCGACCTTGTAAAACTTGAAGGTTTTCCATCATACGAACGTGGTAAAGCCAAAATCCCTTCTAAGAAACTTGACATAATTCAGAATCCCTTTTCCCAGGATGAAGATAGAGTGATATTGCTTCCCGCATTAAATCCTGATGTGTGTATTCTACACGCTCAATATGTTGGCACGGATGGGACCGTGAGAATAAAGGGTTTGACATTCGCTGACCTAGAACAGGCAAAAGCGTCAAATCACGTAATCATCTCTTGTGAGGAAATCATTCCTAAGGAAGTTATCAGACAAGACCCTGATCAGAATTCCTTACCTCCATTTTTCATCGATGCAGTAGTTCAGGAGCCGTATTCTGCTCATCCTACGGCCTGTCATTACTTCTATGATTACGATCCTTCGCATTTGAGGCTTTATCAAAATGTCGCACACGATGATGAGGCATTCGAAAAATACTTGAACGAATGGGTTTACGACATTCCAGACCAGGCTACCTACCTGCAAAAGGTCGGTTTAAAAGATCTACTCAGAATAAAGGCTAACTCATGTATTGGTTACGCCAGGAATCTTGATAGAAGGTAAACGAATGACAGAGACTACCGATAGATATACTAGACTGGAAATGATGGCCATAAGCGCCGGTAGAATGATCAATGATGGAGACATACTTTTTGCTGGAACGGGAGTCTCAATGTTGGCCGCGACAGTAGCCAAGAAAATACATGCGCCTAATTCTGTTGTGTTTTTTGAAACCGGAGGCATTGACCCTAGCCTTGAAGAACTCCCACTAGCAGTAGCTGACCCTCGGGTAATGGTGGGGACTTGTCTGAACACAGGGCTGATTGACTCATTCTCTATATTAGCAAATCCTCGATTCAGAACAGTGGCATTCCTGGGAGCTGCTCAGATTGATTGCTACGGCAACTTGAATTCTACCAGCCTTGGCAATTATCACCATCCTAAGGCAAGATTTCCAGGCAGTGGTGGAGCTTGTGACGCCGCATCACTGGCTTCGGGAGTAATAATTTTTATGCAACACGAAAAAAGACGTTTCGTTGAAAAAATAGATTATCTGACCAGCCCAGGATGGCTAAACGGAGGGGATTCAAGGCGAAATGCGGGCTTCAAACGAGGTGGGCCCATTGCTGTAGTAACCAATATGGCCATAATGGAATTCGATTCGATTACGAAAAAAATGTTCTTGGCGAAGACGTATCCAGATGTAACTCCTGAAGAAGTGATGGATCATACAGGTTTCAATATTGACATAAGCCGTTCATCTGTGGCTCAACCCCCATCAGATGATGAATTGTCAATCTTGAGAAATCAAGTAGATCCGCAGAGGCTTATTCTGACTTAATTTTGCTACCGCAAATCGGTAGTAATGTCTGAAAAAAAGAGCGAGGGTTTTCAAGAGATATTAACAACTGCTATCATCGTCGTTCACCTAAATTGTCTATGTGACCCCGTATAAATATTCAGTCGATGATCTGTTTCAGGAAACTGAACTGCGCTAAAAGTTTTGGATCCAAGGCATTGGCTAAAAGAATGTCAAGCCCAGCTCCCGTAAGAGCTGCCATGGCTTGAGTTTCATAGTCGGCAGGAAATAACCTCCTCACTCCGCTCCTGAGATTGGACAGGCCACACATCGTTCTAACCGACTCCTGAAACACTGCGCCTGATGAGAGCAGTCTAACTGTCTTGAAAATCTCTCCCAGTCTGAATCTGGCATCTTGCCACGTCAGATTTGGAAGGATCGGATCAAAAATCAGGTCGTCACTCTTGAGCCCTTGTTTCAGACATGCGTCTCGCAATTGTATTGACAAGGCTATTTTTTCATCAACCGTGGCAGGCGTGAATGACTTTTCATCCATCAACAAGATAATCAGTTCAGCGTCATATTTTTTTGCAAGCGGCAAAATTCTCTCTAGTTTATAAGGCTCCATCGACAAGGCGCTCACTATCGGCCTGTCTCTAACAACCTCCAGTCCTATTTCTAGTAAACGAGGATCAGGGCTGTCTAGAATAAGTCGCAATCGGCTAGCAGATTGAACCGTATCAATCATGAACGCAATCCTGTCTTCACGTTTTCGGCTGAGTCGGCCAGGATTTATATCAATCAAATCAACGCCGGCTTGATCGAATTGACAGACCATTCTCGTAATTGGTTCGGGATCAAGTCTTTCAAAGGCATCAATGACCGCTGGATTTAACCCGTGAAGATTGTCCGCTGCGAGTTTCACAGATAATTTTTCCTCAATTATTTCTAGTAATCTTGATTTGTAGATACTAAAATCTCACGAATAAACACATGCTACACATCTAGCGGATGCGCTTTGACCAACTCCTGATAAATATTCCAGGCCTCATTGACTGATTGTTCTAACCTCTTTTCCACGATCCTTAAGCCAACATTACTATCTGAAATACGTATATTGGCTTCAGCTATTCGCTGAGCGCCTCTCAATGCTGATTTATACAATTCAACCGATACCATTACGTCAGCAGTCAGGCGCCTCTTACAATCTCTTACAACGGTTCTGGCCAATGATAGCCCTTGACCAGTCGCGCAAACAATTTGAATCGGAACATGAATTGTTTCAAGAAAAGCCGCATGAGGTTTCTCGTCATACTTCGAACTGTTTCGAGCCAAAACCCAATTTTCGTATGCTTGGCAGTCCTGCTGGATGAGCTCCAAAAATTTTTCAGCCAGATGCGTAGATTCTAATGATAAAGATTCCCATTGGACCCTCTCTATGTTTCCTGCGGAGCGATTCTTGGTTTCTATTCTGCATACCTTTAGCATGAGGACAGTTGCCAAACTCCCAGAATAAGCTGCTACAGCTCCTCCTCCGGAATCGGGAATCGGTTTACCCACCTTGCTTAGAAAAAACGAGTAATCCTGGATTTTATTTTCCAGACTTTCTTCGGCATTCATTTAATTAGGCCCTTATTAATTTTCTAATCTCTTCCCTAGTTCTTTTTTTCGGTTGTTTCTCTCCTCAATTGCTTCAACGGTCTCAAGAATCGACAGCGCCTGCTTATAAATTGGGGTGTCTACCATTCTTCCATCGAGACTGGTGGAAGCCCGACCTTTTCTCGAAGATTCTTCGAAACATTCTACAACTCTTCTAGCCCAAAGCTCCTCAACTCTTGCAGGGGAAAAAACCTCATTAAGAATTTCCACCTGACCCGGATGAATGCAATATGCTCCGGAAAACCCAAGATTCTTAGCTCGTTGAGCAGATAACCTGAACTTCTCGAGATCATTGTAATCAGCCACCGATCCCAGGATTCCTAAAGGAATAATTCCGTAGGCACGAGCGACTATTGCGATCATGTTTAGAGGAAAATATAATTCCTCTGCAGCTTCAGATGGTCTGATTCCCATTTGGAGACAGTAATCATCAACTCCCATGCTTATCGATTCAGACCGTTTGCTTGATGAGGCTATTTCCTTCAGATTAAGCAAACCTAGTGGACTTTCCACATGAATTGCTATCTTTATGGACCCCACCTCAAGGCCTCTTGCTTTTTCTAACTCACCTATTAAACTCTCCAACTCACTAATCTGCTCCGGATATTCAACCTTGGGCATGAATAGAGCTGATAGACCAGGATACACGGCTGCCTCGAGATCTTCACGGATCATGCTCCTGTCATTGTTGATCCTTACCAAGACATCGGCTCCACCCCTGCCCGCTATCACGATTGATTCCCGTACTAGTGAACGGGACATTTTCTTTTCTGAATCAGGAACAGCATCCTCTAGATCCAACACTATTGCGTCAGCCCCCCTGCCATGCGCTTTCTCAACGAATTTCTGAACATTGACCGGCAATATCAGCATCGACCTTTGGAGTTTTAGACTCATAATGTCCTCCGTAAGTGTTCAAGCCAGCACGATCTTAAAAGAACTTAGAAACATCTTGTGGTTGCTTATTGTTTTGAAATGAGAATGGCTCCAAAGGGAATGTCCTGGTAAATCCGGGCCAAACCCATTTTAACAACTTCCAATAGAGCCAGAAACGTTGTGATCATTTGTATTTTGGTCATGTCATCGTCAAACAGTGAACGAAAAGTTACCCACTTTTTTCGGTTAATAACATCGATTATCAGATTGATCTTGTCCTTCACAGCAAGCGCCTCAGGCTCAAGAACAAGCAGGTCAGGTCTTGCGGTCCGGGCAACTAATTCGTTAAGGACCTCAAGAAGATCATCCATGCTTACTTTTATGTTTGATACTGAATCGAGTCTTTCGACATCTTCATCAAAGAAACCTCGACTAAAGACTTCTCTGCCCAGAATTGGCGAACAGTCAAGCATTCTTGACACATCCCGATATCTTTTGTATTCGAGCAAATGTTCAATCAGTTCCTGTCGAGGATCCTCAACGGTTTCTTCCTGATCATCCGTATGAACGCTGGGCAAAAGACAGGCAGATTTTATTTGCGTCAAATAAGAGGCCATTACCAAGTATTCGCCGGCTATTTCCAGATTCACGGACTGGACTCTCTCCAAAGTCTCCAGATATTGATCAGTAATCAATGAAATAGGTATATCTAAGATACTTACTTCGTTTCGATTAACCAGATACAATAGAAGATCAAGCGGTCCTTCAAATTTCTCGAGCTTGACCTCATAGGGCATTTTACATCTCAGCTTATAATTGACCTAAAAGAAGATTTTGTATGAACATGATCGGGGGAACTATAATAAAAGAAATAACCCCTGAAAGAAGCAAGATTAGCAGAATGATAAAACCATAAGGCTCAAGTCTCTCCAATTGGTAGGCATAGTCTCGTGGAAGAACTCCCTGTAAAATGCTGAAGCCGTCAAGGGGAGGAACGGGAATGAGGTTAAAGACAGCCAATACTATGTTAATTTGAATTCCAAAATAGATTATCAGAACTAGCGGATTCAGTATTAAGCCCGATGAACCGCGCATCAACGAATGGCCTGAGAATGCATCCAAAATGTGCAAACAAAGAGCTAGAACAATCGCTGTTAACAGATTTGCCGCTGGCCCTCCCAAGCTTATCCAAAGCATGTCGGATCTGGGATTCGACAAGTAGCGTGGGTTAACGGGAACCGGCTTGGCCCACCCTATCATTTGAGTAAGCACCAACGCTAATGTGCCTATGGGATCCAGGTGACTCAACGGGTTAAACGTCAGCCTTCCAGCCATCTTGGCAGTAGGGTCGCCAAGCCGGTTAGCAACGTATCCATGAGTAAACTCGTGAACCGTAATAGCCAGCAAAAACCCCGGCGCCAATAAAACTAGTTTTTGTAAGGTCTGAAAAATATTAATGCTATCCATGAATACCCTGTATAAAGGCTCGGAGGGAAAAACAGGAAGCGCTCATAAAATCAACTGATTGGATTCATCTAAACAGCGTGAATCCAATCAGCATTGTGTCTATGAAATACGAGGAATATAAGACTTAATTTTGTTTAAAAAAACAAATTATTTTGAATCTTTCTTCCCTTCTGATTTTTGCTTCCCTTTAGCCTTACCACCCTTCTTTGTGGGCTCTGGAACTGGCTCCTCAACTTTTTTCTTACTCTTGGGCTTGGCGCCTGGCTTAATCATCTCTGCACGATCTGCTTCGGCCTGGGCCTTTTTCTGAGCTTGTTTCTCAGCCATTTTGACATTCTGTTCAGCTAGAAAGGCGATCCGGGCTAGAGCTCCGTCAATTTGTTTAACTTTAGCCTTGAAACTCTTTATCTGAGGATCCTTGGCCAAATCTTTCTCAGACGTGCCTTGGTCAACCAAAAGCTTCGAGCGGCTCTGTATTGCTTCGGACAGTCTCTGTTTCTGAATTTCTCTGGTTTCACGAGTTTTAGAAGGCATTTACGACCTCATTGGCTATAAATATTAAGGGAATTTGTTGGCTGGGGTGGGAGGATTCGAACCTCCGAATGCGGGATCCAAAGACCCGTGTCTTGCCACTTGACGACACCCCAACATTCAGGCCATATGTCTCGGCCGGATATCTTTTTAGTCAATCAGTATACCTGTAGCGCTTGGGCTAGTCATTATTGCTCTATATTTAGAGCTAAAATAATTGAATAACGATTCCAGCTTGGCGCTTTCGCCTAATCCAAAAATCGTCGGACCGCTCCCTGTCATTAGTACTTGAGTCAGCCCCTGGTCAACAAAAGTTTCCCTGATTGACTTAATTTCAGGATATATCGACTCTGCAATATCCTGTAAATCGTTGATGAGCAGTTTCGATAATTCAACACCCTGATCAAATAATCCTGATAACGTAGCTTCTTTTTTAGAAACTGTCAAGGTTTTGGAAAAGGCCGAAAATATTTCTGCTGTGCTTACGGAAAATCCAGGATTGATCAACAGGACTCTAAAATCAAGATTCATTTTCACAGGCTTGAGGACCTCTCCTATGCCCAAGCCTATTGCCGTACCGCCTACTAGAAAAAATGGAACATCAGCTCCCAACAAAGCAGCCCCACGTTGCATATCCAATACACTCACACCTTTAAGATCAAAGAGCTCCCGGATCGCGACTAAGGTAGCCGCTGCGTTTGAACTGCCTCCACCCAACCCTGCCGCTACTGGTATTCGCTTGCGCAATTCAATTTCAACGTCAAATCGCTCACCACATTCCTGCTCCAACCATCTCAAGGCCTTGAAAACTAAATTGTGGCTGTTTTCCAAATCCGGATGATCTTTTACGACCAGCCTGGACAAACCTTTTGACTTGCGAATTATGAGCTCATCATATAATTCAATAGCCTGGAAGAGCGTTTCGATATCATGATAGTTGTCAGCGCGCCTTCCAAGCACTCTCAGAAAAATATTTATCTTAGCTGGGCTCTTAAGTCTTATACTAGTCATATAAACGTTGCATAGCTCCGGTTAATTAAAACCTTTTAATCACCTTCACACCCTCGATATTTAAAGTGAACTCGTGAAGATGATATTAGAGAAATTTGAGTGAAGCAAGAATCTTCCTTTATTTATGAAACTTCTATCGGCAGCCTCAACGTAAAGATGGTTGTTCCCGGACCTAAGCCTGAATCTAACGATCGAATTTCATTCTGGTGGGGGCTGACAACCTCAGCGGTCGCTTTGGCCCGCTATATCGAATCAGAACTCAATGTGTCCGGGAAAGCTGTTTTGGAACTAGGAGCCGGAGTTGGCTTGCCCGGATTAGTGGCATGTTTGAAAGGCGCCAAGGTAACTCTTTGTGATTATGTGGAAGAGGCTTTGGACAATGCAAGATCCAACGCAATCGCCAATGGAGCTGAAAACCATAATATCAGTTTTTTAACAATGGATTGGGAATCCCCCGGCCAACTGGGAACATTCGATATAATCATCGGGGCCGAGATAGTCTATGATTATTTTTTTCATAGCTCACTTATAGATTTAATGAACAAAGCGTTAAAACTAAATGGTAGTTTGATCATTGCGGACAGGGAGAGGATGGTGGTCAATCGATTCATTGGTAGGCTTACCCGAAATGGATTCACTCCAGAAATGAAAACCGTTTCTATCACTGAGGAAGGACTTCCGAACCAAACAGTGACAATTTATAAACTTCGCCGGCAATAAGACCTTTTCTAGACCCCATTCATGACCTGCTTATTTAACACGGTTTCGAACAATTCTTTGTTTCTGGAACATATATGAGCCGCAATTCTTGACAAAACCAAATAATGAAGAATATTTATGAAGGTGAAGCACAAAAATTCGGCGCACATGAGGAAGTAAATGTCAGAATTTGATCAGCTATTAGGGCCCAAAGGAAGCGCCATCAACGTGATGGGGAACTATGGTTTTGTCCGGGGCATGATAGAAAGCGGGGTTCAGGTCGCAGCCTGCTATCCCGGTAGCCCAACTGCTGAAATGGCCAACGCATTGCTGGCAATTTCTCAAAAAGCTAACATTTATTTCGAGATATCTACTAATGAAAAAGTTGCCTTGGAAGTTGCCGCCACATCGGCAATAGTCGGTAGGCCATCTGTGTGTTGGATGAAATCCGTAGGCTTGAACGTGGCGTCGGACACTGCTGTTCAGCTATCGTATCTGACAATGCCCGGAGGATTAGTTGTTATTCTAGGTGACGACCCTGGGCATTTAAGCTCACAAAATGAACAGGACAACAGATATTATGCTCGTATCGGCTACTTGCCCTTCCTGGAGCCTTCAACACCTCAAGAGGCCAAAGATTTCTTCAAATTGGCGATGAATCTCTCTCAAAAATACAGCTCGCCAGTTTTCATTAGAACTACCACAAGGACCTGTCATCAAACCGGTCCCGTAACGCTTGACGATATAACTTCATCTAAAATGGATCCCAAATGGGATAACCAAACCATGCAGCGTGATGGCGGCTACATTCCACTGCCGGGCACTTTCCCTCCTCTCAAGAGAAAAGCCTTGCAAAACCTTCAAAGAATAGGCTCTGAGTTAGACAATGAATTGATCAACAAGACCGTAAAAGTCGGCTCGGGGTCATCACAACTGAAAATCATCACTTATGGTCACACTTTTCAATCAACAGTGAGCGCCCTCGAATATCTCGGCATTGGCGCGGATGTCCTCAAATTAGGAATCACTCATCCGATTCCCAAAAATAGCGTCATTAAATTCATTGGATCATCTCAGGAAGTTTACGTTTTTGAAGAACTTGACCCAGTAATAGAAAACGATGTCAAACTTCTGTGTCTTGACAACGCAATATCTTGTAAAATAATCGGAAAATCAGGTCAGCCCGACGAAATTGAGCTCATGATAGGCGAATATGATCCAACAAGAATGGTAGGGATAATTTCAGGCCATCTCGGGATAAGCCCTAAACTCGACTTTTCAGAATCCTCTAAGACGGTCCCGGTGAGGTCTCCCCAACTCTGTCCAGGATGCGGCCACAGGACCGCCTTTTTGGCAGCCAAACGTGCTATGGGCAAAGAAAAGGAAGCCTTCTCCATGGCCGACATAGGATGCTATTCTCTTGGATTTCTACCCCCTTATAATCTTGGTAACCTTCTCTACTGTATGGGATCCGGCGCCCCAGCCGCTAGCGCCCTGGCAAAGGCCTTTCCCGATGAACCGGTCTTGAGTTTTGTTGGGGATTCGACCTTTTTTCACGCTGCTATGCCCGGAATCGTGAATGCTGTCTATAACAAACATCGTCAGGTGATAATGGTAATGGACAACGGAATTACCGCCATGACCGGCCATCAGCCAAACCCTAACAGCGGATTCGGTTCTCAAGGGGAGACTGTGAGGATTTCTATTGATGATGTTTTAAGGGCTTTTGGCGTAAAATTTGTCGAAAGAGTTCCGTCTTATGAGGCAGCCAAGGTTGAAGACGCTCTCAAAAGGGCTTTTGAATTTGCTCATTCTCCCGAAGGTGGGGTGGCGGTGGTCATTCAGGATGAGCCTTGCGCCTTGCGCAGGTCAAGGATTGAAAAAAAGGCCGGCGTCCTCGCAAATCCGTTACGGATAGATCTCGACATCTGCAAGAACATACAGAATTGTCTGAAAAAGTTTGCCTGTCCCGCTATCGAATCCACCGATGAGGGAAAGGTTCAGATCAACACCGACTTATGTATTGGCTGCGCCAGTTGCGTCCAAACCTGTCCGTTAAAAAACAAACCTATGAAACGAATTGATGATTTCAGGAGAGTATGAAATGAATGACAACGCTCTCAATATATACGTGTGCGGAGTCGGTGGTTTTGGAATTGGCTCTGTAACAAATATACTTTCCAAGGCAGCAAGCTTAAAGGGTTTAGATGCGATTGGCTCTGAGACTCACGGTCTTGCCCAAAGAGGTGGTGTGGTCGTTTCAACATTGCGAATCGGCAGGGATTTGACTGGTAGTCCCCTCATAATTAAGGGTACAGCTGATATAGTTTTTTCATTGGAACCTTTGGAAGCCCTCAGGGCAATTCCATTCATGAAAAAACAAGGGACCGTCATCTACAATACTCAGCGCTTTCAGCCACTGTCAGTCAGATTAGGCATGGCACATTATCCTCCTTTAAATGAAATAGAAGATGAACTCCGGAAAGTATCCGGGCAGGTAATTCCAGTTGCAGCAAGCGCCAGGGCCAAGGAACTTGGACTCTCTGAAAGCGCCAATGTAATAATGCTAGGTATTCTCACAAGAAAAAACCTATTGCCATTCAATCTCGAAACCATGAAGGAAGCTGTCAAACAGGCAACCCCACCTAAATATCTTGACATAAATTTAAAAGCTCTGGAAGCCGGATGATTTTTATGTCCCTAATAGCAAAATATAATTGTTAATTTTAACAATATATCAATTCTGATGAAGCATGGGTAAGCGATTATTTTCGTGCCAATCTCTCATTTTTAACATACCATCTATATGTTTGAGCCAAACCTTCTTTCAGGGGAATCGACGGACTCCATCCCAGGGCCTTTAGCTTAGTAATATCCAACAATTTCCGAGGGGTTCCATCCGGCATAGATGTGTTAAATTTAATTTCGCCTTCATAACCAACAACTTCCCTTATAGTGTTGGCGAGCTCCAGAACGGTTTGGTCATGACCAGAACCTATGTTAATCAATCCCGGTGAATTGTAGTTCTTCATAAGAAACAAACAGGCGTCTGCAAGATCATCAACGTGGAGAAACTCTCTATAAGGCTTTCCTGTTCCCCAGACTTCTACAAAACCAGCTCTGCTAACCTTCGCTTCATGCGTCTTTCTCATAAGCGCAGGAATTACATGTGAATCCATTAAATCGAAGTTGTCATTTGGACCATATAAATTGGAAGGCATCACCGAAATAAAATTGCAGCCGTATTGATGGCAGAACGATTGAGCCATGACTATGCCTGAGATCTTGGCAATCGCATAGGGTTTATTGCTCGGCTCCAGATAGTCTGAAAGAAGATATTCTTCTTTTATAGGTTGGGGGCAATTCCTCGGATAAATGCATGAACTACCCAAAAACATGAGCTTGCTTACATTATTTTCAAATGCAGCTCGCATCAAATTAGATTCAATCATCAAATTCACGTAGATAAAATCGGCAGGATAGGTAGAATTTGCCCTTATGCCCCCTACCTTAGCGGCAGCCAGAAAGATCCAATCTGGTTTTAGTTCCGAAATGAGCTCATTAACTGATTCCTGATTAGTTAAATTTACCCTTTTTGAAGGCTTGACCAAATTCATGTTCTCTGACGAAAGTCGTCGGCATATGGCTGATCCCACCATGCCAGTGTGGCCCGCAACATAAATCCTAGGTTCCTGTGATGAACTAATCGTCATATTAATTCCATGACCTCAACTCAGAGGCGAAATAGAAGCTCCCTTTGCCCTACAAAAATTGCACCTACTGCTTTTTGGTTTTCTTGGAGTCAATGCACCTTAGCATGAGGGATACAAAAATAGAAAGGATGAATTGTCAGCAGATATGACTTTCAATAACCTGTCCAGATCCTGGCAATAGGCGAAAATCAAAGTGAGCGAAAATCAAACTATTCAATCAGCAAGTTAATTCGTTTTCGGGAACACAGTCTCCGAAGTTCATAAAAGCGCTTTTGGCTCTCTTATCAATCCCCAGATTGAAGGACAACCCTCAAAAGGAATCAACTCTTCTTTCACCTCAAATCCAAGCTTGAGGTAAAATTGAAGACTCCTGGGGTTGGAGCATTCTAGATAAACAATGACTTGTTGCTCATAGGCTTTGAGCAGAATTGGCTCTATCAATTTCCAGCCAATTTTTTTACCCTGATGGGAATGTTTGACGCCAATTACCATGATGTACCAATGAGGTTGATGGGGATGTATGGTTTCTATCTTCTTGAGAATGTTCTTTAGCTTCTTCATTGCCTGCCACGAGGAATTCCACAACATCTTGCCAATAATCCAAGGCATCTTGGTCAGCAGAATCATAGAATCCAAGAAACTCGGAGGATACTTCCCCGGTGAAAATGCGCCAATAATTCCAGCTAACTGACCATCAGAATCTTTCATAAAAACTTTTTTAGTAGCAAAGGAAAGAAGAAAATCCATCACTGTCTTAAGCTGTTTAGCCCTCTGTTCTGTGTCCGGCCAAAGATGCTCAAATAGAGGATCGTGGAGAAACGCTTCTACCAGTATATCTGAGGGATTGTTGCTCATTATTTTTGTTTTGACGCTCGACACTGTCTAAATTCAAACCCGTCTCAAACGTGTGTCCCATCCAAAGATCGAGGCCTCAATATCCTCTTTCTATCATGCCCTCGGTTGATTTCTTTTTTCCTCCCCATATTCCATTGTACGGATCGTTGTTCTCCGGATCAACAGATAACGAAAAGGCGTCAGGCTCTCCATTCTCGAAAAATATCTCTACTATCGGCTCAAACTTCACACTCAAGAATCTAGCATTTTTCTCCAATGTTAGTTGAGAATTAGGTGGCACGTAAAGACCTGCCGTAATGTGACCACAAAATCCCGGATCAGCGTCCGTTACCCGAATGATCGAACCATTCCTAAATACAGTAGTGCGCTCCTTAATCACCCCAATGAGCCATGGCGGCATATTAAGCTGTTCAACCGTCTGAAGCAAATAGTACCCGGTAGTCAACATCCAACCTTGCCCCACTCGCGCCAAAGAAGGGCTGATTGGCAAATGATCTGGCTTAATCTCGACAGTGGGAGGCGTTTTTCTTAAGTTGACCCCCATGAAAGAGCTGAAACTGTCATTGGAACGAGCAAGTGTAAATACTGAGTTTAGAGTCAGATCAACCTTAGAACCCTCAAAAGGTTGTCTCCTGCGTTCCTCAGACATAGGACTTATGAACGTCGGGTCAATTTCCAATAATTGCCTTATTGTTGATGCGGATATTTTCACTTTTGACCTCCTTAAAAAATATCAACAGACTTGTCCTTCAAGATATTGTCTCGACACAAATTTTCTACATTTTACGCTTTTACAGCTTTTGTTTCAAAATGGGAATATCTTCGATCACCCAAAAAAATTCTCATTGCCGAATCTGATCCTCCAGAACTTGTCCGACAGACGTTAGAAGATTAGGATTGCAGTTAAATGATCGCTTGCGGCAATCTCCAATTCATGCGGTTATGCTTCTAGCAAATGATCCAAGATCCCCCTGATTCGTTCTCCAAAGAGAGCTCAGCGGAATATCCTCAAAAACTGGCTGAGAACAATTTTTCACTTTTTTTGTCAACTAAAAGCTGTAATTTGACTTTTTGCTAAAAAATGAGGGGCAAAAATACTCTTCCAAAAACAGATCAACATTTACAGAAAGATTCTGATTGAATTTAATAAGAGTTTTCGCTTTCTCATAAAATGATTGGATCGTTCTTTCTCCCAGCAAAGGGACTCTCAAGAATCGTCTCAATTAGATAGGTTTAGTGTGCAAGTCGAATTTCCGCTCCTATGAGATGAATTCGACAACAATAGAGTTTTGGGGTTAAAATGAGACTGCCTAAATGGATACTTTCTCTAAAAATTTCAGAAAAAGCATATTTCTCGATTCGTTCATTTCCTCATGAACTTTGAGAGGTTGGTGGCGTCATGGATAGAAGAAAACTGCGAATATTACTTGTGGCGAATTCTGAATCAGACGCAAAGGAGTTTTATGCAGCGCTAGAAAAGAAAAATATTGCGGTGTCTATCAGGATTGCGACCAGCCTGGAGCAATCCCGGGAAACACTTAGAATAATGAAACCGGATCTAGTGGTTACAAGCCTCAACTTGCCTGACGGCCTCGGCACGGAACTCACCAGAGATGAAAAGGGGTATCCCCAATCTTTTCCGATTCTTACAATGATTCCCACCTCAAATGTGAGAGATGCTGTGGAGGCCATAAAGGCTGGAGCATGGGATTGCTTGGAAAAGTCACCAGAATCCTTCAAGATTCTTGACAAAATTCTTGATCGAGCAATCGCACAATGGGGAACCGTCTGGGAACAAACGAAAAACCACGAGGCTATGTTCGAAACATGTAAAAATGCCCAAGGTTATCTCGACGTTGCGGGGATGATCATAGTCGCTCTGGACAACAATTGCACGGTGACGTACGTCAACAAGAAATGCGCTGCCTTGCTTGGATTTCCATGCGACCAAATAGTGGGACGAAATTGGGTGAACTCATTTGTGCCAAAAGAACGGCGTCCCTCAGTAAGACGTAGCATGACAAGAATATTGTCTGGAAAAATACAAGCGGCACAGTATGTAGAAGACATTCTTGTGACAGGAGACGGTCAACAACGACTAGTAGCATGGCACAACAGCCTTCTTCGGGATTCTAAAGGTAACATGATCGGCATCTTGGGATCGGGCGAAGACATTACGAAACGTAAAAGCTCTGAAGAAGCTCTTCGCGCAAGTGAAGAGCGCTTTCGGGCCATATTTGAAGGGGCTCAGGACTGTATAATGATTAAGGATAAGTCCTTGAGATACACGGAAGTTAATCCAGCATTTTGCAAATTATTGGGACTAAGCGCCTCGCAAATTATTGGACTCAGGGCCGAAGATCTCTTCGGAAACGCCCTGGGACATCAAATATCTGAACGATCGGCTCGTGTGGTGGAAGGGGAGTCAATAGAATGCGAACAAACTCGTATCGTGGGAAATATTCCAATTACATTCCATGACACGATCTCACCCCTGAAGGATTCTCGAGGCCAAATAATTGGACTTTGTTATGTCTCGCGTGACGTCACAGAACGAAAACAAATATGCGCTGAGCCCCAGCCCGACACTCATGACTACCCTTCGCCATCTATGAGGAGCGCCCTAAAAAAGGCCCTTGTGGCGACAAACAGCGATAGTACCGTCCTGCTTCAAGGGGAAAGCGGAAGTGGTAAAGACTTCTTGGCCAGATGGATTCATGAACGCTCACATCGATCATCCGGACCATTCTTTTCAATAAACTGCGCCGGTCTACCCAGAGACCTCGCGGAATCTGAATTGTTTGGACACGAGAAAGGAGCCTTCACAGGGGCTAACCGAAAAAAGAAAGGTTTGCTCGAATTGGCGGAAGGCGGTACAATTCTCTTAAATGAAATAGGAGAACTCGAACTCACCTTACAGGCCAAGCTCTTGGCATTCCTGGACACAAAGTCCTTTCTACGAATAGGAGGAGAAAAACAGATTTATGTCAACGCTAGATTAATAGCTGCCTCCCATAGAGATTTGGTGAAAGAGGTCGAAAAAGGTCACTTTCTCGAACCTCTTTATTATCGGCTTTGTGTTTTTCCCATAAACGTTCCACCCCTTCGAGAAAGACTTCAAGACTTTAACCTTCTGTGTGGTGAACTCGTTCAAAGACTGGCAGTTGACATGCAGCTTCAACAACTCCCGACTATCGATTCAAAAACGCTGGAAAAACTCAAAAGGTACCGATGGCCCGGAAATGTTCGTGAATTAAAAAACGTTCTGGAAAGATCTTTGATTTTATGGAAAGGCGGAGTTTTTGATCTGGAATTTCCGCTGTCAGATAAGGAATCGGATGTTTGGACTTATACTGTGTCGCATTCTCCACATAGGTCCTTTCGCGATACCATGGATGATGTCGCCATGGCGCTTTGTGATCATGTCCTGAAATTATGCCACGGTAACAAGAAGCAGGCCTCGCACATGCTGCAAATTTCTAGGGAAACTTTTTATCGATATATTAGAAAGTTACATCATAAGTCTAAAAAATGGACAGACTAGAGACGATGTGACCAATAAATAGACACACGTTACATGTATAACTACTTAATATTAAATGTAATATCTGTTTGAGTTATAATGCGTTGTTTTTATACTCCAGTGCGCCTCCCCGCCAGCCATAAAGCGCTTGCCCTCTGATGCCTCTAACTCCCTGAAAGATCACCGTTTTTTACCATACGCTAGTTTGTTGTCTTTGGCATGAAATATGCTCAACAGTTACATCAATACATGCTGTAGCTGTCACCAATTTAAGCAGAAGAAAAGGAGGTGAGCTCATCAGCATCTTTTAATCAAGTGTTCAAAGTATAGCTCGTTAAGAGTATTCGATAGACAACTTCTTAGAGCAAGAATTTTCCCAAAAAAGTTCACCCAGAGGAGGCCCTCTATGGGAAACTCGTTGATAGATGCCGCCATATCAGGGGACTTGCCTAGGATCTCGCATCTTCTATCAAAAGGAGCCAATCTGAACTTTGCCAACAGACAGGGAGTGACAGCTCTCATGATGGCGGCGCTGTGGAATCGATCGGAGATAGTAAACCTATTATTGTCCATGGGAGCCGACGTTAGCCTTCAGGAAAGTTCTTCAGGATACGATGCGCTAATGTTTGCATCAATGTCGGGTAACTCAACAATTGTGAATTCGCTGTTATCCTATGGAGCGTCTGTAAATTCATTCGACATCAATGGAAGAACACCCCTCATGATTGCAAGTTTCTGCTGCCACAGCAGTCTGGTAAAAATATTGCTGGAACACGGCGCAAACATTGAGGCCATCGATAGATTCGGTTCAAATGCCTTGGCTCAAGCAATATCTATCGGCTGTAATGATGTGGCTGAGATTCTTGGACATTGGCCCAAAATAAAGGCCGCCAAAAGCTCGCGGTGTCGAAGAACGAAGGCCTCGTCATGAGAGATTCGCACGGGTTAGACAAAAGCTTTGCGGTATAATACCTTATTATTTTTGGTTTTATTAGCTCACGTCTCTTGTGAGGTTTCAAGGGGAGGCAAATAATCTAGTTCGTTTTCACTGCGGGCCCAGAATCTGACTGGAAAAGGAGGTTAAAGACTAGCCTTAATAAGAAAGTCTCTTGGAAGGGCAAAGGAGAAATCTTTAGGTGGCCAAATAACAAGACTCTTCAACAAATCAGAGCATTGGCCCGTCATCGGCAAAACACTTTGCTGGCTGGGTTTCCTGAGAAGGGAGGAACTGATGTTTCTTAAAAAGACGGACATTTTCAAGAACATACGCCAAGAAGCAATAAGCGAGATTTCTGAAATCGCTTTTGAGGAAAAGCACGAAAATGGAACCGTATTGTTTGAAGAGGGCGATTCTGCAAGGCACTTCTACGTTTTGGTGGATGGCAAGGTATTGTTGACAACAGCCGGGTCGGCTACCCCTCAATATGTTGCCACCAAGATAGGAGAACTGTTTGGTTGGTCCAGCGCAGTAGGCAGGGAATTCTATTCAGCTAGGGCTGAATGTCTGGCTCCTACGACTGTAATGAAGATAGATAGATTAGATTTAGATCGCGTTTTTGACGATCATCCACGCAGTGGAAAGGTTTTCTACAGATTGTTAGCAGAAGCTCTCGGACAACGTTGGGTGGACCTCCAGCGGACCTGGATAGATGAAATGGATCTTCAACGCAATGCTTCGTGAGATCATTGCTTAGCTATTGCTTCACCTTTGCCTTGCCCATTGAGACTAGTTGACAATTGAAAAACTTCCGCAACACACTGGAAAAGTCAATTTTCCTCGGTATATCGTTTTTTCAATGAATCACTGGGACCTAAGAGCAATTTAAAACATATATTTTCGGAGAGATATTTATGAATATAGCTATAACAACAACAGGTAAAGGCTTGGATTCTGAATTGGATCCTCGTTTCGGTCGAGCGCAATTCATAATCATAGTAGATACCAATGGAGCAATTGTCGAAGTGATAGACAATGAGACCAATCGAGCCGCCTTGGGCGGAGCTGGGATTTCTACGGCAAAGATGCTCGTTGACAAGAACGTTAACGTACTAATCACGGGAAGCTGCGGCCCAAATGCCAGGAGAGTGCTTGATACGGCTGGCGTAGAAATTCGGGAAGGCGCCTCAGGCTCCGCCCGTGAAGCTTTTGAAAGATTTCGTGGAACTGGAATCTCCAACAATCCGCCTAATGTTCCAAGCCCTTCAGCAAACCTCGGTCAGGGCGCCAGCGGACAGCCTCAAGGACCAGGCTCCGGAATGGGACGCGGTCTCGGAGGTGGGGGCGGTCGAGGTGTGGGACGTGGCATGGGAAAAGGAATGGGACGTGGGCGAAGATCAGGTTGAGCTTGGTTCTCTAATGCGGTTAAAGATTTCATATTATCTGCTAGCTGTAATAATCCCGTTCATTCGCTGTAGAGACGAAAGGATCAATACGGGTTTTCTTCGAAGGAGGAGGCGCTAATGGGAAGGCGGGTGTGTGTTGGATTGGGCTTGCTAATGCTATTCGTCTTGTTCATTAGGACAACCACTAGAAGCTGGCGTCCCCGTTCCTGAACAAGAGTGTTTTTTCCTGAAAGGCTTGCATTTCACAGCTAAGGGCATGGAATACTGGTATAGCAAGGAACAGGGTGGCTTGGAACTCGTTACGGGGGTGCCCTATTAGAAACTCGCATATCAGAAGTGTCATGTGGCCGGATGTGACAGATGTCACCGATCTGAAACAGGAAAGCGCCCGTCCTAGACGCGAAAAGCAGCACAAAATGCAAATATGTGCCTGCAATGTCACGCGAGGGAACAGGCTATGATGCGAATTGATCTTCGAGAAAAGCAAGAGGATGTCCATTTGACAAAAAACATGACCTCCACGGAATGTCATTCTCAACGTGAAATGCACGGTGATGGCATTGAGTACACATCTCTAAAAGAACTTGGCGCAATGGATACCAATTGCGAAAAATGCCACAACGCAATTAAGCCAACCGATTCACATACTGTGCATGAAGGAAAGCTAGATTGTAAGGCGTGCCACCTTCGGCATGTCGTGAGTTGCACTAACTGTCATTTTGACCACATGGTTAATACAGGAGAGAGAAAGGCCATTCCTGTCGATGGCTGGGTATTTCTTATGAATTACAGAGGTAAGGTGTCATCCGCTAGCATGCAGACGTTCCTGTCGCTCCCAAATAAGACATTTCTTATGTTTGCGCCTCACATGAGCCATTCGATCATGAAAGAAGGCAGGAAATGCGACGGCTGTCACGGGATACCATCCATGATACAAGCTCAGAAAAATAAAGCTATCAAACGCACCCGGATGGAAAACGGCAAGGTTACGAACCTCAAAGGTGTGGTTCCCGTCGTTAAGGGAGTCAGATGTGAGTGCGCCTATCTTGATCTTAAGGACGGAAAATGGAACTGCTCAAAAATCCGGCTCAACCAGTAGTTCAGTTCGCTGCTTACGGCGAACCTCTAACAAAAGATCAGATGGAGGCCTTAGCTATGCCTCAGGACATACCTGAACCTACAATAAAACCTCCACCAGCCAAGAAGTAGATACAAGTAAACGAATTAATTTTGATTGACTCGGGAGTCGCCTTTTAAATCCTAGTATTTAGCGTTCTGCGAAGGCGAGTCCCGAGACTCATGAAGGCAAGGATCATTCAAGAACACACTCCGGGTCATATTTCGGACACACGTGTCGAATTTATGGTCAGCCCCGATCACCGTCTTAAAGAGGGAACGAAGGTGTAACGCAATGAGTCACACTAAGGATCATAAGTCCGGGTTCGATTCCACTCTTGGGATTATTGACACTCCGACGATAACATTTGGACCTGTGCCGTCAAGGCGATTGGGACGTAGCCTCGGAATCAACAATATCCCAGAGAAATTTTGTTCTTATTCCTGTGTCTATTGCCAAGTAGGCCCTACAACATGCAAGACCGTGAATCGGCAATCTTTTTTTTCACCCGATCGTATTGTTAGCGATGTATCTAATATTCTCACAAGATTACGGGATACTAGGGAAAAGATCGATTACTTGACTTTCGTCTCCAACGGTGAACCAACATTGGACGCGAATCTGGGTGCGGCAATTGAGAACCTAAGTCCATTTGGAATACGAACAGCCGTGATCACAAACTCTTCTCTGCTATGGAGAGAAGATGTGAGGACGGATCTTGATCGTGCAAACTGGGTTTCAGTCAAGGTAGACTCGATCGAAGAGCCTGTATGGCGTAAAATCAACAGACCACACAAGGGTCTGCGTTTATCTGAGATAATCGACGGAATAGAGCGTTTTAAAGAATCTTTCTCAGGAGAATTGGTTTCCGAAACAATGCTGGTCCAAGGAATTAACGATAAAGTAGAACATGCGCGGAAGTTGGCAGACTTTCTTGGACAGTTGAATCCTAAATGTTCCTATATTAGCGTGCCAATCCGTCCCCCTACTGACCCAACGGTAAAAGGACCGCATGCACAGATTCTGGAAGAGATTTCGTCTATTCTCTCGTCGAGGGTCGCTAATGTGGAATGCCTGATTTCCGAGGACGAAGATTCTTTCACTCCCACCGGGATTGTGTATCAAGATATTCTAGCCATAACAAGCGTTCATCCAATGGAACACTCGGCACTAGAGAATTTCGTTCAAAAGGCCGGATCAGATTGGTCTGTCGTCAATCGGCTGCTTGAAAAAGGTCGCTTAACACAAATGGATTTCGAAGGAAGGCTTTACTACAAAAAGTCTGTTGTCCGAAAGATCAAGTAACCTGAAAAAAGTCGAAATTTTCTGACCTCAAATACAAGCAGCGGAAACCATTAATGGTCGGGAAAAAATAGAAAGTGGCTTATGCGCAAAAGCTACTCTAAGTTAATCATAAGAGGGACCAGTAAAATGGCTAAAGGAAGTCGATAGGATTACGGGGCGGCGTTCAAGGCCAGGGTAGCTTTGCAGACCATCAAGGAACAGCAGACACTATCTGAATTGGCGGATCGGTTTCAAGTTCACCGGGACCAGATAGCTGAGTGGAAAAAGCAAAATAATGGCCTAACGAATCAGATCTATCAGGCTCGGTGGCATATGAATGAAAATCACTTTCGATGCGGCTGCCAGAAATTGTTCTGGAAACCATATTTACGTTACATGTCCAAATTTCTATAGAATCACCTCCACCAGCGCACTTTGATAATGCTCTCAACTTCAATTGGCCCCTGAATCTCCTTGTGTGGGCTACGGAATATGAACAAATGACTTAATTGTAGTTTACGAGGCACTAGACTATTTTACCAAACAAAGACCGTGGTCTCATTTCATATTTCATATTTCATGAAATTTTTTGTTGACACTTAATTCGGTCTAAAATATTCTATATTAAATTAAGGATGGTTTAGGGTCATGATTGTTAGGGAAAAGCTTTCGAACAAGGTTTATTCTTTGATCAAAGAGATGATCGCCAACCACCGTTTTGAGCCAGGAACTCGTATCAATGTTGAACGATTAACCAAAGAATTCGGAGTAAGCCGAACACCGGTTTGGGAGGCTATCGGTCGTCTGGAACAAGAAGGTCTGGTCGAAAACATTCCGAACCGGGGTGTCTTTATGGCTGTTTTGACAGCGGACATGGCCCTATGGCTATACGAGGTTAGGGAGGTCCTTGAAGGCATGGCTGCAAGGTTGGCTGCTACACGCATCAATCCAGAGGCTTTGTCCAAACTGGAGACGTTGCTTCTGGAACAGGCTCCAATAGTAGAATCAGGGGATCTCATCGCCTATTCCCGCTCGGATTTTGAATTTCACGCCACCATTTACGAAGCCAGCGGAAACCCTGTCCTCCAGGAATTTTTAGAGACCATCAAGAACAAGATGCGGCCATTAAGCGTACGCGTGAAGCCTGCATTGACATTATTGTATCGAGATCACCAACTGATTCACGAATCACTGAGTAAAGGGAAAAGCCAGGATTCCGAGAAATACATGAGAATTCACAACCAGCGGGTAATGTCTCTGATCCGGGAAAAGATGAATTCAGGTTTCTGGCCGCTTGATGATCAGCAGCAGGAACCGGATTTAAAACTGGTAACATAGAAATTTCAATCCAACACCACCAAGGAGGTAACCAATGAAAATTCCGAAGGAAAAAACAGCTATCGTTTTGATAGAGCCTCAAAATGACTTTCTCACTCCCGGAGGTACAATGTACCAGTACATTGCTGATCAACTAAAAGAGAGAAATGTCATATCGAACCTTCAAAAACTTTTGGGAGAAGCCAGAGGTAAGGTTAAAATCTTTTATGTGCCATTTCAGGCATTCCAACCGGGATTTCCTGAATTGAAAAAAGGTGGTCCGGGCACTGAGGGTCTTCGCGGAATCGAAATGGACATGAAAGCTGATTGGGGTACCGGCGCTTGGCTTGCTGGCACTCCTGGACCAGAAATAATTGACCAATTGACCCCCAAGGAGGGTGACATTATAGTTCGCGGCAAATTGACTCTGGACGCCTTTCACTCAACAGCCATCAATTATCTGCTGAGAGCTAACGAGATTGAATATGTGGCCTTCGCTGGATTCCACACCAACTGGTGCGTAGAATCTTCGGCGAGATCTGCTTATGACCTTGGTTTCCGAGTCCTGGTAATCAAGGATTGCACAGCCACTGATACCCAGCGCGAACAGGATTACGCAGAGCAGGTCATATTCCCGCGGATAGGAAAAGTTCTTACGGCTGATGAGTTTTTGGCGGCGCTGTCTTAACTGGAAGGGTCAACAATTTTCTCACGTTTAACGCTGGTGGCGAAAGGTGATGTCATGATCAAAAGTAAAAGATTGCTTGTTTTGGCTATCTTTAGCGTATTTTGTTTCGTTGTTGGCCAGGCTATGGCCGCCGAGGCGCCAAAATCGGTGAAGGTTGGGCTTATGTTCGGCCTCACAGGCGCCGCTTCCGTGATTGGCCCAGTTCAGCTAGACGGCGCAAAGCTGGCGATTCAGGAAATTAATGATGCCGGTGGATTGCAATGGGGAGATAAGAAGGTTCCTGTCTCTTTCATAGTCAAAGATGATGAGACCAAGCCGGACATTGCCATCCGTCGTTTCAGGGAAATGGTTAGTGAAGACAAGGTCGATGTTCTTGTTGGACAGACTTTCGCTCCTATAAGCGCAGCTCTGAACAAACAGGTGAAACAAACGCCAATCGGTTATTTCCCAGTTAACGTTGTCGCACTGAAGATGTTCGAAAAAGCGGAAATGGCTCCAACGACATTTGCTGTGCATGGCTGTGCCTACTCGGCGGGATATGGTGGAGCCAGTTATATTGTGGACAAGTTGAACAAGAAAAATGTGGTTTTCTTTGGTCCTGCGTACGCCTTTGGTCAGGATCAGTGGGCCGGCGCCAAGGCGGCTTTTGAAAATCGCGGCATTAAGGTCGAGTATCTTGAATCACCGGTGGGAACTTCGGATTTCTCTTCATACCTCTTGAAGATAGCCGAGATGAAACCCGAGGTAGTAATGTTGGCCCACTGGGGTACAGACGCCATCAATGTGCTAAAGCAGGCTTATGAAACTGGTCTGAAATCTAAAACCACGCTATGGTTCAATTGGATGACCAACGTTTTCGGATCCGGCGTTCCACCCGAGGCGCTCGAGGGAGTGTATTCCCTGATGAGCTGGTATTACGATATGTCCGGTTTCCCTGATGAGGCGATAGTGAAGGAGGGGGCCGAATTCAGCGCGAAGTTTGAAAAAGTCTATAATTATCCACCTGATCCCTACGCTGCAATGGCGTATATTGGAACAAAAGAAGCCTTGAGAGGCATTTCAATTGCTCAATCCAACGATCCCGCTGCGATTGCCAAGGCAATAGAAACCAATCCGAAATTTGGATCAATGAAAGGTGAGGGAATCTGGAGGCAGGATCATCAGCCGATATTTAAATACAACGCGTTTGTGGTGATAGGCAAGGATGCCAAAGACCGAAAGAGCAAATGGGATTTGGTAAAGGTTATCGATGGATACACGGGTGAGGACTATCTGCCGCCACTAAAAATGCTTGGATACTAAAACTTTCCGGGGGAGGTCGATTATCCTCCCTCCTCTCCCCATAAACCGCAATTTCGTCAGTTAATTTTCAAAGCGTGAAAGAGGATTCAATTGGCAAGTTCAGTGATCCTGGAAACTAAGGGGTTAAGCAAAAGTTTCGGAGATTTCACCGCAGTTGAGATGGTTGATTACTCAATCTGTGAAGGAGAATCGGCCGGAATTATAGGTCCTAACGGGGCCGGTAAGTCGACATTTTTCAACCTGTTGACTGGGATGTTTCCACCGTCCAAAGGCATGATAAGATTCATGGGGTCTGATATAACAGACCAGGCTTCTTTTAAACGTGTCTCTCTTGGTTTAGTAAGAACATTTCAATTAGTCTCCGTCTTTAACTCGCTGACCGTCCTAGATAATCTCGTTTTGGCCGCAGTTCCTTTTAATTCACAGTTCACACGAATGTCACGTTTCATGCTCGGCTCCGCTCACCGGGATGAAGTCTTGAGTTTGTGCGAAGAATCGTTGATCAGAGCCGGTTTGGAGCAAAAGAGGTGGTCACTTACATCCGAGTTATCGTACGGCGAGAAGAGAATGCTCGAAATAGCTATGGCCCTGTTACTTAATCCAAAGGTTTTACTGCTGGATGAACCCTTGGCAGGGCTCAGTGAATTTGAAATTAGCGATGTGCTTTCAATTATAAATAGTCTTAGAGAGCAACTTACCCTGGTAATTATCGAACATAAAATATCTCGCCTGGTGGGCATTGTAGAGCGTCTGTCTGTAATGCATCAAGGACAAATTATAGCTGAAGGCCTTCCCGATCAGGTTTTATGTGACCCCACCGTTCGTAGGGTTTATTGGGGGGCCGACGATCAGGCCTGTGAGACTTAAAAAAACTATCGAGGGATTTTGATATGCTGTTGTCAGTCGGAAAACTAAATGTGTTTTATGGCAGCGCTCAGGTGGTGTCTGATGTGTCGCTTGAGGTTGACCAGGGTGAAATGATTTTTCTGGTGGGACGAAACGGCGCAGGAAAAACAACTCTTCTCAAAACGATTTCCGGGTTTCTACCATCTGGCAGTGGCAAAATTCTATTCGACGGTGCTGATATCAACGGGAAACCCTCCAATGAACTGGCGCTAATGGGCATGAGATACGTCTTTCAGGACAAACGGGTTTTTACACAGCTTACGGTTCGTGAAAACATCCATTTGGCCGCCTATCCCTTTAAACAGAAGGCTTCAGAGGCTGAAGAAAAGGTCGTGGGAATTTATCCTGAAATAGTCAGATTCATGGACAAGAAAGCCGGAGGACTGTCCGGTGGACAGCGTCAGTTACTTCTCTTGGGGAGAGCCCTTATTGGAAATCCACAATTGCTGCTGATTGACGAACCGACTGAAGGGTTGGCAGCCGGGATAATAGATCAGGTGTTTCGCGTGCTAAAAATGATGAAGGGTCAGTTGGCAATGTTAATTGTAGAGCAAAACCTGGCGGTGGTCTCCCAACTTGCTGATCGGGTCTACATAATGCAGGAGGGACAAATACCCAGGGAACTCGTCTCCCAAGCAGATATTCAGGATCAGGAACAGCTTGAGAAATACCTGTAATTCCATTAGTCCCAGAGGACGGAAAGAGTCCTATGAAATCAATTAACACAACCACGCTAAAGAAGTTTGATCTGTTGTTCATTGCCATTGCATTTGTGATGCTTGGATACCTCGTAACTTTTCAGCGAACGACGGATTTCATCATCTTCTGCATCTTCGTAGTCTCTTATGACCTCATTTATGGCTACATGGGGCGGCTATCTTTTGGACACATGCTCTACCTCGGCACTGGAGCCTATGCCACTGCGCTCTTTTGTGATCATGTCTCCTCCAATCCTCTTTTAGCTATCCTGGCGGGGGTGGTTTGTTCCGCATTGCTGGGGGCAGTTTTAGGACCAATAGTCACTCGAACAACCGGGGCATGTTTCGCGCTAATAAATCTTGCTTTCAATCAGGTTGGCTATTTCCTGGTTCTCATCGGTTTTTCAAGTTACACTGGCGGTGAAGACGGAATGTCTGCATTTTTTGGAAACCTTGGTCCAATAAATTTCAATAATAAAATGACTGTTTATGTTTTTTGTTTGACTATCATGCTTTTCGTCGTTTATTTCGTGCGCCGCCTCACTAGTTCACCTTTTGGAATCCTGCTTCTGACGATCAAGGAAAACGAATCCAGGTCTCAATTTCTCGGTTACAATACTGTCATCT
Organism: uncultured Desulfomonile sp.; assembly: GCA_937930835.1. GTDB lineage: Bacteria > Desulfobacterota > Desulfomonilia > Desulfomonilales > Desulfomonilaceae > CAITZA01. The sequence continues at coordinate 43,284 of CALGLN010000112.1, forward strand.
ACAAGCTCATAGCGTTCATAATATCTACTGGCATCGCTGGGTTGGCTGGAGGATTATCCATACTCAACTACACGTATGTGACTCCCAGTTTCATTGACCCAACCAGAAACGTTGAGGTCATTTTTGCCAGTCTTATCGGTGGGGCGGGAAGCCTTTATGGAGCTTTGGCGGGCGGGATCACTTATATGATGATCAGTAATTATTTGCCAAACTACATCCAGCGTTGGGAGATGTTCCTCGGCATCATGTTATTAATTCTGGTTTTCTGGTTTAGAGCAGGAGTGTGGGGATATCTGACAAGGTTTTCGGGAAAACCTGGTAAGGAGATGGGCTCGTGATTAATACCTTAGCTTACGGACTTACCATCGGGGGAATACTCTACATCATTTCCGTAGGATTATCCCTGACTTTTGGGACCATGCGCATTGTCAATTTTGCCCACGCTCTGATTTACACTGTGGGAGCTTATGCCCTGATTGCAGCCCTGCCTTTTTTAGGTGGTTATTTTGTTCCAGCCACGGTCCTGGCGGTGTTGGCTGCTGTGCCGTTGTCGTACGTAATTGAACGTTACATCATTCGAAGACTTTATGGAGCCTCAATTGACTACGCGATCATTGCAACCTATGCGGTTCTGCTCATCGGTGTAGATATAACAAAATGGATTTGGGGCGCAACCCCGATACCTTTGTCTGATCCGGTCAACCAATACTTGAACATATTCGGTGTGTCGCTACCAGTTTACCGGCTCATAATAATTGCCCTATCATTATTGGTGTTTTTAGCTCTCGAGATTTTTCTAAGGCGTACCATGGTAGGCAAGATCGTAGTGGCAGGGCTTGAAGACCGCGAGGCTGTTTCCAGTCTGGGAATCAACGTCGAGAAATATTTTTGTCTCATATTTGTTATAGGTAGCTGTCTAGCCGCGTTTGGCGGAGTCCTGTATTCGCCAATTACCACGGTTCACCCGTACATGGGATTTCAAGTGTTGCTTCTCAGCTTTGCCGTAGTTCTGGTTGGTGGACTGGGAAGCATGCGTGGCACTTTCATATCGGCTTTTGTACTTGGCATGGTTATGGCGGTTACCGGACGCTTTTGGGGACCTGCCGCAGAAACGATGGTTTTCGTTGTCATGGCGGTAGTTCTCATCATCAAGCCTATCGATGTTTAATCTGACGAGACGAGGCTGCTAAAAATTCATAAAGTAGGCTCATCAACTTTTCGTCATTTTGGACTGGATCGAAGGAAATGTTCTGTCAATAAGGGGAAAGCGAGGGGATGAATCAATTGACCAGCAATCAGCCCTCTCTTCACATAGTGATCGCTCCGGATTCTTTCAAGGGAAGTCTTTCGGCCGTACAGGTTGCCGACGCTGTTGAAAAGGGTTTATTGAGAGCTTGCCCGGACGCCTCGATCAGGAAGGTTCCTATTGCCGACGGCGGGGAAGGAACTGTAGAAGCAATGGTGACCTCCACATCCGGGACAATTAAGAGATGTCATGTTCATGGTCCGCTCGGGGATATTGTTGAATCGTTCTGGGGCATACTCGGTGATGGCCAGACGGCGGTAATTGAAATGGCGGCTGCCTCCGGTCTGACATTAGTCTCCCATGATCAACGCAACCCAAAGATCACTTCATCTTATGGAACGGGCGAACTCATAATTGAAGCTCTTAATTACGGATGTAGAAAAATCATTATCGGAATCGGGGGAAGCGCCACAAACGACGGGGGATCGGGAATGGCCACGGCTCTTGGCGCCAGGTTTCTGGGGGAAGATGGCCATGAGATTGAACCAGGCGGAGCTGCATTGGCCCAACTTAAACACATCGATCTTTCCGGAATGGACCTGCGTATAAAAGAACTCGAAATACTCGTAGCGTGTGATGTTGACAATCCTCTACTGGGTCGCAATGGCGCATCAGCAATTTATGGCCCGCAAAAGGGAGCTTCTCCTGAAGACGTGGCGGAGCTTGATGAGGCTCTGAAAAATTTTTCGGAAGTGGCGTCTCGTATCACGGGCAAAGATGTTTGCAACCGTCCTGGCGCTGGAGCGGCCGGTGGACTAGGCGCGGGATTGATGTATTTTACCAATGCCGAACTCAAATCCGGAATTGAAATAGTAATCGAAACGACAGGTATGGAACGATTGGTGGCCAGTTGTGATCTTGTAATAACCGGCGAAGGCAAGACCGATTTTCAAACAGCCATGGGAAAGGCCCCAACTGGTATTGGAGCCCTAGCTAGAAAATACGGGAAAGTTGCGATCTGTCTGTCCGGAAGTCTTGGGGAGGGCGCTGATAACCTGACTAACATGGGGATACAGGGTCTTTTCAGTATAGCTCCAGGTCCCATAAGTATTGACGAATGCATGCGTAATGCAAGGCCTCTCTTAGAGACGGCAGCTTACAGACTTGCTCTATTACTTAAGGCTGGGAAAAATGTTTGGAACCCATCCTGATCGGGAACATAAATAAAATCAAGTGAACTCATGTATCACTCGAGGCCCGGGCCGTATCAAGGCAAGCCTCAGCAACTCCAGGCTTTGATAACAGGTGTAAACAGATTTCCCATGAACTCCGCTGAGCGAATTAACTTGCCGCGATGAATAAGCCTTTAAAGAGACCCTTATCGGCAGATTAGTCTATTTCAGGGGTTATTACGATATCGGCACCGCGCTTACTATTTTGTTTCTTCGGGCTATCTTCCAACACAAGGTCACAACCAGGACATTACGTTTGGGGTCGAAGAAAGGAACCACCTGCAGCTTATTGAACACGCAACTTCGCTGTTCATCGATGACAGACTCGCCGTCCTTGATTTCTCAAAGTATCCCGATAAGACCTATCTGACCGCATGCGATACTGGCCTCACTTGAATCTCGGCCCACGCCCGGCTATCCTTTGACTCTTCACTCAGCGCACAGGATCCGAGACATATATCGTGTTACGTTAAAAAGTAACTAGTTAAGAAGAATAATAACGTTTTTAAAAATAGCCTACTTGTACGGGATTATCGAGTGTGAATTGACCTGGTTAGCAACAGCGAGGTCGGCGTCGCCTGCCGCCACTCGATGACCGCCACAGCGATTTTCTTGCCTGCTCTCGCGCAAGCTTCCCCCCAATGTAAAGTTACGACGATTTCTTAAAGCTAACTTATTGAAGTGCTCAAACAAAAATAGAGTCCCAAATTGTTTGAATGTTTTTTGGGACTCTAATTGTAATGATTTCGCCGGTTAGTGGAGCGGGAAACGGGATTTGAA
>CALGLN010000113.1 GCA_937930835.1 uncultured Desulfomonile sp.
TAGGGACGGCTGGACGGTAGGACGGCAGAAAATGTCCAGAACTTTTAAAAAAATAAAAAATTAATTGATATTTTCTTCTGCAATCAGTTGCATTGGGTCCTGTTCTTTGACTACATATCATTAAAATATTCAACATACCTTAATTATTTCAACATGTTACCTAAATCGTGATTTTTCGCTTAATTTTCAGGTATGTTTAACTGATTATTTTTTTATTTTTTTATTTTTTGTAGAGCTTTTTTACCGTCCAGCCGTCCTACCGACCCTAAATTTTACAGAACGTTCCTGATGGTGGTATTGCCTGGAACATCCCTTTTATTGATCCAGTTTTATTGTTCAATATAATTAATATGTTGCAATAACAATATGACCAATTGTTTTTTTTATAAATCAGTAAAAGAAAGGACCGCAGTATTTTGAGGAGGATTTTGTATAGAGGATTGGCGCCGCATGTCGGCGCCACAGTAAAGAGAGGACTTATTTTTTAGAGATTGTGCGCCTTGATAGCTTCAGCGAGGGCGAACCAGCCTCTGGGGTCGGTGATCCAGCGTTGGACCTTTAGTCCGGCTTCCACGAAGGTTTGTTCGACACCGGGTTTTCTGAATTTTCGGCATATTTCGGTGCGGATTGTTTCACCTTTTCTGATGACGACGGATTCATTGAGCCGGCTCAAGTGAATGATAGTGTCCTGTTTTGCCTTTAGACACATTTCGATCTGTTCGTGCTGTTGGTTGAAAGAGGCGACGTGGTCGAAGAGGTCGGGGTCGAAATCTGCGCCTAATTCGCGGTTGACGACCAGTAATATGTTCCTGTTGAATAGTTTTGTTATCCCCTGGGAGTCATCATAGGCGGCCTGAAGGATGTGGACCGGCTTCATCATGTCCAGTCCGATGAGAAAGCGGTCATCGTTGTTTAGTCCGTCGGCCACGTTCTTCAGGAATTCCGATGTCTGGTTTTTGTCGAGGTTGCCTATCGTGCTTCCCAGAAAGAGGATCAGCTTGCGTTCACTGGATCTGACGCAGCTCAAGTCTGAATTGAAATCAGACACTATCTTTTTTACGTTGAGCTGCGGATAGGCGTTTTTCAATTCCAGTTCCGACTGGTTTAAGGCTTCATGACATATATCCACGGGGATGTAGCAGATACGGGATAATCTATCTGGGCCAAGGGCATCGAGTAATATCCGGATCTTCCTGTTTGAACCTGAACCAAGTTCAACAAGGTTCCCTTCATTGAAACCTCTCATTATCTGTTCAGCGTGATCTGAGAGCAGTTTCAATTCGGTCCTTGTCTGATAATACTCTGGAAGCTCGCATATCCTTTCAAATAGCCATGATCCACGTTCATCATAGAAATACCTGCTCGGGATATATTTCTGTTTTGCCCTGAGCCCCTTGAGGATGTCATAACCCGGAGTTGAGTTCAGGCCCTGATCGGAGCAATCATCCGGAGTATGCTTTTTTAGGGCCTCTGAGGCGGACATTATCTTAAAGCTCCTTGGTCAATGTTAGGCCTGCGTCGCGCTGGCAGCGGCTTAACGGCACGGGAAGAAGCGGACGCTAGCGGCTGTTTTGCTGATTACTGTGGCCAGGTGTTCAATTGTCTCATCGACATCCTGGTCCGTATTGTCCCGACCCAACGAGAATCTCAGGGAGCAGTGTGCCTGTTCGGGCGACAGTCCCATCGCCAATAGGGCGTGCGATGGCTCAGGTGAGCCGGCCCTGCAGGCGGAGCCTGAGGAAATCGCCACCCCGAGCTGGTCCATCGCCAGGACGACAGATTCGCCTCTCATGCCGGGTAAAGTGATATTGACGGTATTGGGGAGGCGTTCATGCAATGGCCCATTACGCCAAGCGTCTGGAACCAGGGCCTTGATTCCCTGTTCGATACGATCACGCAATATTTTCACACGCTCCATTTCAGGCATTCTCTGAACAGCAATCCTGGCGGCCTTGCCCAGGCCCGCCATACCCTGAACATTTTCCGTTCCGGCTCTTAGTCCATACTCCTGCTTGCCACCGTGAACGAGAGGATCGATGTCTATTCCCTTACGCACATAAAGAGCGCCTATTCCTTTTGGACCATGGATCTTGTGACCGGAAATGGTTAGCAGATCGACATCCAGTTGATCCACATCGATAGGTATCTTTCCGACGGCCTGCACAGCGTCCGTATGAAAAATGGCGTTAAAGCTCCGTGTCCTTTTTACCAGCTCGGCTATCGGCTGGATTGCGCCGGTTTCGTTATTGGCCATCATTACGCTCACAATTATTGTTTGCTTTGTTAGAGCGGCTGAGAGGTCATCCGGATCGATGAGGCCCTCTTTATTGACAGGCAGGCGGGTCACACGGAACCCCATTGTCTCAAGCCAGTTGCAAGCGCCTAAAACGGCAGGGTGTTCTATTTGAGTGGTGATTATGTGATCGCCCAGACGCCTGCGGGCAAAAGCGGCGCCTTTAATGGCCATGTTGTCGGCTTCGGAGCCTCCACCGGTGAAGACTATCCTTCTTGCCGTGCAGTTGAGCAGTTGAGCTACTTCCCTGCGGGCGGAATCGACAATAAAACGGGCTTCATTTCCTGAGGCATGAATGCTCGAGGGGTTTCCGAATGACTGCTCATAGAGTTTGGCCAATACTTCAAGGACTTCGGGATCCATCGGGGTGGTAGCGTTATGATCCAGATAGATACGCCTGACGGCGGGGGCGCCTGAATCGAGTCTTTGAGCGAATGAGTCTGCCTCATGGGTTTGGGCGAGACCTGGCTTGTCATTGTCCGAAGCGTCCTCCACCTTGACCACCTGACAAAGGAGCGCCTTATAAACGGGAAATCCTGAAATGGGATCATAGCGCTGAAGGTCGGTGAGGTCGTTGACATTACAGTCCTGCCAGGCTTTAGGGCCGACCGGGCCTCCGCCACCCATGGCAGCGTCCACTACACCTTCCATGATGTTATCCGTGACATAGGCCCTTAACCTGACACGCCCTCGCGGGCTGATCACTTCTACGAGGTCATTGGATTTGATGTTTCGATTGCGAGCGTCGTCGGAATTGATCGTAATTGAAGGTTCGGGCTGTTTCTTGAGGAGTTCCGGAATGCCATGGAACTGCGAGCGGAAGTCAGAGACGACTCTGGAGCCGGATGTAAACACGAGTGGGTAGCGATCTGTCAGGTCAGGACGGGCGACGGGGCCTTCCTTTGGGTCGGTGTATATGGGTAGTGGATCGTAGCCGTGTTCTTCGAGTATTGTGGAGGCGATTTCAAACTTGCCTGTGGGAGTGTTGAAACCGACCTTTCCATCCGGGCGGAGCCTCGCTTTTTCCCATTTACGGTATTCCATCATCACCGTTGGTACTCTGGCTACGCCTCCTGCGGCCCGTACTTCCTCCAGGGAGATACCCACAGGTTTCAGGGCATGCCTGAGAACTTCTTCTTCGGTCTGTGGAAAGAGGTTCCCGTAGCCCAGACGTCTGGCCAGTTCAGCCAGGATGAAGAATCCGTGCCGGGCTTCACCCACAGGGTCGATGACCTTTTCACGTATCCTGAACAGAGGCCCGTACCTCATGTAGGACTCAATTTCGTAATAGGTGGTGGCAGGCAGCACAAGGTCCGCATAAGCGGCGTCCGCCGTGAAGAAACGATCTATACATACAAGGAAATCCAAGGCGGCCAGCGTCCGGCGCCATATTTCAGGCTGAGGCCAGGCCGTAATAATTGATGCGCCTTCGACAATCAGGGACTTAATGGGGTAAGGTTTTCCTTCCAGAACCGATTCAGGCAGGCAAATTGCGTGTGATTCCCCACGATATGCGCTGTAAACCGGGAAGCGATCCCTGCCCAACGCCTTTTTGACATCAGGGTTTGGCAAGTGGCCTTGGCGATTCATTGGAAATTCATTTTCCCGCATGGCGAAACATCGCCCACCGGGAACATCGAGTTGACCGGCCAACGCCCACAGGACAAGAGTGGCGCGAATTGCCTGCACACCGCTATCGCTATATTCCAGCCCGCTGTACATTATCGGAGAAGCGCCTCGGGCTGAGACAATACGCCGGGCGAGATTACGGGTCACGTCGGCTGGAACCGTGGTTATCGCTTCTACTACTTCCGGTCGAAAGTGCTGGCAATAACGGGCGAATTCCTCAAATCCGCGTGTCCAGTCACGGACAAAGTTCTCGTCATAGAGTTCTTCCTCGATGATTACCTGACACAGTCCTAGAGCCAAAGCGCCGTCCGTTCCCGGCCGTATGGGTATCCACCGGGCTTCGGTTGAAATGGCGGTTCCGTTACGCCGCGGATCGATCACTATGACATCTGCGCCACGCTTACGAGCGTTCATAATGCGGTTAAAATCCAGCGGCGGGCAATCGGTGGCGGGGTTTGCTCCCCAGATGACGATCAACTCGGCGTTCTCAATATCGGAGAACATGTTGATCAGCATTCCTCCGGCTGTCACGTGTGGGGCTATCATTGCGAATGACACGTAACACAGTGCGCCGACGCCAAGAGTATTCGGTGAGCCGAATGGGAACAGGACGCTCGACGCGGAAGAGACTGCCACCCCCTGAGGCTGGAAAATGTCGCATTCGGAAAGCTCAAAACTTCCTCTACCCGTGTATATCGCCGCAGCTTTCGGACCGTATTTTTCCTTTATGGACAGTAGCCGGGACACCATGATTTCATAGGCCCGCTCCCAGGAGATGCGTTCGAATTCATAGGTCCCCTTCGGCCCCTTGCGTAATAAGGGATAGCGCAGGCGATCAGGCGAATACACTATTTGCGGGGAGTTCCTGCCTATTTCGCAGATCATCCCGAGTTCCGAGCTGGAATCAGGGCGAACCTGGGCAAGCCTTCCCTGAGAGTCGAAGAAGGCTTCGACCCAACACCCGGCGGGGCAAATACCACATAGGACGCGACGGGACATCCCTTGACCGTCTCTGTTGATGGGTTCCCTCACGAGGCGCTCCAATGGATGAAATTCAAAATAAGCGGATAGCACGGGCTAGAAAGAGTCATAAGATCAATCGGGCGTTTCATCCTTGTCCGGTTTCTTACGTCTGTCGTCCCAATCATCAGGCGCATAAAGGACGGCGTAATGGGATACGCCTATTGGGGATTTCCAGTACTCAATGAAAGCACGAACTTCTTCTTTCGGCTCAATAACACCGAAATGGCTCTCCAGAAGCACATCCGCGTCCAGCTCCAATAGTCTGGCCAGTGATTCGAGATACTGTTTTTCATCGGAGAGCAGGTCGGAATGCAGCGGCCCGTGAACATCCTGCCCGAACAGGATCAGCTCGTTATCGATTCTTGTAGTGAAAACCAGAGACCCCGGCGAATGCCCCGGTGAGTGGATGGCCGTAATAATACCATTGCCCACGACGATATCGGATTGCGGCCCGGTTAATTTAATGTCGATATTGAAAGGGGTCAGACTACCACAATGCCATTGCGCTCCCGTGACACGGTCCTGTCCTGTTTCGAGGTAAACGGCGTCCAATGCGTGAGCCACTATGAGACATCCGTATTCATCCCTGATAGCCGAGGCGCCTGCCACATGATCATAATGACAGTGAGTCAGGAGTAGATATTCCAGCTTGACGCCAGGTTCGAGACATCTGTTTATGTTGCTCTTGAGACGATCGATCTGTCGGCCACTACCTGAGTCGATTAGAGCGGCTTTGTCGCCAAAACGCACAAGAAACACGCCTGCGTCGGACATGTCCGTGAAGCCTTGCCCGCCGACCTGCCAAAGGTTGTTCCTGATCTTTGAGATCATGGCGCCGCCATGCCGTCATTGGGCTTTGTGACATTTTTTCCAGACAAGGGACTGGACGAAATCGTCGATGAGAGAGGCGTCTCAGAGGATTGGTTCATTGTCTGAAGCGCTATAACGGTCCGTCGAATTGTAATCCGGCGTGATCTGTATCGCATCAACACCTGCATGGCTCAGGGCGTGGAGTTATACAGGAATCAATGAATTCCCGGACTTCCAGCTTCGTTTCGATTACCCCGAAATGTCCTTCGAGAAGCAGATCAGCGTTGAGTTCAAGCACTTTTCTCAATGAGTCCAGATATTGGTCTTCATCAGATAAGAGATCGGGGTGAAGCGGCCCATGGAGGTCCTGTCCGAAGAGGATAAGTTCTGAGTCAATCCGGGTAGTATAGACGAGTGAGCCTGGCGAATGCCCGGGGCAGTGAATAGCTTTGATGAGCCCATTACCAACATTGATGTCCGTTTCGGTTTCAGTCAGTTTGACATCCACTTTCAATGGCATGAGCCTGGAGCCGTACCAGGAGGCCGCAGTGACACGATCATCACCGGCCTCCATGTATGCGGCGTCTAATTCATGGGCGACTACAGTGCAGCCGTACTGATCTTTAACGGCTTGGGCCCCACCGATATGATCAAAATGACAATGAGTGATAAGGAGGTATTCAAGCTGGACGTCGTTTCCGATGCATCCAGAGATATTCTTGACCAGCCTGGCGTGATTACGACCCGTTCCAGCGTCAATCAAGGCGGCTTTGTCCATGAATCTGACTAGGTAAATGGCGGCGTCCGAAGGGTCGGTCAAACCCCTACCGCCAACTTGCCACAAATTGTTCCTGATCTTCATATTCAAAGCTATGGCCTCACGCGAACCCCAGGGGCTATCAACAAAAAGCCCATTAACGGGTTATGATAATGATTAACCCCTCTTTGAAGCAGTCATCCTCGATACCGTATCCAGGACTTTCTGGACGCCGTATTTGTCTATCAACGCCTCCAGGCCGACCTGAATGTCTTCCGGCCTGATTTCTTCCTCGACTTCCTCTTCGCGTTCTTCATATATGAGAACGTTGTTGAGGCATTTCTCAACGCACTTCGGGACGTCCAGAGGGGGATCACTTTCACACATATCACATTTCAGTGGCAAACCGGAATCCGGTTCTTTAAATGTGTCCCTGGACGGACAGGAGGCTCGACAGAAGTCACATTCAGGGTATTCCTTACCGTCTATCACATAGACGTTTCTCCCCATGCATTCGGCATTGGCGTTTTCACCGGCAAAAACCGGCAGCCAGATATTTTTCATACGGTGACTCATCACCTGGATGCGAGACCTGGCCGGGTTGACGCTACTGTATTTAGGTTCGGCATGATAAGCCGAGCATATTATTTCGCAGGCCCTGCAGCCATTACATTTGTCTGCGTCTACTCTAATGGTCTTTATGGTTTTTTTAGTTTTCGCCAACTTTCAAGACCCCCCTTTTCTCGAGTTCATCAGCCACATAACCTAAATCTAGTTCCATCAATCTCTCCCGAGTAGGCACGCCGTTCATGTTCCAACCTTTAAACCGGTAATAAGTTGACAGTAGCTCTTGTTCCAATTCGGGAAATCTTCTTTTCCAATGGTCTTCAGGCGGCTTTTCGTCCGCCCTGGCCATACCCCGGAGGTTGTTGAAGGCTCGGTGGAGGTTTCGGCTCCTGTTGACTATTTTCTTGAGGCTTGCCTCATCCATGTCCATGCCTGTAGCGGCAGAAATGAGTTTTGGATAATTGTGAATGTGATAAGGGGGCTTGAGGCAGAAGGAAGCCATTCCGGCGCAGAGCCCCAGGGCGTCATCGACGTTGTGCAGCATTTCCATCCAATCCACTATCTCGCTGCACATATCGGGCGTGGGGAAATATGGTATGGCCTTTTCCCCTCGAGGCTCCCATTCCAGGACGTATTGTTTGAATCTCTCGTCTGGAACCTGAACCCAGTCCTTGACAAAAGCTTCCCTTTGCTCTCTGGTCGGAAAGGCTGATTGAGGGAAATTACCTTCTATCTGGGTAATGCTTATCTTTTCGTTGGTTGAATACATCAAGTAATAGATTGGATCGAGCATACCGAGTTTTAGCGGTAGTTGTTCGTGTTTCTTGATGGTGTTGTGGTCAAATTCCTCTGCGCCATTTCCGATTTTTCTGGCGGCGTAATAGACGCCATCGGCAAGTATATCCCCTATTCCTTCACGCCTGGCCACGCGATCAAGCAGCCAGATGAAACGACCTTCCTTATCCTTGGGACAACCTTCGAAATCCTTATCGGTGAGGATGCCAGCTTCGTAGAGTTCAACGGCGAATGCGAGGATCTGCGGGGTGGAGAAGGAATCCACGCCGTATTCCGTGGCTCTCTGCAGGATCTTGAAATTAAAACCCAGATCATCCACATAGGCGGCCATGGAATATGTGAGTTTTCCGAAACATTTCATCATGTATCTCGGACCCTGATCGTGAGCCTCAACCAGAGCTCCGCATTGTTGAGGACAATTGAAACAGCTAATCAGGCGCTGAATGGCTTCCAATTGGGTTCTTGTCCAATTCTCTTCGTTCGGTTTGCTCCAGAAGTCTCTTCTGCGAGTTCTGGCGTTGCCCCACATGAAATTTTCAGTGTGCCATTTTTCGTCCGTGTGCTTCATTTCCTGAGGTGAGCCGATACCGGAGAGGATGGTCATGACATCGGGAATCGGGTTTGTGTTACGGAAATTGATGTATTCGGTAACCTCCGCCATGTGTTTCATGAATTCTTCACCGCGAGCCAGATAGAGATCCTTTGTGCCACGAACGGCTATAGCCTTTACGTTCTTGTCACCGAGGACGGCGCCACCGCCTAGCCTGCTGGCGCTGGATCGGCTCTGTTCGATTGACGCAGTGAAGACCCTGTTTTCACCGGCGAGCCCGATTGCCGCTACCTGGGCCTTGGGTTGCCGCAGTTCGGCCTTGATGAGTTCCTGGGTTTCAAGGGCGCCTTTGCCTTTCAGATGTTCAGCGTCCCGGACTTCCACCTTGTCGTTGTGGACCCATATGTAGACAAGCTTGGGAGATTTGTTCCGGAGCACTATTTTGTCGTATCCCGCGTATTTCAGTTCAGCTCCGAAAAAGCCTCCCATCATTGGATAGGCCAACAAGCCTGACTGTGGGGAGACGAATGTGCACAGGGTCCTGTTTGCGCTGTAGGCCGGCGTTCCATTGAGTAGGCCTGAACTCACTATCAGCATGTTCCCATCATCAAAAGCCTGAGTTTCGGGAGATACCCTGTCCCAATGCATTTTGACGCTTGTTCCCAAGCCTCCAAGATGAAGCTCCGTCAGTCTTGGATCGGAGGCGACTTTTTCTACACTTCCCCGGGCTAAATCGATTTCCAGATTAAACCCTGTCTCTGCATATCTCATCGGCTACCCTCTGTTGAATCTCTGAGACGAATTTTGAGCGGTGTTGGTTTGGTAATTTCCGTCTGAAGGGCTTAAGAGGCCCATGTCATTTCCAATTAGTTTAGAATAATCCGACGCTGTAGCCTATGTCAATCCCGACATAGCTCCTTCCCGAATATAACTTATATAAATATCCTGTCAAGATTTTTTGTTTTGGACAGGATGATATTTTATCATTTTTTTAGGGAGTGTTAGCGGGATAAGATCGGCTGAACATTGATTATTATTTGGTTTATGGACATGTTCGTGGCTAATCATGGACTGATCCGCAAAGTGGCGTAAATAACTGGAGGTATTGGTTGGTGATTTTATTTTAAGGCTTTTAGACCGGCATTTACGTGACTGATTGGACATTTTGGGATGGTTAAAGAACGGTTAAAAGGTTCATCAGGCTGACACATTAGAAGTTCTGGCTAGCGGGGTGGAATGGTCATGATGAGTGTGATGAACGTTCATTAATGAGATATGTATGAGAGCATATTACAAAAACAAGTGTGAAATGATGGGGGTGATTCTTGACTGCAACCGGGCATGTCTTGATTGGCAGATATGTCCAGTTGGACATAAATTTTCTTGACATGGTAGGTTGTGGCTATTAACATCGAATTAATTAGCAGGTTTGCGGCAATAGATTCATTAACTTCAAAACATTCTTAATTTTTAGTTGGATAGGATTTTTCATATTTGTGTTCGTCACATCGTTTTGAGTTCCCACGGGAGTGACGTGAAAGTCCATATTGGGAATATTTCAAGGAATGTATTTTGATTGTCAGGGGGAATTGACCAGTCAATTTGAATGAAACGGCGGCCAGACGCCGTCCTGGAACTTCAGGCTCCGCATGATCGGGTGAAAGATGAAGCGGCGACCTCAGATAACCCTGCGATTTTAGCGAGTTGACAAGTATTTCTTTCTCTCAATCACATTCACGTTCAGAAAGGATTCTGTGAAATGATCAAAAGGTTCATATTCCTCAATGGTGTCAACAAAATGTTGTTAGCTGACCCGGAGGCTTCTCTTGCGGAGGTTATCAGGGAGCAGCTTGGTCTTACCGGGACAAAGGTCGGTTGCGGCAAGGGCCAATGTGGGGCATGCTCGGTGATAATGGATGGAAAGCTTGTCAAATCTTGCATGACAAAGGTCAAGAGGGTCAAGGACGGAGCGCAGATAACGACTATAGAGGGTCTTGGGAGTCCTGACAACCTTCACGCTCTTCAGCTCGCCTGGGTAGTTCACGGTGGCGCTCAGTGCGGATTTTGCTCTCCGGGTTTTATAGTGTCGGCAAAGTCGTTGCTCGACAACAATCTCAACCCGACTCGAGACGAAGTCAGAGATTGGTTCCACAAGAACAGAAACGCATGTAGATGCACAGGTTACAAGCCTTTGATAGACGCAGTGATGGACGCTGCGAAGGTTCTTCGGGGCGAAATGACCAAGCAGGAGTTGGCGTTCAAGTTACCGGAGGACGGGAAGATCTGGGGGAGCAATTACCCCAGGCCGAGCGCAATATCGAAGGTGACGGGAATGACGGACTATGGGGCAGACCTCATAGCGAAAATGCCCAAGGGGACTTTACACCTGGCTTTGGTACAGGCGAAGGTGTCACACGCGAAGATATTGTCCATAGACACTTCCCAAGCCGAGAAAATGCCTGGAGTGGAAAAGGTCATCACTCACAAGGATGTCAAGGGCAAGAATAGAATAACGGGATTGATCACATTTCCTACGAACAAGGGTGATGGCTGGGATCGTCCTATTCTTTGTGATGAAAAGGTGTTTCAGTTTGGCGACGCCATAGCGATAGTAGCTGCGGACACATTGGCTAATGCTCGGGCGGCGGCCGAAAAGGTGGTTGTTAACCTTGAGCAGTTGCCGGCTTATATGAGCGCTCCGGCGGCTATGGCGGATGACGCTATCGAGATTCATCCCGGGACTCCGAATGTGTATTTCGAGCAGAAGAGGGCCAAAGGCGAGGACACGGCTCCTCTTATGGAATCCGCGGCGTATGTTGTCGAAGGAGAGTATTACCTTCAGAGGCAGCCACACCTGACTATGGAAACAGACGTCGGATTCGCTTATTTTGATGATGAAGGACGTCTCACCATTCATTCGAAGAGCATAGGATTGCATCTTCATCACGCCATGATATGTCCGGGCCTGGGAATTGAACCGGAAAAGCTAAGACTGATCCAGAACCCCGCCGGTGGAACTTTCGGTTACAAATTCAGCCCGACGATGGAGGCCCTGGTTGGAGTGGCGGCAATGGCCACTAACAAGCCTGTGGCGCTAAATTATGATTATTTTCAACATATTACTTACACCGGTAAGCGTTCGCCATTCTTCATCAACCTCAAATACGGGGCTGACAAGGATGGCAAGATAATCGCCATGGAAGGCGACTGGATTGTTGATCATGGTCCGTACTCCGAGTTTGGCGATCTACTGACCGTTAGAGGCGCTCAATTTATTGGAGCGGGCTATGGTATTCCCAATATCAGGGGCGTGGGAAAGACCGTGTGCACGAACCACGCATGGGGATCAGCCTTCAGGGCTTACGGTTCACCGCAGAGCTTCTTTGCCTCAGAGAGCCTTATTGATGAACTAGCGGAAAAGATGGGCAAGGATCCATTGGAGTTGCGTTATCTGAACGTGTATCGTCCCGGAGATACCAGCCCGACAGGACAGGCGCCTGAGGTTTACAGCCTTCCGGAGATGATTGACAAGCTTCGTCCGATGTATCTGGAAGCGCTTGTTAAAGCCAGGGAAGAATCTACTGCTGAAATCAGGAAGGGAGTAGGCGTTTCGATTGGTATTTACGGTTGCGGTCTTGACGGACCTGATTCATCGGAGATTTGGGTTGAGTTGACACCTGACGGTGTCACGTTGACTTCATGCTGGGAAGACCATGGTCAGGGCGCTGACATGGGCGCATTGGGAACCTGTCATGAGGCTTTACGTCCGCTCGGGATAAGTCCGGACAGGATAGAACTGGTGATGAACGACACTGCTCTTGTTCCTAATAGTGGCCCATCAGGGGGAAGTCGCCAGCAGGTCATGACGGGAAACGCCATCAAGAATGGATGCGAAATGCTGCTAAACGCCATGCGTAAGCCTGATGGTAGTTATAGGACTTATGATGAGATGAAGGCCGAGAACATTCCGCTAAAATATTCCGGTAAATGGACGGCCTCAATGTGCACGCCGTGTGACGAAAACGGCCAGGGCAGCCCCTTCCCGGTTTACATGTATGGCGTGTTCATGGCGGAGGTTGCGGTAAACACCAGCACGGGCAAGACGCAGGTGGAGAAATTCACTCTTATGGCCGACATCGGCAAGATAAATAACAAACTCGTTGTTGATGGCCAGATTTACGGTGGGTTGGCTCAAGGTATCGGTCTGGCTTTGACAGAGGACTTTGAGGACCTCAACAAACACACGAGCCTTGTTGAATGCGGTCTGCCATATAACAAGGACATCCCTGACAACATACAGGTATTCTATTTTGAGAATCCCAGGGAACATGGCCCATTTGGCGCCGCCGGAGTGGGAGAATTGCCACTGACATCTCCGCATGCGGCTGTCATCAACGCTATAGCCAACGCCACTGGAGTAAGAATCAGGCAGGCCCCCGCCCTTCCTGAAAAGGTGCTCGCCGGTCTCAAGGCGCTTGGTTAAATTGACACATACAGGGTTCAGGCGTGGCGAGCGCCTGGGCCTTGCCTCCTAAGAGTCTGAAACTTTCCCGACTGTTCTTTCAAATGGACCAAACCGATTTAAGAGAACTCGAAGCCAGATGTATCCAGGAATGCGCTCCATGGTGTGAGGCGTCATGCCCTATCCACGTTGAGGCAAAGTCGCTATGTGTGGCAATTGCCGCGGGGAAGTTTGCAGAGGCCGCCAAAATAATCAGGAAAACAATCCCGTTCCCTTATATTATCAGCAACGTGTGCGACCGGCCATGTGAGGATTCGTGCAAGCGTGGTCAGATTGGGGGCGCCATTTCAATACGGGCTTTGGAAAAAGCCGCTCTGGATTTCAGTCCATTTGAAAAGGCGAAAATTCGTCCTTTGCCTGCCAGGTCCGGAAGGGTGGCGATTATCGGAGGTGGGCTCAGCGGATTGACCGCCGCTCTGGAGCTAACAAAAAAAGGGTATAAGGCAGTTATCTTTGAAGCTTCTGAACGATTAGGTGGGAGACTTTGGTCCTATCCGGATTCTTCGTTACCAAAAGAGAATATCGAGAGAGATTTTCAAGTTATTCAAGACCTTGCGATTGCCATAGAATTCAACAGATCCCTGTCGACAGATTTCTCGTTAAATGATTTGAGATGCGATTTCCAAGCTATTTATTTGGCGATTGGCGCCAATCCGATGGGAGATCCCAATCTGTTTGATTTTTCCCCGAGCGGGTTTTCGATCGATCCTATTTCATTTGGCGCAAACATGGATGGTGTTTTCGCCGGTGGAAGCATACGTCGAGGTGATTTAGTTCATTCACCGATAACATCCATTTCTGATGGGAAAAGAGCCGCCACATCGATAGACCGTTTCTTGCAGGGGGTGTCCGTCACTGCTTCGAGGGAGAATGAAGGCCCTTACAACACGAGACTGTTTACCAGCATTGAAGGCATAGAGTTGGCGGCAAGGGTATCAATGAAGAACCCTGCAACCGGGTATCCTCAAGATGAGGCTATCAAGGAGGCTTCCCGGTGTCTGAGATGTGAATGCCTTGAGTGTGTAAAAGTATGTGAATATCTGGCCACTTTTAAGGGCTATCCCAAGAAGTATATCCGGCAGATTTACAATAACCTGTCGATTGTCATGGGGCAGAGACACGGGAATAAATTAATCAATTCGTGCAGCTTGTGCGGACTTTGTAAAGAAGTGTGTCCGGAAGACCTTCACATGGGAGAGGTTTGTAAGAACGCACGCGAGACGATGGTTGAACAGGGCAAGATGCCACCGTCGGCTCATGAATTTGCTATTCTGGACATGGAGTTCAGCAATGGCGAAGAATGTTCTCTTTTGAGACATCAGCCTGGCTACGACAAGAGCAAATTGGTATTTTTTCCGGGTTGCAGGCTAGGGGGAGCCTCTCCTCATAATGTTGAAAAGACATACGAATATCTTACCCAGAGGCTTAATGATGGCGTCGGCCTTATGTTAAGGTGCTGCGGCGCTCCTGCTGATTGGGCGGGCCGAAAAGATAAGTATTCGGAAGCGATTGAGGCGCTTCGTGACAATTGGATCGGGATGGGCAGCCCGACAGTTATCACAGCCTGCTCCTCATGCCATCTACTTCTTCGCAAGGCGATTCCCGAAATGAGCTTGGTCTCTTTATGGGAAATTATTGACACTCATGGGATTCCAGAAAATGTGGGGGTTGATCTAACTGACGTGGCTGTAGCTCTCCATGATCCATGCTCCTCGAGAAACGAGCCCGAGGTTCAGGAGGCCGTTCGTAACATATTGAGACAACTGGGAATATCCTCGGAGGAATTGCCACTTAATCGCAGGTTTACGGAATGCTGCGGCTATGGCGGATTGATGTGCTTCGCGAACCGTGAATTGTCCGCAAATGTCATCAGGACCCGTATTGAATACAGCGCTAAGGACTATGTGGCCTATTGCGCCGTATGTCAGGATCATTTCCTGTCACAAGGCAAGAAATCATTTCATCTGCTGGATTTAATTTTCGGCGTGAAAGAACTTGACGATAGCTTGAAACGGCCTGTGAATTACTCGTTAATCCGAGACAGGCGTTCCTTTCTCAAGAAAAGGCTCCTTGAAAAATTCTGGGGAGAAACAGTGAGAGCGTTTGATGAATCCGAAGACGTAAAACTTCATCTGTCGCCGGAGGTTCGTGATTTGATAGCGGACAGGTTAATCCTTGATGATGATTTGAAAAAGGTCATCCAATATGCCGAGGAATCGGGCAGAAAACTTGTGAATAAGGCTAATGGGCATTTTTTGGCGCATCACACTTTGGGGAATGTGACCTTCTGGGTGGAGTATTCTCGGGATGAAGATGTTTTTGCTGTTCATAACGCCTACAGTCACAGGATGCAGATACTAGAGGAGCCTAAACGGTGAGTGACAAACAACGCAATGAAAAGGACAGTCAATGGTCGTGCGCTGAGTGTGGCGTTGAACTAACCTTAGGCTCGGTGGAAGTCCAGTACATGGGAAGTCGTTATCCTGCCGACTTGTTACGTTGTGAGAAGTGTGGCCAGGTTTATGTTCCGGAGGAGCTTGCAAACACCAAAATGGCCCTGATCGAAAAGCTCCTGGAAGATAAATGAAGGGGTTGCGAACAACCGAAGTTTTAAGAGTTTACGAACGCTTTGCGGCCACGAATCTTGGGTCTGACGGTATTAGGCCGGGCGGCTTGGAATTAACGGGAAAAGCGCTGGATCTTGCGGGTCTGGATCCAGGATCAACAATTATCGACATTGGCTGCGGATCAGGGGTTTCGCTCAATTTTATCAAGGAACATTATGTGGACTTGCGTTGCTTCGGCCTGGATTTGTCTGCCGAGATGTTGAAAATAGCAGGCCGATCAGATGTAAAGCTTGATCTTGTGAGGGGGAGCGTTGCTGAGCTACCGTTTGAAGACAATTCAGCCGACGCAATACTTATGGAATGCAGCCTTTCCCTGATGAACTATTCTGAGGAAAGTTGTTTCGAGCTGAACAGAGTTCTCAAGAGCGACGGATTATTGATGCTGTCTGACGTGTATGCAAGAGACTCGGTGGCTCACAATCCTTTTAATGCGGCTGCGTTCGATTGCTGTTTAAAGGGCGCCATAACTCAAGAGGACATAGTCAAGCGATTAGAGGCTTCGGGCTTTGAACTGCGATTATGGGAGGATCATTCACAGGCGCTCAAGGATTTCACCGTGCGGGTGATTCTTGGGAGTGATTCTGTGGAGGAATTCTGGGGTCCGTTTTTCGGTCGGTTTGAATGCTGCGACCTAGCTGGTAATGATGCGCCGCCGTTCAGACCCGGCTATTTCCTGGCTCAGGCCCGTAAGAGGTTTTCGTTAATAGACCGGTAGCATTTAAGGGCATGAAATATGGATGAATTACTCAAACTGCTAGAATTCGCCAGTCAGGGTTTCCACTGCAGTCAGGTGTTAATCAAAATGGGACTTGACGCTCAAGGCAAGGACAATCCTGATCTGGTTAGGACCATGGAAGGCCTTGCAGGTGGGGTTGGCTTTTGTGGGGACGCTTGTGGGGCTTTAACTGGAGGGGCATGCTTACTTGGCCTATATGCAGGCCGAGGTTCAGCCGAAGAAGAGACGGATCCACGACTTAATTTGATGATTTCGGAATTGTACGAATGGTTCACCTCTGAATTTGCCCAATGCTATGGGGGAATATGCTGTAAAGAAATTTTGGACGATGACCCGCAAAACCAGATGACACGATGTCCTGGCATTGTCACCAAAACCTATGACAAAGTGAAGGGCTTGCTTCTGGAAAATGGTTTTGATCTTTCACAGGCCAAGTGATGTCAAAAGTAAGACAAAATGTCATTGGAACAACCCAAAGTGTATGCCCTCATTGCCTGAACATTATTAGCGCAGAGAAAATAAAAGACGGGCAGGACATCTTTTTGCGAAAGGTCTGTCCTGACCATGGGGAATTCTCCTTGATCCTCTGGAGGGGAGCGCCATTAATGGAGGATTGGGTAAGACCGAAAATTCCTTATGAAAACCCATCTCCTAACTCAGTATCAAGCAAGGGATGTCCTTTTGATTGCGGCCTGTGCCCGGAGCATCGGCAACAGACCTGCACAGCGCTTCTCGAAATAACAAATCGCTGTAATTTGGGTTGTCCGTTTTGCTTTGCGGATTCCGGGGATCAGACAGAAGACCCGGAAGTTTCTGTCATTCGGACATGGTATGAAACATTGCGATCATCGGGGTATACATGCAATGTGCAGATTTCCGGTGGCGAACCTACCATTCGGGATGATCTGGATGAAATTATCTCCATGGGCCGTTCAATGGGTTTCAGGTTCATTCAGCTCAATACAAACGGTATCAGGCTTGCTTCAGACGTCAGTTATGCCAAGGATCTGAAGGAGTCGGGACTTTCCTCGGTTTTTTTGCAATTTGATGGGCTCGATGACGAAATCTACCTCAAGTTAAGAGGGGCCAGTCTTCTTGAAACAAAGATCAGGGCCGTACGTAACTGCGAACGATGCGGCCTGGGAGTTATTCTCGTTCCAACTCTGGTTCCGGGAATCAACACTGATGACATAGGAAACATAATCAGGTTTGCGTTGGAGAATCTGAGCGTGGTTCGCGGCGTTCATTTTCAACCTGTTAGCTATTTCGGCAGATATCCGGAAAAGCCCGCTGATTCTTCACGTTTGACCTTACCTGAGCTAATGCGGATGATTGAAGCTCAGACTGATGGCGCAATCAAGACGGAGAATTTCCTTCCTCCTGGTTGTGAAAACTCTCTGTGTTCATTTCATGGAAACTTTGTCCTGATGCCATCAGGTCAGTTGATACCTTTAACACGAGGAGGATCTTGCGGTTCTTTCCGTGAGCCTGAGAAGGCTGAGGTTGGGGCGTGTAAGGCCAGGGAGTTCGTAGCAAAGAACTGGGGCGGAGTTGCGCCGGCTTATGTATGCGCAAACGATAGCCAATACGATATGGGCTATTGGGATACGTTGCTCAGCAGATCTCGCACACACCTGTTATGCGTATCGGCCATGGCTTTTCAGGATGCCTGGAGCCTGGATCTGGAACGGTTAAGGGATTGCTGCATCCATGTGGTGGCAGGGGCCGGAAAAATCATTCCTTTTTGCGCTTACAACCTGACCGGTTCCAACGGGAAAGCACTTTACAGGAAGAAAGCCATCTAATGGAAAAGACTCCTCTGGATAGCTGGATCGCCCAAAAAATCGGCGCTAATGGTGGCTCAAGTGGTTTGTCAGGAGATGAATTGGAGAAATACCAGTTCTCCAAGCTGAAGGACACAATTTCTTACGTCAGGATGAACAGCGCTTTTTATAGGCGGACCCTGGAAAATTACGATATCGGGAGTTTAGATTCGCTCAACGATTTGAGCCAGTTTCCATTTACCAGACAGGAAGACATCGCGGAAAACGGACCTCAATTCGTATGCGTTTCCCAAGGTAAAATTGAGCGAATTGTCAGCCTAAATTACGCTGGCGCATCGATGATAACGAAACGGTTGTATTTCACGTCGCAGGATCTTGATCTAACGATTGATTTTTTTCACCAGGGCATGTCGACTTTCACCAGGCCGGGGCAAAGAGTTTTTGTAATGGTGCCGGGGGACCGCCCCTATTCTGTCGGTGATCTTTTGGCTACGGCTCTTGGGAGGTTGGATGCTGAGGGTATCGTCTATGGTTTTGTCCAGGATCCCGCCGATGCAATCCGGGAAATTGTAAGGCTCGAAATTGATGTATTGGTTGGAACTCCTGTCAATGTCCTTTCACTAGTTAGACACTCGGATCATGCTCTCATGCTTGCGCCTAGAATAAAATCGGTCCTTCTCAGTTCGGACTATGTCTCCCCCGCAATAGTGAGAGAAATTGAGAATGTGTGGGGGTGCAAGGTCTACAGCCATTATGGATCGACTGAGATGGGATACGGCGGCGGTGTGGAATGCGAGGCTGTTAGTGGCTATCACTTGAGAGAAGCTGATCTTTTGTTTGAAGTAGTGGATCCGGATTCCAATGAGCCCAAGAAACCGGGAGATGTGGGCGAAGTGGTTTTCTCAACGCTTACACGTGAGGGCATGCCGTTGATCAGATACCGCACGGGGGATCTGTCTCGATTTGTTGACGGCCCTTGCGCCTGTGGATCAGCGCTTAGACGCCTGGACAGAATAAGAGGACGACTCAGCGAGTTTGTAAGAATAGGATCTGACGAGTGGCTCGGTATTCCGGACCTGGACGACGTCTTGTTTGCAATTCCCGAGTTGCTTGATTACGAGGTCACCCTGAAGGGAGAGCAGGACGCCAATGAACTGGACATCGTATTGGAAACAAACGCGATAGACACGAAAGGCGTTGTGGAACGAGCCCGAAATTCAATCATCCAGTTAGACGCTTTAAGAAAGGCGTTCAATGACAGACTCATCCGTATAGGAACCATATCGTTTGGAGAGGTCGCCAAGATTCGATCTAGCGCTCAAAAGAGGGCCATAATAGATCGGCGAACCGGTAGGGCATACAATTGAAACCAATTTTCATTGATTTGCGTATGAGGTTTAATTTGCGTCCATTATTGTTGGCGGGAAATAACCATGTCAAAACATGATTTGAAGGAAATCTCACCTGAGGATCGATGGGCTCAAACTGTCGAGGCATCAATGTTTGACAGGTCTGAAGGATTGGATTCCCCGTCAGCTTCGGAGTGCCGGGAGCTCTTGAGAAAAAGGTACAGGGTCGACACTGGTCTGATCAGGCACTCGGAAAAGGTGGCCCAATTGGCCGTCACAATCGGAAAGGCGCTTAATAAAAAGGGTCTGGAACTAGACTTGAGACTTATTGAAGCGGCAAGTTTGTTACATGACATGTTTAGGGGGGAAAGGGATCACGGACTATTGGCCGGTCGCCTGCTCAGACAACTGGAGTATCCAAAAGTCGCTTATATTGTTGAAAATCACATGCAACCTTTTTATCAGGATCGGGACAAGCTTACCGAGCATGTAATCGTTTGTCTTTCAGACAAATTTGTTCAGGAGGACTGTCTAGTTCCTCTTGAGGTCCGTTTCGAAAAGAAGTTGGTGTATTACGCTAACAATCCCCGTATAAAAACAATGGTTCACAGTCGTTTTATGGACGCAAAAACAGCGCAAACTCACGTGGAAATAATTCTCGGACATCCAATTGAAAAGTTCTTTGCGCAATTATCAAAGTGAAAATAATTTGCCTGTTTTGAATATTTTTCTAATGCGGCACGGCGAAGTCGATTTGGACTTCAAGGGTAAATTCGTTGGTCAGGTGGACATTCCTTTGACCGACAAAGGTAGAGACCAGGCCCTGTGGTGGAGTGAGGCTCTTAAAGACGTCGGATTAAAGAGTATATACTGCAGCGACCTCATTAGGTCTCATGAAAGCGCTAAAATATTCGTCGGGCAGGCGGAAATGCCCATAGTTCGTCTTAGTCAATTAAGAGAAATACATTTGGGCCGGTGGGAAGGCAGGAGCATTGCTGATGTTAAGGAGGCGTGGCCTGTGGAATGGGAGGAACGTGGCAGGAATATAGTAATGTTCCGTCCGCCTGATGGGGAAAGCTTTCACGACCTGGCTCAACGGGTCATTCCGGCATTTCAGAATATAGTCGCAAACATTACAGGTCATGTTTTGATTGTAGGCCATGCGGGAGTTAACAGGGTCATTCTGTGTCATGTCATGGGAATTGAGCTTTCGAAGCTACTGACCATCAGGCAGGACTACGGCCACATGAATGTCCTGGAATTTGAGAATGGAGACCTGAGCGTGAAGAGTCTCAATGTCGGTTCGATGTAGTCGGCGGCTTTCTATTATTTCAGCTATATCCAGGATTGATTTTTATTCCATGGCATCCTCATCGGCTTTTTCCATTTTCACTGCGCAAACCTTGTAATCGGGTGTTTTTGAAACCGGATCCAATGAGGTTCCCAGGAGGACATTCGGATTTGCTTTCATGAAATGGAAATCCATGAAGACAGCTCCTTGAGGGACTATGTCACCGGGTTGCACGGGAGTGGTCAATGTTCCCCGACGAGACGTTATCTTGACCAGATCACCATCTTTTAGACCCATGCTATCAGCATCCGCGTAGTTTATCTGGGCTCTTGGAGTTGGGAACTCGTTATGGAGCGAAGGGCATCTTCCGGTCATTGTACGGGTATGATAATGGGCAAAACGCCTTCCGGTAGTCAAGAGTACCGGATAATCATCATCGGGAAGCTCCTCGGATGGTCGATAGCTTATCACATGAAAAAGCCCTTTGCCTCGGCTGAATCTTCCCTCATGCAGAAAACCGGTTCCCGCATGCTCGGGAGTTGGACAGGGCCACTGAATTCCACCGGATTCCAGTCTTTCATAGTTAATGCCGGCAAACGCGGGCGACAGGCTTGCCATTTCATCATAAATCTCGGACGGAGACGCATAGCTCATGCTTATGCCCAGGCGTCTACCTATCGCACTGATGACCATCCAATCAGGCATTGTCCCTTCAGGAGGCTCAACTGCCTTACGAACACGTTGAACCTTGCGTTCCGTGTTTGCAAAGGTTCCATCCTTCTCGGCCCAGCATGCTCCCGGAAGAACTACATGAGCCAGTTCGGCCGTTTCAGTCATGAATATGTCCTGAACAACCAGAAACTCAGCTGATGTCAACGCATGATGCACATGGTGAGTGTCCGGGTCGCTCATGACCGAATTTTCACCCAATATATACAAGCCCTTAACACTTCCATCGATAAGACGGTCCATCATTTCCGGGATCGTGTAGCCTACCTTGTTGGAGAGTTTGGCGTTCCAGGCTTTTTCGAATTTGGCCCTAACATTGTCGTCCGTAACCACTTGGTATCCCGGATATACATTGGGCAAACCACCCATATCGCAGGCGCCCTGAACATTGTTTTGACCGCGCAACGGATTCACACCTGTTGAGCGTCTGCCAATCTGCCCTGTAATCATTGCGAGATTTGCAAGAGATTTGACATTGTCTACACCATGGGAGTGCTCCGTGATGCCGAGGGTGTAAAGGATGGTTGATTTGGCTGAAGTCGCATAGAACTTTGCCACTTTCAGGATATCTTCAACAGAAATGCCTGAGATTCGCGACGCCTCATCCAATGAGAATTTGTCGAGATGTTTTTTGAGTTCCCCAAAGCCTTCGGTTCGCTCTTCGATGAACTGAGTATTGTGCCAGTTATTGTCGATGATTGCTTTCATCAACCCATTGATAAAGGCAACGTCCGTCCCGAAATTTATCCTCAAATGTATGTCGGCCTGTAAGGTGAGCTGAATTTTTCGAGGGTCTATTACTATCAGGGTGGCTCCCTTGAGTTTGCCGCGGAACACCCGGTGAGCTACCAATGGATGAGCCTCAGTCGTATTAGAACCGATCAGGAATATGCAGTCAGCGTCCTCGATTTCCGGGATCGAATTTGTCATGGCTCCACTTCCGAAAGCGGCGGCAAGACCTGCCACCGTTGGAGCGTGTCAGAGCCGGGCGCAGTGGTCTACGTGATTTACTCCGAAACCCGCTCTGCAGAGCTTTTGCATCAAATAACTCTCTTCATTCGTGCAACGCGCTGAAGTGAGGAAAGATAAGCTGTCAGGCCCGTGATTGTCTCTGATCTCAGCCAATCTGGACGCCGTGAAGTCAAAAGCCTCGTCCCAGGAAACCTCCTGTAGTGTACCATTCTTTCGTATGAGGGGTTTTGTCAAACGGTCGGGGCTATGAACAAATTCATGGGCGTTCCAACCCTTTATACAGAGTTTGCCATTGTTCATACGGCTCGTTTTCGACGGATATGTGCCTACGAGTTTACCGTTTTCAACTTCTAAGAGCATCTCACAGCCACATCCACAATATGGACATGTGGTTCTGACGAATCTGTAATCCATTGCTCCCCCAAAGACTTCAGTCGCGAAAGTTATTGAAAGGCGGAGGGATTTCGAACTCCCATAGCCTATGTCATTTTTGACATAGCCAATCGAATGTGTCAAGGACATATGGTTTTTTAAGCCCAGGATGATTATGCAATTGGTTGGAGTCGGTTAACGATTTGACCAATAGTTGCAATTGAGGTGATCGGTTTTGATGGCCAATGTTGCAGCTACACTTTTTAGAAACTTTATGTTATATTATGGGGCCAAGGGTCTATTAAGATGAACAAATTGTATTACATATTTATTTGTATGGTGATCATTGGAGTTTCGTGCGGCTCAGCATTGGCGTCGGACATTCGGGGCTTATGGGTTGGAAACGCCAAGGGCAGCATATTTGGAGCAGAGGGTAGCGTTAATATAACCCATCAAAATGGAGAGGACATAACCGGCGTAGTGGAGGGCGGCAATTTTTTCGGTCGCGCCAAATTCTCCATTCAGGGAAAAATTCGAGGTAACTACATATTTGGCAGTAAGGACGGGCATACATTTGAAGGATTTCTTTATCCTGACTGGTCAATCCAGGGAATGTTCAGGGCAATAGATGGCGATACTTACAAGGTTATTCTGAGACGTCCTTATCCCGTTTGGGGAGCGCCGTATGGTAGTTGGGGTTATAATTAGAAAGCGCCTGCTTTTGAAGTCTCGCTATGATCAGGCTGCATCTTAATTGATAAGCGTGTTTGAGACTTTGTGATGGAATACGCCAATTGTGATTTCGATTTCACCTCATGAAGAAGCCGTAACTCTGAGGGGTCTTTTGATCGACTTGGAGTTAGGCCCACCAGACACTTCCCGGTTTCAAGAACTCAAGACTAATATTTGTGAAAAACTGGATTTGCGCGCATCTGACGGGACGGTTTTGTCAATCGCGCTGGAGCATCAGCATTTCTCCGAAATTGATCGTGTGGAGAGACACCTCAAGGAGTACCATTTCATTATACTGAGTCCTCAGGGGACACCCTGGAGGTCCTATACAGGAGGCTCGGGGGCACAGCTTGAGGTATTTCGCGGATTTCTCGTAAAGACCATAAGGGATTCCGGAGTTCCTGTATTGGGGATTTGCGGAGGACATCAGTTTTTGGCGATGAGTTTTGGGGCTAGAGTCGATTTCATCGATCCTTGCCTGATAGGCAAGAGCCCTGAGAAATATCCTGAATCGGCGTTAGCCGAACGTGGGATGACGACTCTACATGTTCTGAGGGAAGATCCGATTTTTAGTGGGATGGCGCATCATTCCGGAAAATTTCAAGTTATCGAAAGTCATACGGAAGAGGTTAAAAATACTCCACATGGTTTTGTGAATCTTGCAAGAAGTGACCTGTCTGAGATACAGTTAATAACGATACCGGATTCGACAGTGTATGGGATGGCATTCCATCCAGAGCGAGGCTGGGATCACATAGTGGAAAATGGTGTAGGGTCGCCTGCAGGCAAGGTTCTTCTCTGCAATTTTTTTGAGCTTGTCTACCAAAAGATGTTTAAGGGCGCCTGACAATTAATTTAAACTTTGGCCAGTTAGAGAAAAATATTGTGTAGGGGGTTTCCCAAAATGGATGAAGCTCAAAAAGCGAGAATTCGTCTGGAGCATTGGATTAACCATAACTATGATCATTTGAAAGGTTACCTTGAGGTTTCTAATTCTCTTGATGCGATCGGCCTCCAGCAGATAGCTGACAAAATACGAAACGCCGCGGAATACATAGACAGGGCGAACGACGAATTTCGTAAGGCGTTGGATCAGTTGGCCGCAGTTTCTCCGAGCCTATCTACAAGTTCAGGCTGTGGATGTTCTGAGCACTCGCATGCTCATGGACATACCCACAGCCATACTCACTGCCACGAAGGCGCTCATGAATGCTGCCATGATCATTCGCACAGCCATTCACA
>CALGLN010000114.1 GCA_937930835.1 uncultured Desulfomonile sp.
TATGTTCACGTGTGGCTTCGTACGCTCAAATTTCGCCTTGCCCATGGGCTCCTCCAGATTGCTTAAATTCTGCGACGACCTTCTCCGTTACGGATTGTGGCGCCGGTTCATAGTGTGAAAATCGCATGGTAAAAGTGGCCCTGCCTTGAGTCAAGCTTCTTAAATCCGTAGCATAACCGAACATCCTGGCGAGTGGCACTCTGACACCGACCGTTTGAATCCCCGATCTACTTTCCATACCTAAGATTTTCCCTCGGCGAGCAGTGAGGTCTCCAAGCGTATCTCCGAGGAACTCGCCAGGCGCAACCACCTCTACGTCCATTATAGGCTCAAGCAGTATTACCTGACCTTTCTTACAAGCTTCCTTGAAAGCCATGAAACCGGCCATTTTGAAAGCCATTTCCGAGGAATCCACTTCGTGATACTTGCCATCGACTAAGGAAACACGAACATCGACAACTGGGAAGCCCGAAAGCACTCCGGACTCCATCGCCCAGACTATTCCATCTTCTACTGGTTTTATAAACTCCTTAGGTATGGCTCCACCAGTAATCTTGTCGACAAATTCAAAACCACCACCTCGTCCCAAAGGCTGCACATCAATTACTACTTCGGCGAACTGACCCTTACCACCGGTCTGTTTCACGTGGCGGTGATGAATTTGAACAGATTTCGTCAAGGTTTCTCTAAACGCTACTTGTGGCTCACCTACAATAGCTTCGACCTGAAATTCCCTCAACAATCTGTCAACTATGATCTCTAAATGAAGCTCTCCCATTCCGGATAGTATTGTCTGACCTGTCTCGCGATCGGTTTTGACTCGAAGAGATGGGTCTTCCCGTAGCAGTCTTGAAAATGCACGAGACATCTTGTCGATTTCGTCCCTTGATTTTGGAGCGATCGAAAGTGATATGACTGGTTCGGGAAATTCCATGGATTCGAGAAGAATCGGGTGATCTTCGTCCGCCAAAGTATCGCCAGTCTTGGTGTGCTTAATCCCGACGGCAGCAATGATATCACCGGCAGATGCCTCTTTTATTTCTTCTCTCTGACTGGCGTGCATTTTTACAAGTCGACCAATTCTCTCTTTCTTTTCGGCATTTACATTATAAACAGTAGAACCTGCGGTCAGCTTTCCTGAATAAATCCTTATGAATGTGAGATTACCCGTATAAGGGTCATTCATGACTTTGAAGGCCAAGGCTGATAAGGGACCGTCTATATCCCTTGTCACCGGCTGACCTCTATGGTCTTTACCTTCAACGGGTGGAATATCTAGAGGCGAGGGTAGAAAATCAACTACAGCGTCCAGCAATTGTTGGATACCCTTATTCTTAAATGCCGACCCAACCAGGACAGGGGTAATTTTCAGGTCGATGGTAGCCTGTCGTATAGTTCTATAGAGGGCTTCGATAGGTATGTCGGTATCTCCCTCCAAGTAACGTTCCAAAAGGGAATCATCTAGTTCGCAGATGGCTTCAATTAGCGCCTGTCGAGCTTCTTGCGCCTGGTCTTTGTACTGATCAGGAATATCGACCACAGAAAATTTCATTCCCATTGACGCTTCGTCGTAGATCACAGCCTTTTCGTCTAGGAGATTAATAGCCCCTTTAAACTTATCTTCAGCGCCCAAAGGCATCTGAAGTAATAGGGGATTTGTCTGCAATCTTGTTCTCATCATATCCAAAACGCGAAGATGATCAGCTCCTGATCGATCCATCTTATTGATGAAGGCTACTCTGGGTATTTGATACCGATCAGCCTGTTTCCATACTGTTTCGGACTGAGGCTCAACTCCTCCGACAGCGCAGAAGATCGCCACGGCTCCGTCCAACACCCTCAAAGATCTTTCCACCTCGATGGTGAAGTCAACATGTCCTGGGGTGTCGATAATGTTGATTTTATGATTACGCCACTGGCAGGCGGTAGCGGCAGACGTGATAGTAATGCCACGCTCCTGCTCTTGCTCCATCCAATCCATGATAGCAGCCCCATCATGAACTTCACCGATTCGGTGAGAAACCCCTGTGTAATACAAAACACGTTCGGTTGTAGTAGTTTTTCCCGCATCTATATGCGCCATTATTCCAATATTGCGGGTTTTTGATAATGAGTCGACCATCATAATATTCAGCTCTTATAGTCTACTACCACCGATAATGAGCGAAGGCCTTATTTGCTTCAGCCATCTTATGGGTATCTTCACGTTTCTTCACAGAGCTACCTCTGTTCGAGGCTGCGTCCAAAAATTCTGCTGCGAGTTTTTCCTTCATGCTCTTTTCAGAACGAGACCTTGCATATTGAATAATCCATCTAATTGCCAGTGCTTGTCGTCTTTCGGGACGGATTTCTACTGGCACCTGGTAAGTGCTTCCACCAACACGCCTAGACCTAACCTCAAGAACGGGCTTTACGTTCTCAACCGCCCGTTCAAAAATCTTTAGAGGTTCTTCGTTCAATTTCTTTCCAACGATGTCCAGAGCGTCATAGAGAATAGTCTCTGCTATAGATTTCTTGCCTTCCCACATGATCCCATGAACAAACTTCGACACAAGTTTACTGTGATACTTGGGATCAGGAAGAATATCTCTTTTGGGCACTTTACCTTTTCTAGGCATTCGGTCTACTCCAAGACTGTTTCAAGCCCGCCATTAAGACGGATTTTAGAACAAGCTGAGACGGGCAGCTTCCAGATTGGATAGGTTCAGAAGGCCGCGATGTTTAAATCGCATGAACCTTCTTTTTAAATTCCCTTCTAAACCTTCCCCGCCTCAAAAGACGGTTTATCCGGACCCGTATGTGTAATCCTCAGTTCTTGTTTATTGGTTCAAATCGAACTGCTTAACCGCAACACTTCTTATCAACAAGCGTAAGCTGTTTAGCGACGAGGATTATTTTGGCCTTTTGGTGCCGTATTTGGATCGGCCTTGTTTTCTGTCGGTAACCCCGTAAGCATCCTGAGCGCCTCTAATGATATGATAGCGGACACCGGGTAAGTCTTTTACTCTACCACCTCTGATTAGGACGACGGAGTGTTCCTGCAAGTTATGGCCAATCCCGGGAATGTAAGAGGTGACTTCATAACCATTGGTAAGACGTACTCTAGCAACTTTTCTGAGAGCTGAGTTCGGCTTCTTGGGAGTAGTCGTGTAAACCCTCACACAAACCCCTCGGCGTTGCGGACACTCGGTCAGAGCTGGGGCCGAAGTTTTACGTCTCGGCTGTGTTCTACCTTTTCTGACCAGTTGATTAATTGTCGGCATACGCCATTACCTCCAAAATTGTATCTTGCTATTATGAGCAAAGCGATATGTATTTGTCAATACATTTATTAATAAATCAGGCTAAGCTTAATAGCTCAGCCTGAACGTGTAACGGACTTTAATATACCTAATTCAAGCCAATAATGATAATTGGCGATTTAAATTTTTCCTGAGCGCTCCTGCCAACTTATTTCAGAAAAAGTCCAAAGAGAAGCTGATTCATTCCGCCGGCGCGTAGGGGATAATTTATTTTTACGCGGTCAATTGTTTTTTTTCTTCAGCAGCTCGTTTTTCACCAACATGTTGATCAACATCCGAACTAGACTCATCATATTTGAGTCTTAGGTTTTTGTACTGAGCCAAGCCAGTGCCAGCAGGTATTAGGCGGCCCATGATTACGTTTTCTTTCAGGCCTCTGAGATAGTCTATTTTCCCTGATATTGAAGCCTCGGTCAAGACTTTAGTAGTTTCCTGAAAACTGGCTGCGCTGATAAAAGAGTCTGTTGAAAGAGACGCCTTTGTAATACCAAGTAAAAGGGGTTCAGCAACAGCAGGAACACCTCCGGCTTGAATCACTCTCTGGTTTTCTTCTTGAAAAACCTGACGCTCGATTTGTTCGCCCACCAGGAAATCAGTGTCACCCACCTCTTTAACACGAACTCTTCTTAGCATTTGCCTGACGATAACTTCTATATGTTTGTCGTTGATTTTAACACCCTGTAATCTATAGACTTCCTGGACTTGGTCGACTAAATATTTGGCTAGGTCTTTTTCGCCCTTAATGCCAAGTAGGTCGTGGGGATTTGTGGAACCCTCCATGAGGGCGTCGCCAGCGTCAACCCAATCACCAGCGTGAACAGAGATGTGTTTGCCCTTTGGAATCAAATATTCTCTACTTTCGCCTATATCTGGTTTTACGACGACCTTACGTTTACCCTTGGTATCTTTCCCAAATTCGACCTGACCTTCTATTTCCGAGATGATGGCGAATTCTTTGGGTTTTCTTGCTTCAAACAGTTCAGCGACTCGAGGCAAGCCGCCAGTAATATCTTTTGTCTTGGTTGTCTCTCTAGGTATTTTGGCGATAACATCACCAGCGTGAACCTGTTCGCCCTCCTTGACCATGATGTTTGCGCCAACAGGAAGTAGGTAGCGTGCCTCTGAATCACCGATTTTGATTGTTCGTCCACGTTCATCTTTAATAGATACTCGAGGTCTGATTTCAGAGTCCTTGTCCTTGTATTCGACGACAACCTTTCTGGACAAGCCTGTGACTTCATCAACCTGCTCGTTCATGGTTACACCTTCGATGATGTCCCCATACTTGATGATGCCGGATACCTCAGTGATGATGGGAATAGTGTATGGATCCCATTCAGCGAGAAGAGTTTCCCTGTTCACTGGCTCATTGTCTGATACGCGGAGCTTCGCTCCATAAATGACCTTGTTTCTCTCTCGTTTCTGACCCTTTTCATCCAAAACTGCTAAAGACCCGTTACGATTCATGACCACAAGTTCACCATCACGATTCACGACAGTTTTAAGATCAATGAACTTAATACGTCCTTCATTTCGTGCAAACAACTGCGACGAACTTGATCCTAACCATTCTAGGAGAACCTGACCCTCCGATTCGATCTTGTCTCCATCCTGAACTTTGACATTCATGTAGTCCATTACGGGATAACGTTCGTAAAGTCTGAACAATATTCTATTATCTTGTTCTCCTCGAATTTGGAAAATGCCACCTCTTCGCTCAGCCTCGGAAATTCGAGATGGTCCATCAATGTTGTCAAAAATGAAAGATTGAGGTAGTAACTGACTATCATTTCTAACAACAAAACGTGTATTTTCAGGAATCTGGAACTTATATTTGGCGCCATCTTCATCTTGGAGACTAAAAGATTTTTTATCTGAGGAAATCCAGATCTTGCCTCCTGTTATTTCAGCTTCTGTTGCTTTGTGGTAAGGACCTTCATACAAGTGAGAATATTCTCTCAATGTTTGGCCGTCTTCAACCAGCCATTTTTCTACTTCGTCTTTTGGTATGGAAAAATCCTCATAAACTACAACCGCTTTAATTTTTTCCTTTTCTTTGAGAATCATCACTTGCCCCTTCTTCCTGGAGGAAATGATGTTTCTCTTTAGTGAAGCGGTGCCTCCTATGTGAAAAGTTCGCATGGTCAACTGGGTTCCGGGCTCACCAATAGACTGAGCTGCAATTATTCCAACAGCTTCCCCAATGTTGACCATTTTCCCATGAGCCAGATCTCTTCCATAGCAAAGACTACATACTCCTCTTTTAGCCTGGCAGGTAAGAACTGAACGTATTTTGACACGATCAATTCCGGAATCCTGTATTTTCTCTTTGTGTTCTTCCTGTATTTCTTCGTTGGCTTTTACTATGATCTCGCCCGTATAAGGATGCTCGATATCTTCCAAGGCGACTCGACCGAGAATACGGTCGGCCACATGTTCAATTATCTCGCCGCCTTCTTCCAGTGAGGCCATGTCTATGCCATCCAGGGTGCCACAATCTCTGTCATGTATTATCGCGTCCTGCGCAACGTCAACCAATCGGCGCGTTAGATAACCTGAGTTGGCTGTCTTTAAAGCAGTATCGGCCAAGCCTTTGCGTGCGCCGTGAGTTGAGATGAAGTACTGTAAAACAGTGAGCCCCTCTCTGAAGTTAGCTTCTATTGGTGTTTCAATAATTTCTCCGGTGGGTTTGGCCATCAGTCCACGCATACCGGCAAGCTGTCTGATCTGCTGTGTGCTTCCTCTTGCTCCGGAGTCTGCCATCATGTAGATCGGGTTGAAGCTTTCGACTTTCTTTTCAGAGCCATCATCAAGTCTTATCGTCATGGACCTCAGACCACTCATCATCCTTTCGGAGATGTCTTCATTAGCCCGTGCCCAGATATCGATTACTTTGTTGTAACGCTCTCCATCTGTAATCAATCCCTCTTTGTACTGGTTCTGAATCTCCAATACTTCACTTCGAGCTTTATCTATAATTTCCTTCTTGGAATCAGGAATTGTCATGTCATCGACACAAATCGAAATTCCAGCTTTTGTGGCGAATTGATAGCCGAGATCCTTGAGCTGATCAGCAAGGATTACGGTTTTCTTGTCACCACATTTTCTGTAGGCTTCGTCAATCAGATTAGCCAATTCCTTTTTCTTCATTACTTTATTAATCGAAGAAAACGGTATCTCTTCGGGAACTATTTCTCGAAGAATAATCCTACCTACTGTCGTAGCTATTAGATCATTGTTTTCTTTAAGCAATATCCGCTCGTGCAAGTCGACAACTCCAGAATCATATGCCACGCGAACTTCAGAAGCGTCCGAAAACTTTCTCGGTTCCTTATCAAGTTCAGGATCCACTGTTTCTCGAGTCAGATAGTAAAGGCCGAGAACAATATCCTGAGTGGGGACAATAATTGGTTTGCCGTGAGCAGGAGATAAAATGTTATTTGTGCTCATCATAAGAACACGAGCTTCTACTTGAGCTTCTATAGAAAGCGGGATGTGAACGGCCATTTGGTCGCCATCGAAGTCAGCGTTAAAGGCCGTGCAAACTAATGGGTGAAGCTGGATTGCTTTTCCTTCGACCAGGATAGGCTCAAAAGCTTGGATCCCTAGCCTATGTAATGTGGGAGCTCTGTTGAGAAGCACGGGATATTCCTTGACTACATCCTCCAAGATATCCCAAACTTCCGGTGTTTCTTTCTCGACCAGTTTCTTGGCGCTCTTAATGGTGGTGACGTAACCACGCTCTTCGAGTTTGTTATAAATAAAGGGTTTGAATAGTTCGAGAGCCATTCTTTTGGGAAGGCCACATTGATGAAGCCTAAGGTCGGGTCCCACCACGATTACCGATCGTCCCGAATAGTCAACTCGTTTTCCCAAGAGGTTTTGACGGAAACGACCTTGTTTGCCTTTAAGCATGTCTGACAAGGATTTTAGGGGCCGTTTGTTTGGTCCGGTTATAACCCTTCCCCGACGGCCATTGTCGAAAAGGACATCCACGGCCTCCTGAAGCATCCGCTTTTCATTGCGAAGTATTATCTCAGGAGCGTTGAGTTCCTTAAGACGTTTCAGTCGGTTGTTCCTGTTGATTACTCGTCTGTATAGATCATTAAGATCTGAGGTCGCAAAACGGCCTCCATCCAACGGCACAAGTGGTCTCAGATCTGGGGGAATAACAGGGACGGTTGTCAGAATCATCCAAGCAGGATTTTGCCACTGTCTAAACTTACCAAGGTGATCAGGAGCAACAACTCTGGATCGCGTAAGTCTTTCAATGATGTTATTGATTTCAACGAAAGCCAATTGTTTTCTTATTTCCCAGCTTTCAGTTTCATGCCATTTGACTTGTAGCTCTCGGGCAGTCTGAAGCAGTTCGAACAAAAATCTGCCTTTTTCTCCATCCGGATCGAATTCCTCATAAATGGAAGTCAGCTCTTTAACTAAAATGTCCGGCTCAATTCCTTTGAGTGATTCTAGAACTCTTAATCTCTTGGCAAGTTTTTTTCTCTTTGCTTCTGAAGCTGAGTCTTTCATTTCTTCTCTGAGTCTTACGCTTTCTGAAACTAAATCCAGTCTTTCAAGCGTGACGCGGACTGCTTCTCCACCCATCAAAGCTTCGAAATCGCCAATGTCCGAGCCATATTCATCAAGGATCTGACGATGCTTTTCCTCGTTAATCAGTGTGCCAGGTTCCAGGTCGGTGTTACCTTTTGAAATCACCAAGAAAGACTCGAAATAGAGAACCCGTTCAACTTCCTTGAGAGTCAAATCAACCAAAGTGCCAATTCTGCTCGGAAGGCTTTTTAGAAACCAGATATGCGCTACCGGAGTGGCGAGTTCAATATGTCCCATTCTTTCTCGCCGAACCTTGGATTGGATTACCTCTACACCGCACTTTTCGCAAATTGTTCCACGGTGCTTCATTCTTTTGTATTTTCCGCAATTACACTCGAAGTCTTTCACCGGACCAAAAATCTTGGCACAAAAAAGTCCATCACGTTCAGGCTTAAAAGTCCTGTAATTGATAGTCTCGGGTTTTTTTACCTCTCCATGGGACCACGATCGAATTTTTTCAGGAGAGGCCAGTGATATCTTAACAGCATTAAAATTTAGAGGATCTTTAGGTTTTTCAAAAAAACTGTAATAAACTTCTTCCATATTTCCCTCCTAATGTAGGGGTTGACGGTTATCATTTGTCCGTCCGAGGGATTTCCGGTACAAGAAACATGTTCCAGACCACATTATAGTCAAATACTGACTCTGACTTGATTCAAGCAAAGACAGAAATTTTAATGAACGGCCGTTGAAGGTTCACTCTCCAATAGCTCTACTTCCAAACCAAGCGATTTGATTTCCTTTACCAAAACATTAAATGATTCTGGCAATCCGGGTTCTAATACGTTGGTCCCTTTTACGATACTTTCATACATTCTGGTACGGCCGGTCAC
The DNA here is from genome assembly GCA_937930835.1 of uncultured Desulfomonile sp. Lineage (GTDB taxonomy): Bacteria > Desulfobacterota > Desulfomonilia > Desulfomonilales > Desulfomonilaceae > CAITZA01. Next base: position 8,747 of record CALGLN010000114.1, read on the forward strand.
ATCGTCTGATTTTACTGTCAGAAATTCCTGGAGAGAGTAGGCTGCTCCATAAGATTCCATAGCCCAGACTTCCATTTCTCCTAAACGCTGTCCGCCGAATTGAGCTTTACCACCCAATGGCTGCTGAGTAACAAGAGAGTATGGGCCAATGGCCCTGGCATGAATTTTATCATCTACCAGGTGATGAAGTTTGAGCATGTAAATTATGCCTACAGTCACTTTAGTATCGAACGGCTCTCCTGAGCGACCATCGTACAGACTTGTTTGGCCTGTGCTGGGGAATCCAGCGCTGTTGAGAAGATCTTTGATTTCGTTTTCCCTAGCGCCATCGAAAACCGGAGTAGCTATTGGAACACCTTGGGAAAGCTCCATGCAAAATTTTCTAATTTGATTTTCATCCATTTCATTAATGATTGATCGGATTTTTGATCTTCTCTCAGGCTCCTTGCAATCAAAAATTGAGAGCAAACGTTGACGCAATTTTTCAGTGGAGAAGTTCTCTTCCAACATCTTATTCAGGGACTCGCCCAAACCCCTGGCAGCCCATCCCAAGTGTGTTTCAAGTATCTGCCCCACGTTCATTCGAGAGGGAACACCTAGGGGATTGAGAACTATCTCGACAGGGGTTCCATCCTCAAAATATGGCATGTCTTCTTCGGGAAGAATTCTTGATAAGACGCCCTTGTTTCCATGACGCCCTGCCATTTTGTCCCCAACAGAAAGTTTACGCTTTATGGCAATATATACTTTGACAAGCTTGATCACTCCTGGAGGGAGTTCATCTCCCTTTTTAAGCCGGCTTATTTTTTCGTCAAAGTGCATCTTCCAAAAATGTTTCTGATCACTAAGTCTTTCAAGTATCCGAACTACCTCATCCTCAGTAGCCGATTCAGAACTTGTTAAAGAAATATTCCTGAGAGCTTCAAGTTGGACGGTATCCATTAAAGCGTCAGTGACAATTTCCTTCTTTTTAATATAAACCTCATTGGTTTCTGGATTGACCAAATTGGCGGCAACTTCCTTGCCAACAAGCATGTGCCTAATTCTCTCCCGAGCCCCCTCTTCAACAATTCTTAATTCATCATCTTTATCTTTTGTCAATTTTGCAATTTCTTCATTTTCTATTGAAATGGTGCGACTGTCTTTGTCTGTGCCTTTTCGAGAAAAAATTCGAGCATCGATGATAGTGCCTTCTACACCAGGAGGAACCCTGAGAGACGAATCCCTGACGTCGCCGGCTTTTTCCCCAAAGATCGCCCTCAAAAGTTTTTCTTCGGGACTCAGTTGATTCTCTCCCTTGGGGGTGATTTTGCCTACAAGAATGTCGCCAGGCTTGACCTCGGCTCCTATCCGAATTATACCGGCCTCGTCTAGGTTCCTTAGGCCCTCTTCTCCAACATTTGGAATGTCTCGAGTGATTTCTTCTTTGCCAAGCTTGGTGTCCCTAGCCATGACCTCAAATTCTTCTATGTGAATAGAAGTAAAAATGTCCTGTTTGACAATTTTCTCACTGACTAGGATCGAGTCTTCGTAGTTATAGCCACCCCATGCCATGAAGGCTACGAGCACATTTCTTCCTAACGCCAATTCACCCTTGTCTGTGGCTGGTCCGTCAGCAATAACCTGTCCTGCTACTACTTTGTCTCCCTTCTTGACAATAGGACGCTGATTAATACAGGTGTTTTGGTTCGATCTCTGGTACTTGATCAGGTTGTAAATGTCGACACCCGGGTCAAGATCCCCTTCCGCAAATTCCGTGGCCTTGACAACGACTCTTGTAGCGTCTACAGAGTCTACAATTCCGTCTCTTTTAGCCAGAACGGTGACCCCTGAATCAATAGCTACAACTTGTTCCATACCTGTTCCAACCAGAGGCGCTTGGGTTGTCAATAGGGGCACCGCCTGGCGCTGCATGTTGGAACCCATAAGAGCACGGTTCGCATCGTCATTTTCTAGGAAAGGAATTAAAGAAGCAGCGACAGAAACCAACTGATTGGGTGACACGTCCATAAAATTAGCTTCAGAGCTGTGTGTCATGGCGAACTCACCGTCTTGTTTTCGAACCGAAACAAGCTCCTCAGTCAATCTACCGTTTTCATCGAGTTCAGCATCGGCCTGAACCTTTACATAATGCTCTTCATCCAGAGCCGTCAGGAATTTTATTTCCTTCCCCACAACCCCATCTTGAACAGGTCTATATGGCGTCTCTATGAAGCCGAACTCGTTGACTCGCGCGTATGTAGAAAGTGAAACGATAAGTCCAATATTTGGACCTTCAGGTGTTTCAATGGGGCAAATTCTGCCATAGTGTGTCGGATGAACATCTCGGACTTCAAATCCAGCTCTCTCTCTGGTAAGTCCGCCTGGACCAAGAGCGGAAAGCCTTCTCTTATGTGTGATTTCACTAAGTGGGTTGGTCTGATCCATAAACTGAGACAACTGAGATGATCCGAAAAACTCTTTGACCACTGCGGTAACTGGTTTGGAGTTTACTAGATCATGAGGCATTAATGTTTCCACGTCCTGGAGGCTCATTCTCTCTTTAATAGCTCTCTCCATGCGGACCAAACCGATTCGATATTGGTTTTCAAGGAGTTCACCGACGGACCTTACTCTCCTATTACCCATGTTATCAATATCGTCTATGTCATGATTTGGTTTACCTTCCTTCAATTCTAGAAGGTATTTGACCGCTAACATGATGTCTTCAGGTCTCAAGATCCTCAAATGAAGAGGAGCCTCATCCTCGGATATACCAAGCTTGCGATTTAACTTTAGACGACCAACTCGGGAAAGGTCATAGTACTCTATCTTGAAAAAGAGATTATTGAAGAAATTTTTGGCAATTTCTCCAGTAGGAGGATTTGAAGGACGCAATCTTCTATAAATTTCTAATTGAGCATTTAACGTTTCGTTCGATATCTCATCTTCGGGAAACTGCTTGCGATAATCCTCGATCCATTTATTTGGACGATCATCAATTTTATCTTCCAACAGAGTGTCACGTAAGGATGAAGACGCTATTCTCTCTTCTATGAAAAGCGCTTCAAAGCTAAAAATATTATGCGCCCTGAGAGTTTCTATAAAACCCTCTACTTCATCTAAAGAAATTTCTTTGTTGCACAATGCCAGAACTTCGCCAGTTTGCTCATCGATAATGTCGCAAGCCAAAACCTTGCCAGCGAGTTCTTCTTTTTCCATCGAAAGAGGCGCTATCTGTCGATCTCCGAGTCTTTTGAGGGCGGCGCGGGTAATTTTCTTGTTTTTCTTTACAAGAACATCCTCACTATCTTTTATCAGAACATCCGTGGGCGCCTGAGTTCCAACGAGTAACTTGAGATCAACCTTTCTCTTCAGACCTTTCTCGGTGATCATAATGGTTTGTTTGTTGTAAAAATAATTTAATATTTGTTCACTAGAACACCCTAGAGCTTTCAATAGCACAGTGACAGGAAGCTTGCGCCTTCTGTCGATTCGTACGTAGAGCCGATCCTTGAGATCAAACTCAAAATCTATCCACGAGCCTCTCAGTGGAATAATCCTGGCTGAATATAGCAACTTACCACTAGCGTGGGTTTTGCCTTTGTCGTGATCAAAGAAAATACCGGGAGATCTGTGTAACTGTGAGACAATTACCCGTTCTGTTCCATTGATAATAAACGTTCCATTTTTGGTCATGACTGGAATGTCACCAAAAAACACTTCCTGTTCTTTGACATCCCTGATTGTCCGGGAATTGGTTTCCGGATCCACATCCCATACTATTAACTGAACGGTAATTTTCAGTGGAACCGAATAGGTAACGCCTTTTTGAAGACACTCTTCAACAGTATATTTCTCTTCACCAAGAGAGTACCTGATAAATTCTAGAGACGCTGTGTCAGTAAAGTCCTTGATGGGAAATACCGACCTGAAGACGGCCTCAAGGCCAGTATCTTTTCTTTCTTCTGGAGGAGTGTCCATCTGAAGAAAACGTTCATAAGACTGACTCTGAATTTCAATTAATTTTGGAATACCTGCAATTTGCGGAATACGTGCAAAATTCTTCCTGAGCCTCTGAGAGTGCACGGAAAATGGACTCATTTTCTCCCTCTGATTTTAGCGATCATGAAAAATGGAAGGAACGGTGGTAGGCAAATGTAATCGCAGGGACGCGCAAGACCGCGCCAAAACGCGGCCTTGCGGCCCAAGCTGAAACTTTTCTATTTTCTAAAGAGTTCAGACGATCTCAACTACGGCGCCGACCTCTTCGAGGGCTGCCTTGGCCTTTTCAGCGTCTTCTTTAGAGACTGCTTCCTTAACGGCTTTGGGCACTCCTTCCACCAGATCCTTGGCTTCTTTCAGACCCAAGTCAGTTAGTGATCGAACCACCTTTATTACCTGGATCTTTTTGTCACCAAATTCTTTCAAGATCACGTCGAATTCGGTTTTTTCCTCAACCGGGGCTGCTTCTCCACCGGCTGTAGCCGCTCCAAAAGCCGCCATAGCCACGGGCGCCGCTGCAGATACCCCGAACTCTTCTTCCAGTTCTTTAACTAATTTGCTCAGCTCCAAGACTGACATGTTACGGATGAATTCTTTTACATCCTCTTTGGTTACTTCTGCCATAATATCCTCCAAGATTCGCTTGATTCTTTTCCTTTAGAACTTGATCAGCGAGACTTATGAAGCTGATGCTTCACCTGTTTCGCCTTTTTTTTCTTCGATAGCCTTGAAAACGTTGAGTAATGATCTAGGCACTGCAGCCAATGTGTTGACAAAAGCTCCAACAGGCGCTTTCATCGTTCCAAGTAACTTGGCTAGTAATTCCTCTCTAGAAGGCAATTTGGACAGTGTTTCAAGATCACCAGGCTCAACAATTTTCCCGTGCAATGCGCCTCGTACCAGCCCCATGTTTGGATGGCCTTTGGCAAAGTCCACCAAAACCTTGGCCATTGCTGGAACATTGTCATCTGAATTGGTCCATGCTGCGGCTCTAGGGCCAACAAGATCCTCTCCAATGACTTCCACTCCAGTATCCTTGTAAGCAAGGCGAACCAAAGTGTTTTTCATGACCTTGAAGCTCACTCCACGTGCTCGGAGCTGACTTCTCAGATCATTCATCTCAGCAACAGTGAGGCCTTGAAAATCAGTGAGAAAAAGCGCTCGCACACCCTGAAATTGCTCACGAAGCCAAGCAACCTGTTTCTCTTTGTCTTCTCTTTTCAAGCTTAGGATTTCCCCTTTCTGTCCGGAGAAAACAGCGAATCGAGGGAATAAGGGCAGTTAAAATAAACCCCAAAAACGCCTGTCTAGGCTGGCCTCAATTAAGCGCCCTTAAGCGCGCCCGCTGTTTTCGACACGGCTCGAATTCCAAACAGTTTTAAAAATCGATCAACAAAGGCTCCATAAAATCGATCATTGATTGATTATTTTGCCAGATTTCTCAATTCTTGAGCGTCAAGTCTGAGACCTGGCCCCATGGTTGTTGATAAAGACATTCCTTTCAAATAGACCCCCTTTGACGCTGAGGGTTTCAATCGAATAATACTTTCCAAAAGCGCTCTGATGTTTTCCGAAAGCTTCTCAGATCCAAAAGACACTCTCCCGACCGGACAATGGACTATCCCAGCTTTTTCGACCCTAAATTCGACCTTGCCACCCTTGAGTTCACTCACTGCCTTGGCAATGTCAAAAGTTACAGTTCCGACTTTTGGGTTGGGCATCATGCCTCTAGGTCCTAAAATTTTTCCAAGCTTACCAACGACCCCCATCATGTCCGGAGTCGCTACGGCCTTGTCAAAATCGAGCCAACCATCCTGAATTTGTTTGGCTAACTCATCTCCACCAACATGATCAGCCCCGGCATCCAGAGCTTCCTTCTCTTTTTCACCTTTGGCAAATACAAGAACCCTTACGCTTTTTCCCGTTCCGTGAGGCAGAATGCACGTGCCGCGAACCATTTGATCGGCATGCCTAGGATCGACTCCAAGTTTGATAGCCACGTCAACAGATTCATCAAACTTTGCGTAAGCGCTAGACAGGATTGTTTCAATACCTTCCTGAAGATTATATTTTTTTTCCCTATCGATTTTAGATCTTGCTTCAACCTTTTTTTTCGCTACAACTGCCATTTTAGTCCTCTATTCGATATCGATCCCGAGGCTGCGAGCCGTACCCGATATAATCCGGACAGCGCCAGGCAAATCTTTGGCGTTCAAATCCGGCATTTTCGTTTTGGCAATTTCTTCAATTTGACTCATTTTAAGCTTACCCACTTTATCCCTGTTGGGGACAGAAGAGCCTCTATCGATACCCGCTGCCTTCTTAAGCAGATATGAAGCGGGAGGAGTCTTGAGAACAAAACTGAAAGAACGATCGGAATAGATCGTTATCAGGACAGGAATAATGACTCCCTGCTGTCCTTGAGTCTGGGCGTTGAAGGACTTGCAAAATTCCATTATGTTTACGCCATGTTGCCCCAAAGCTGGTCCAACAGGGGGGGAGGGCTTGGCTTCGCCTCCGGATATCTGAAGTTTAACGTAAGCAGTGATTTTTTTAGCCATAAAAGATCTCCCTACGGGACAACCAACTAGGACAACGGCATCCTGTGTGTCGGAATAGTTCCCTCTGTACGACAATAAAGCCGGAATTAGTTCTTACTAACCTGAATAAAATCTAGCTCAACCGGAGTAGGCCTACCGAATATGCTGACCAAAACTCTCAATTTTCCCTTGTCAGGCCTCACCTCTTCAACAGTGCCGTTGAAATTTATGAAAGGCCCATCGACAACTCGAACAGAATCACCCTTTTCAAAAGAGTATTTTGGTTTGGGTTTCTCTTTGCCCTCGGCCATTTGGGTTTTAATGCCTTCGACTTCGGAATCGGGAATAACTGCCGGCTCAGTTCGAGAACCGATAAAACCGGTTACTTTAGGCGTACTTTTTACATGATGCCACGTGGTATCATCCAGCTCCATTCGTACAAGAATGTAACCCGGAAAGAACTTACGATTTGAGGTCTTGCGCTCTCCCTTGACAAGTTCGACTACAGACTCGGAAGGAATAAGCACGTCTGTGATGCGATCCTGCAACCCTAGTTGACGTACTTTTTCCTCAAGCGCAGCCTTGACCTTGTTTTCATACCCAGAATATGTGTGAACCACGTACCATCTCAAAGCCACGGTTGTGTCTCCTTGGCAGTCCATAAATTCCGTGACGCAATTAAACCTGCAGCAGCGCCCTGACGATTCGGGATAGAGCCCAATCGCTAAATCCCAAATAAACGGCTATTATCACCGTGAGCACTACTACGACGATCGTTGAGCCAACAGTTTCCTGACGGGTCGGGAAGGTAACTTTTTGCAACTCGACCTTAACTTCCCGGAAGAATTGGATTGCTTGTTGAAAGTAAAGTTTAATTTTTTCCATATGGTGATCTTCCGGTCACTAAAAATCTCATGACTTTAGGAACATTGGCAGGCCAGAAGGGATTCGAACCCCCAACCCCCGGTTTTGGAGACCGGTGCTCTAGCCGTTGAGCTACTGGCCTAGACCATAGAGCAAACACACTTCTATTTTGTCTCCTTATGGAGAGTGTGTGTCCGACAAAAGCTGCAGTATTTTTTAAACTGCAATTTATCTGGAGTGCTCTTTTTGTTCTTTGTCGTTGTATAATTCTTGCGCTTGCACTCAGTGCAAGACAACGTGATTATATCTCTCATAATGATCCCCTGTCGACCTGGGCCGTCAAGAAGTTACTAACACGACTATTCAATAACCTCAGAGACAACGCCGGCGCCTACGGTTCTACCGCCTTC
>CALGLN010000115.1 GCA_937930835.1 uncultured Desulfomonile sp.
CGACAGGCTGGCCTTGAAGCCTTCCAAACAGGCTTCAGAGGCGTCGGGGGATGAGGATGGAGAAGAGGCCAAATCCATGGCCGACATTCTCTCCGCTGCCCAAACTCCCGGGGCTCTTACATCCAAGGTTGGAGACCTTTTTTCATACGAGCCGAAAGAAAAGATTTCAATCCCGAAAGGTCAGGCCGCAATGGCGCTGATACTCTCGGAACAGATCAGCGGGAAAAAGGTTCTTTTTTACAAAGCGGACTTTTCGCCAAAACCCCTGAACGCATTCGTCCTGCAGAATAGCTCCAACCTCACTTTGGAAGCGGGTCCGGTAACATTCTTCGAAGGTAGCGCATCATTGGGTGAAGGTATTCTGACCAGCACTCTGGCGCCAGGAAGTCAGGAGGTTGTTCCGTACGCTTCTGATGTGACCGTTGACATTGTTAAGAGCGAGAAATCCAAGCGTGAACCACATTTAACCGCTCGCCTGGTTGATGGAATACTGACTCTCACTTCAGTGGAAGCGCTCACAAATAGCTGGAAAATCACAAATAGAGGTAAAGAGCCTGCCACATTGTGGCTTCACCAGCCGAAACATTCCGGTTACAGGCTTAGCAAGCCTGAAAAACCTTTAAAAGAGGTTGGGAACCACTATCGTTTTGAAATTCCACTGAAGGCTTCGGAGACCATTGATTTTATGGTGGAGGAGAAAAAGGACATTTCTGAGACTGTCCACCTAGCCAAGTGTAGTGAGGAACAGATCCGCTTTTATGTTTCTCAACCAAGCCTGTCAAAGACCACCAGGACTTTTATGAAAGAACTTGGCGAAATAATGGCTAAGAAAGCGTCTTTACAGAAAGAAATAAATGATTTGAACCAACAATCCAAAAGATTATCGGATGAGCAGGCAAGGATCCGTTCAAATCTCCAGGCGCTCACATCCAATCAGCCTAAGGAGCTGGAGTTAAGGTCCACATGGGTTTCAGCGCTTGCGACCAATGAAAAGCAACTGTCAGATGCCCGAACCAAACTTGACAACGCCGGCTCTCAGGTCACAAAGCTCGAAGATACACTGAGCAAGAAGATCAAGGAATTCAAGGAGGAATAAGAGTCCAAAGAATGCGTCTATTCGGGAAATTCTGAGACACCATTATTTCAGTTTATTCCGAGTAGACGCTTTGTGAACTCATTGTTTGCTAAGGACTTTATCGGCAAACTTCGGATAAAGCTTTTTCACACAATCCGGGCAAATCCCATGACTGAAATCCGCTTCGGTGCGGTCACGCACATAAACCTCCATTTGAACCCAGTTATTATTGTCATCACGTATTTTCTTGCAGCTCGAACAAATAGGCAGAATACCCCTCAAGGTCTTGACTTCATCCAGAGCTTTTTCCAATTCCTCGATATTGGTTTTGAGGTCATTATGAGCTAAGGTTAAATCTCTCGCAAATCTCTCGGTGTTCAGCATAATGAACGACAGGGATATGACTATCTGAAAAATCATGTTGGTGATGAAAAAAGCCGCCTCGGTAGCAGAATATGTCAAAAATCGAAAGTCCGATGTAGTAATGGCCCAAATGCCCCTGACTGCTATCAATAACGTTGCAGTCGACATCTCGGCGGCGATGATTAAAGAGAAAATTGATTTCGTTTTCGGGTATTCCCTTATTACGATCCAGGCAGTCAGTCCGTGAGGTATGGCGAATGCCATGGAGATCAAAAAGGTGCGCCACGCGGAAAAGTCGAAAAAATACACAAAAAAAATAGAGTGAATCCCTAAAGCGACAGGGATCAGATAGAACGCACGTGAGATTTGAGGGTAATTGAGAAAAAGCCTCATCCCATCCAAATACAACAGACCAACCAGTGATACCGATATGTTCACGAAAAAGACTGAAATTACATCCGGAATGATTCCTCTTAGCGCCAGCATCAAATACGTATTTCCTAGAAGAAATCCCCCGAGTGTCCAATAGCCAAAACCTGGATAAGTCTTATGAGAGAAATAAAAAAACGCCATAATAATGGCAAGAAAAGTGGTCAGCAATGTTGACGTCACCATGAGCAATTGCATGGACAGGCCTCGCAAGTCTGGATGAAGGCAAACAACAGATCGGAACGAATTATATCCAATTCAATAAATTTAATCGACAGAATAAAAGCTTA
>CALGLN010000116.1 GCA_937930835.1 uncultured Desulfomonile sp.
AATCATCCGGTCCACTCGGGATTATATCATTGTTCCAAAGCTTGATGAACCTGTTGTTCTAAAACTTTTTTCATCCAAGAGTTAAGACTCAGTCCTGACGCTGCGGCTGCTGTAGCTACATCTCGATGAAGACCTGGACCTAGCCGGAGTTTAATCTCACCTGAATAAGGTTTATCAGGTTTCTTTCCAGTGCTTTTACATAGTGATAGATATTCTTCTATTGAATCCTTAAGCGCTTCTTCTAGTTCAGACACTGACCCACCCTGAAAAGTTACAACATCATTAATCCCCACGACATCACCGTGAAATAGCTTAATATAAGGGTCAAATTCGAAAACTCCAACGTAGTCTTTATATTTAAGAATGTTCATCAGGTTTAACTCCCGCATTCGTTAAAAAACGCTTTACACTTCTGACTGAACCCTTATCCGCTGTGGGTCTGGGGTGTGGTCTATGAAATACAGCGTAACCATCATTAAGGATGACAGTTATTCTGGAACCTTCAGCTTCCCTTACAGTAGCTCCCAGAGCTATTAATAAGCTCTCAATATCCATCCACCTGATTCCGGATTGGACAGGCTGCAGAAAAATATCTTTCAGTGTTTTACGCTGCTTACTGTTCATGTCTTATGGTGTCACCTGATAACACCATTGTCAAGTCTTTTATGATTACGAATTATGCATCCGGTCCAACCAGAATTTTTTCATCACAATCCAAATATCTCCATAAAAGAAAGGATTATCACGTAAGTGCGTATTTAGTTGAAAAATAAAAAGGGACATGATTTCTGCCTTCTTGGATTTGAAAACGATTTAGGAAGGCGAGGAAGTCATGCCCACAAGCATACTTTACCACTGTTTTGGAATTACGGCACGGGGAATTCATAATGTTCATTCTCGTTTCGAGAACGGTCGAACGATCTTCCGAATCGGCCAAGATCCTACGACTCTTACTTGCTCGATATGCTAAAGTCGAAGAGTCATCAAAAAGGGAAAAGTGTTCAGGAGATTCATGAGTCTTCCCATTGGCATGAGACCTACCATTGTTAATTTAAGGAAGACCTGAGACTTCTTTGGTATCAGCCAGACAAAGCTACAGCTGAAAACCACTTGCAAGACTGGATCGGCCGGGCCGAGGCCTCTGGTATAGAAATGCTCAAAGATTTTGCCAGCACGGCACGAACTCATCGTCGAGGGATAATCGCCTACTATGATCACCGCATATCAACCGGTCCACTGGAGGGAACCAACAACAAGATCAAGACCCTGCAACGACAGGCGTATGGGTTCAGAAACAAGTTCTTTTTTATGCTCCGTATCTACCGTCTTCAAACTACGAGATATGAATTAATCGGCTGAGAGTGTAAAATGCCAGACACGCACTTACGCGAAGAGCCATAAAGATGAAGATTGTGCTTGCCACTAACTGGTTAGATAGCCGAGTAGATTTTTAAAATCAGTCAAAATGAAAGTCACTGAATCAACACAAAAAATGTACAATCATCTGCCTAATAGACACTATAATCTAATATATGAAGACAGCAATAAAGGCGGACTTGAAACAACAACCGAAAGGAGAAAATTAAAATGAACAGTATCAAAATGAAAATATCGTTCACGTCTTTGCTTTATATTCTGGGCGCCTGCATAACGATAAATGTTTTTTTCCTAGAGGACGGCACAGTATATGGTCAGGCAGTGGACGACAATCCAAACAAGCGGAATGTTACGTACACCCATAAGATAGACTCCAGAACAGAATCCGCCGACTGGCCCGCTTCGGATCTCACGGATTTTCCTCTGAGTCCCAAGCAGATACTGAAACATCTTCTGAAGGCCAATGACGTTGCTAAGGAAGCAGCGACATTCGGCCACCACCCGTTTGGCGCAGTGCTTGTGGCGCCGGATGGCGAGAGGATTCTGATGAAACAGGGAAACCTAAGTTCGGTAGCGCATGCCGAAACAGAACTCTCTCGGCGGGCATTTGCCCAGTATAACCCCGATTATCTGTGGAAATGTACTCTGGTGACTACGTTCGAACCGTGCGCCATGTGCGCCGCAAACGTCTATTGGGCTAACATCGGAAACGTGGTCTATGGTGTTGAGGAAGCCACTTTGAAAAAACTCACCGGCTCCAACAAGGAGAATCCCACGATGAACCTACCGTGTCGCACGCTCTTCAAGGCGGGGCAAAAGCCCATCCGTGTGATAGGCCCGGTTCCAGAACTTGAAGACGAACTCGTCGCCCCCCACAAAGCCTTCTGGAAAAAAGCGAAGAGCCCGGATAATTATCAGTGACTCAACTTTCGCACTTGGCCAAGAAACCAGGTCTGATGAGGGCTAAAGCCTCTTTCATGGTTGTTTAAATTATTTCCATAACCAGTTCTTCCGATTTTGATTATAATTCCAGTACCTTATTCCATACGGAAGACAGGATCCGGGTCAACACATCTGTCAGAGATAGGTCATGGATTTCTTCTGAGGTGTTCAAAAAAAGGCTCCCTATTGTCCTATCGTCTGAGGAGTATCTTTGTTCCACAGCCAGGAAGGCATAACGGATCATGACAATCGACGAATGGGCCACAATAGAGTCAAAATCTCGAACCTGGATCTCCGATTCAAGCTTCAGGTAGCGCTTGGCAACCTTGAAAAACACCTCTATACTCCAACGCTTTCCATAAATAGGCACTACATCCGTGTCGGACAGGGAAAGATCAGTGCATAATATGGCCAGCCATTTTTGGCCATTATTACGGTTGCGGACAAAAACCAGCTTGGCCTCATGTTTCTCTCCGATCCCAACTGTAATTGATCCCTTAATTCTGGCTTTACCCCGTCGTTTCCTGATCATACGATAGATCTTTGATAGTGTTACGGACTGTCCTTCGAGCTCATAGAATGCCTTTGGAGTATTCTTAACCATACAGATGACATGGACATGTTCCATAACAGAGCGAACCACGGCCGGAAAGCCAAACCATGAGTCCATCAGCGGCTTTATCATTGGTCTGAAACCAGGGCAATTCCTGCAGATAACAACCTTACGGAACGCGACTTAAGACCATCGGTAATAGCCCGCAAAGTCAGCTTCGGTTCTGTCAGCGACGCTAGGGCCGAAACGAGAAGCATACTTCAAACGGTTGCATGCACACTCAAAAAAAGACGAATGGATGTTGAGCGCCAGATATCCTCTACTCTTAACCTACTAGCCCGCGACCCCACTACGGAAATAATGCCTGTTCTATTTGAACCCTGCTAAAACTAAAGATTACCAGATCCATAACGTTAGTGCTAAAGTCTGTCTCCAGTCTAAGACTCTATTGACCTATCAAATCCCCTTTGCTCCATGGAGAGGCTGTAAACTGAGGGGTTACAATTCGAACTTTCTCTGCGTTGACCGAATAAAATGTGAATGACAAACTTGGCATTCAAGCTTGAGTCTCGCCAATTTAACCTATTTCAGAGATTTGAGGCATGCATGGCAAAACAGAGCAGAACCAAGGTTTGGATGCAGGTTAAGAAGAAACCGCCAAAGCCTTCGGTACCCAATCAGTTGAAGGATATCCTCACTTATAAAGCCAATGAGCAGGTTGAAACATTACTCAAACCAATATACATCAAAGCTCCTCCGGAAAATCCCGACATTAATTATATTGTCGATATCTGGACAAAATGGCATCACAGTTATTTTTACTTCGGTTGCACTTACGCATCCCCGGGCCCTGATGCGATTTCTTCAACATTCGAACTCAAGTTTGCGCGAATGGCATACATCGGAGAACAGAGGTTCAATCTCGCTTACATGCGTCATGCGGGTCACTGGAAGGAGATTTTTCATAATCTCTCGGTTGAAGAATGTCTGACAGCTATCAAATATGAGCCTTACTTTTTGCGCTGATGGAGAGCCTCGAACAATTTTGAGTCTAAGTGGCTTTTCGTTTAACTCCCAGAACAGATGTCTGACTCAATTGATAAAATGATTGTGCTCTGAATACGACGAAAAGGACCCCCTCTTGTCCAAGACGCAGAACAATACAGGCCCATCGTGGGCGGACTTAAAGAGCAAGCTTGCCAAGTTGGACCAGAAGCAACTCATTCAGAATCTGAGCGACTTGTATCATTATCACATGAGAATCGGGATCTTCTGAATGCACGCTTCGGTATTCTGGAAGAACCGATCGCCCCTTCCCAGATGATGACTAGATACTATGCTTGTATCATTCACGATTTTAGTGTGCTGATGACAAAATAACTTTTGACAGAAACTCCCCTTTTCTTTGGGAAATGCTCGCCAGAGTCATCATACAAATCATTAAACTCATTTTGAGAAATAATACGTGTTAATATAGTCTGTTATATGTATTTTAGATAAATTATATTATTATATAGTAATGTATTTTATTAAAAAGCTTGACAACATTTTAATAAAATGATTGTTTCTGCTCCAACAAACCAAACCTAATCCTTCTATTGACCCGTCAAATGGCGGGTCAAACTTTTTTTGGAGCAGTGAACACCCATAATATAGATGCTTCGACTGGATAGTACCGAGCCCCCATTGCCAACCAATTATTTCCGGCTGTTACAACCTCATGAAAACATGGCTATTAAGCTCTTGTAACAGGAAGTCCAGATTCCGGCGTGTACCATGAATCGTTCGGCTTCTCCTTTGGCTTTGCGGGCAGTCACTGCCCACTGCCTTAAAAAACCTCCCCAGCATTGATAACTTTCAGATCAGGCTGGCTAGAAAAATTCTCGAGACGGATCTACAGAAGGCCTGATTCAGACTTCTGTAATAAGAAAAACAAATTTTCTCCGGCATTCCACTCCACACGCAATTGTGACTCCAAAGTTGTTTTTCTAACAAGACTGTTTTTGCTCCTACATTAACAATTCTTTTTTTTGTGGAGGATATCGCATGGCAAGAAAACGAGGAGGCTATGGCACTGGGGAATTTCGTTATACAGAAACCGTCAAAATGCGCCTCACAGCATGGATGTATCAGGATTTGATTAAGCTTCAGGAGTCAACCCGTAATTCCATGGCAGGATTGCTGAGAGAGCTAATTGGCCCATCCATTCAGGATGTTAAGCGCCGCCAGACTGGCAAACGGTAGGCGTTCAAGGGAATGCCACGGCCGTCGATTATGCGGATTCAAAACTTTTTTACGGGACACCAGAATGCTGATGGAGTCCCCAAAATGTTTTTAGAAAAATGTCTTTCTGATGGAGGCAAATTGGTCGCTCAAGCTAGAGAAATAATCAGCATAGGTCAATAATAACCAGATGTAATTGTTATGAATAAATCCTGAACTCTTATTGTCATGCCCCACGCCTAGAATTAACGATTTATTACAGGAGTGATATCATGGAATTTAATTTATCCCATCTCAACAAGCACTTGACAGGATCAGTTACCGTGATGACGCCTCCAGGTCATTATCCTGCAACAATTCTGGATGCTTCTGTGGAAAGCTCAAAAAACGGAAATCCTCAGATAGTCTACCAACTTGATGTAGAAATCAACAGCCCAAAAGGCTTAGTTAGAGCCGTGATTTACAAATTTACTCAGCTAATTGAGCCGATGATTGAATTTTTCCTGGATGAAATGACTTTCCTGGAAATTAAAATCAGGGTGTTCGGAAAGGAAGTAGGGCTGTCTACAAGCGTGAAATTGAAATAAGATGCGCTTCGGATAGAAATGGCCTTGCTTAGAGCTTGTCGGTCAGGGGATTATGGCTCTTTAGACACTGACTCCAAGGAAGCATGCATTAGAATGTTCAGGAACCATAAATGGTCCTTACCACCGGATCTCACATTGGATCTGGAACTTGAGTATGAGTTGACATTGTGGAGAGCGATGGAACTCTGCCTGAAATATCCAGGGGTAAAAACGAGCCAGAACAGAGAACGTTTGGAGCAAAGTTTCATCCATCTTCTCGAGATTTGGGGTAAGGAGCTCACTGTGAAATCGATCTGGATACCTCAAATTAAAGAGTATCAGATGCGTAGATTGAAAGAGAGAGCAGCGCCATCGACTGTGAACAAAGAAAAGTCAGCTCTCTCCAAGGTATTTCAGGTCTTACTTGAACTCAGGCACGTGGACATTAACCCCGCACGACTGGTCAAAAACTTGTCTGAACAGTCTGGAGAGCGAGAGGTTTATATCGGCCTCAATGACTTTACAGATATTGTGGGACAATTACCCAGATGGCTCCATCCCATAGTCCTGACTGCCTTTTATACTGGAATGAGAAGAGGAGAGATTTTGGGGTTAACCAGAAAGAATGTCAATCTATAATCCAGGATCATTCTTCTGAAACCAGAGGAGGTCAAGGACGAAAAATGGAAAAGGATTCCGATCCATAAGGAACTTGTTCCCATCCTTTCGGATGCTCTCAAGATTCAGGCCCTTGAAGTCCAAAAAATTTTCTTGATTGGTGACCATGCCCCGAATCCAGATTCAATCCGCAAGCCATGGAACAAAGCTGTAAAATTCATAGGACTTGACCTGGCGCCAGTCTTTCATGACCTTAGAGCCATATGGACAACTAATGCCATGCGTTCAGGGATGGATCAGGAAATCCGAGAACGCATCATGGGACATTACAATAGAACAAATAACGTCAATGAACGCTACGGCCGAATAAGTGATACTGATCTGGTAAGAGCTATCGACGTGGTGACATTTGACCATGGAAGATCAGAGGTTATTTTGGCTTCAGAAAAACGAAACCGGCAGAATGGTGTGAACATCATGCCGGAAAAAGTGGGAACAAAATGGGAACAAAAACCATTATGTTCAAATCTCGGTGGAATCTGAGACATCTGTAACCCACTGAAATGTTTTAGAATTTGTGGCGGGAGCGACGAGACTCGAACTCGCGACCTCCGGCGTGACAGGCCGGCG
>CALGLN010000117.1 GCA_937930835.1 uncultured Desulfomonile sp.
GAATGGAAGCTAATTATCCTGGAACTCAAATCTATGTTTCTCCATTTTAATCGGAATGCCTCGCCACGTCTGAGACCAGTCAGGTATAAAAGCCACCAGAAGTCATGATATTTTTGGGGGGTAGCGTCGACAATTCTAAGGAAGTCGCCGTAACCGATATAGACCTCCCTTTCCGAATCGGTCTCAGGGAGTTTTTTGACAAGTCTGCAAGGGTTGAACTCCAGCACCTGATGCTCGATCAACACCTGGAAGATGGCGCTTAACGCAGCTTTCTCTCTGTTAATGGTAGCATTCTTTACCCCTTGAGACGAACGGTGAGCCATGAAGTTTTTTATGTCGGGCGCCCACATACCTTTAACGGCCGTGTCAGGGCCAAAAAACTCCACGAGGTGGGCAAGCTTGGCCTCATAACGGAGTTTGTAACCAATGGCCTTAAACCTTGGATCCTTTGTGTAAAGCCGAATGGCGTCCATAAAAGTAAATTCTTTGGGTGGGGCAGTCACTTTCTGGGGTGTCAACTCAGGGGGTAGCTCCCACTGTTGATTCACAAACAGCTTAATAAGGGCATCTCTGGCCGGACCGGTCAGCCCATCATAGGCTTTCTGTCGTAAAGCATGTAGAAGCTCTACCTCAATCGCCATGGCCTGACGCTTGCCTTCGCACCCTTTTAGAGCTAACTGAATTGACTCCCCAAATGGCCTGAACTTTATGTACCAGGTCTTTCCTCGCTTGTTTACTGACATAGGCGTGATATCTCCTTTCGTAGAGATTTCACATCCATTTTCCCTTTAATCTCCCCGCTAGTTGTCAAAGATCGATTTACGGGTAAATTTAATTCATTGCTTGTTGAGGTGGCAATCCTTTTCTTCGGCGCAGTCACAATCCTGGAATCCAGGAACCGCTCCAGGTCAGACTCCCTGATCAGCCTACGTCTCTCCGAAACCTGAATATATGGGAGTTTTCCCTCTCGCAGCCACCTCCCAACAGACTGCTCGGACTTGTGAAGGATTGAGGCCACCTCTGATATGCTGTAGTAATTGTTCAATTTATGTACTCCTGGCTCGTCATGTAAGTAATCTTGCCAAAAAACGATGGCGCAATTTTTGTCACTCTATTTATTATTACGCCTCTATCTCAACCTGACTTACCCAGAGCTAAGCAGCCCATTTTCAAGCCTCTCCACCAGATTAGGATGGTTCCAGGCATTAATGCTTGTCAGGTATTCGGCATTGTTGCCTCAGGTCTCAACGACGTTACAATTGTAACCTCATCTTTCTGTGTGTTGATTCCCTCCATGCTTCATCGCTGGTTTCGCAATCTCAGCTATGCCCCCGGTGCGGTTCTCGTGCCCTAACTACCCCAGCTGCAATTGCCGCTGCCCTGACTGACCTGAACTCGCCAGAATGCAGCCTGTCCAGGATGTCTGGGTGGTCCCGCCTGAGCCTATCAATTAGGTATTCTGCCGAGTTGCCACGTTTCTTTTCATGGTTACAATTGTAAGGTTGATTCCAGTTTCTCGACCTTCTGTCCCCGCCATGTTGGTGAAGACCCGGCCTGGGTTGGGGTTCGATAATGGGTAAGTCCAGTGAGAGTTGGGCCGTTTCAGCCTCGATTCGTTTAGCAGCCATGTCACAATAATCCTGGCTGATGTCGATTCCCAGATATTTCCTGCCCAGCCTCGCCGCAGCAACCAAGGTGGTACCGCTGCCTGCCATTGGATCCAGAATTGTGTCGCCCGGATTCGACCATGACCTTATATGTCGGAGGGCAATCTCATCAGGAAATGGCGCAGGATGTCCACTGCCATTCTTTAATACCGGTATCTGCCACACATTTGTTAGCGGCTTGGTTGGCTTAATCATCTGACTGGCCCTGGGCCTCTTCTCCCCTGAGGGTTTCCTCTGGCTACTACTACCAGAACGTTTCCCTGCATTTTTGCATTTTTGCTCGATTGGGTTGTAGGTCGCTGGGGCTCCCTTTGAGAACACAAACATATACTCAAATGACGGAGTATAGCGCCGGGATCTCAAAGTGGTTTGCGGCGTGGGATTGGTTTTCTCCCATATCATTGGGAGGTGGAGTCTGAAACCTATTTCCATAAAAAACAGCGCCTGCTTATATGATGTCCCTGTTTTGCTACCATTTTTATCTGTCGCATCATTCACTACCCACACCACCACTCCACCTGGCTTGGAGATTCTGTAAAGCTCCAGGGCTATCTCCTCGAATGGGAAGTCATAACCCTTGTAGTCCCGTAAATTATCGTAGGGAGGGCTGGTCACCGTCAGGTCAATGGACTCGTCGGGCCAGGAGGCCATTACCTTGGATGCCTCACCGCAAATAACTTGGTTTCTATCCATTTACCACTCCAGTTGCGCTGACCCCATTTAACAGCTCCAGCAATTCTGTCCTATCGGCTTCTGTAACTCTCGCCAGAACAGAAACCATTTCATATCTCGAGACCTCACGTGCGTGGTAGGCTCTTACATATTCCAAGGCTGTGTCTGCGCCTCTTATGAGTTCACCCCAAATACTGTCTACAACGCTATGGACATCGTCGCCTGAGTAATAGCCCAAAATGAACTTTAACAGTTCATCTACCGGAATCTGATCATGACCTATCGGGTCTTTTTGTGACCCTCGTCCGGCTTCTGGCCCCGGCTGACCCTCTTTAATAGCTCCCATGTAATAATCAGGTGGTCTGACGTTATGCGGCCATTGGGCGCACGATGGGAGGTGACGATCTCGTTTTGTCTTCTTGTTAGACCTGACCCTTTGAGCTATTCCCAGGATGTCGCTGATCCGGTTGCATTGGTCGCGGAAAATCGGACCATGGCCATGATTGCCTGATTCAGGTTTACCCTGTTTTTCTATGCAATACTGGCGAACCATCTCGTGCAGGAGGATATCGAAAATGTAGCGTTTTCGGCCTTCCATTGGCGCAGATGGGTTGATGGACTTGTGCTTTCCGCTAAATAGTGACGGCCTGATACTAATTTCCGATTTACCACCCCAGCTAGATTCGGAGGAATAACACCCAATTGCCCTTGGATTGTGTGGCACTGACAGCGTGATATATGTTGGTATCAGCAATTCACTTTGGAGATACTCCCTGTTGCAAAGATGCCATTTATCGAACAACTCCACCATGAAAGCCCGGTTTTCACCATTAGGCTCAGCCCTGACGAGCTCCTCAAATTCCCTCTTATGCTTGATATCCAACTCGCTCATGTTGATGTATGTCCCGGCTAGTGGGGACGTTTTTGCTTCTTGTATCTGTGCTGTATTCATTTCAGTCACCGGTTTCTCGATAAATCTCTTTTTGGGTTGGTTCTTGGACCTAACCTATTGTTTTTATTCCTGACGGTATCCTGACGACATTTTTTTAATATCGTCATCCGCATCTTGTTAATGTTATTATTGAATGACGATCCTGACGATAATGACGATATTTTTGGACCTCTTATATTAATTCTTTTTTTCTCTATTCTTTTTTATTTTTCTCTCAAGACTACTAAAACTTTTTTTCAAACATAACTTTTCTGAAAATATCGTCATTATCGTCATGTCGTCATTTGCTCGTATTCTTGGTATCTTACGGCTGACGACATTTTTTCGTTATCGTCAGTATCGTCAGGATATCGTCATCAGTAATTATCTCAAATTTTTACAGCATTCCAGGATGTCTTTTGCATCCATAAATATTTCCAGTGTCCTGGAGTGTTCGCCCCTTTCACATTGGATTGTAATGCCTTGGGCACCCAGGAGAGATTTTAGGTGGTTAATCCTTCGTGACAGAGTGTTTGCCGTTTTTGGAAATGTGCGGCTATAGCTCTGCCTGTCAGGGTTGAAATGATGGTGGAGGTCCTGCAGCAATTTTGAAGCCGAGCCTGTCCAGGCGTGATCTGGTTGCTGCCCGATAAATTCGGGAATCAGGTCGGCCAGTATGTCTCCAGAGGCTGCTGTGGAGTTTTGGGCCTTAGCGTTTTCCTTCCATCGCCTCTCAATCGTCTCTTCCGACATCCCCAACATGTTAGCCATAGCCAGGGAATAGCGGTGACAATCAGCCATACGCTCGAAACCCTCGCTTCTGACGTAGTCTATTTTTCTTAGCCCAAGAGAAATGCAATCGAACACCCATGCCTGTATCCCTGGAATTAAGCGGTTTAATTCCCGTTCAATTATTTCCTTGGCTTTGCGTTTTTTCTGCGGAATACAGTCCACCTCTACCAAGAACACTCTGGAGAGAAAATCGGCCGCTGATCCAGGAACACCAACACCATTAAGAATCCATGGTTTCATCATGTAGCGGCTAACAGTTTCACTGTCGCTGAACAACTTCCGGCTATCAAACAAAGCGCCGGTGGCTACCTGGCACAGTATGTCGCTGGTTTCCTGGTCAATGGTGTTGAGGTTATCAAATGCGGGAATGAAGTTTTTATGCAGTTTTAGTTCAAGGGATCTGACATCATTACGTGGAAACCTCTCCACAGGCTCTTGTGATGGATCCACCACCTGGCGAAGGAAGGAACTGAGAATTGTCTTCCCACCACCTGGAGGGCCATAAACAACTAGCCCAGGGCGTTGGATATCATTAATCAGCGCCGTGGCTTCCCATATTTTGACTATCTCCTGTGTTTCAGTATCTGAAATGCCTAGTAGCTCGAAAACATCATCCCAATTTGCCCTTGGTGTGTTTTCATCACATTGGTAGGCTCGGAATTTCTCGGACCTCATGAACGGGTTAAACTCGGGAGTTGTCAGCGACCACCCGTCCCTGGTTATTTCGTAGACCTTCCAATCAGCCCGTCCTGAGTCAATCAGAATCTTGCCGCCAATACGCCCCACTCGCTGGAAAATCTGCCGCCTAACAGGGTTATGGATTAGCTCGCCCTTCACTGTCCCAATGAATTGGTCGATGACATCTCGGGATACGCCGCAATCGTAGGTCTTCTTAACCTCTAGTCTCAGTAGGCTCTTAAACTGGCTGCTATCAAGGTCCACATTTTCATGGTGACCATTTATGTGAACGTATGCGTAGACATTATCGTATTGGTCCACGAAAAACTCCCAGCCTATCTCCTCTACACAATCCACTACTTTCTGGAATGCGGTCAGCTTCTTTGGCTGGATTTCTGGAGTTTTCTGCTGTGGCAGCGGGTCAGACTCAATATTGCGTTTCCCGTGGCAGATAGCTCGTATTTCCTTGTCTGGTAGCGGTATGTCGCACAAGTTTTCATTAAGCGAACAAACGGCCTGGTAGAGATCATCGGCTTTGAGTCCAAGTTTCTTTAGCCCGTATGCTCTACGTGAAAGTTCATCATTGCGGTTGCCTTCAGAAATTACTCCACTGATATTGGTGGCAGTCTTCTCGGGTTTGACTTTATCGCCCTGCAATGCTTGCAACCATGCCGGTGGTAGCTCGGCCCTGGGAACGTTCTCATCAACAAACTGGTATGTTGCGCCATTCTGGTGGGTGGATCCCGGCCCAATGACGTAGCCACCATGGCCCCTGATGTCGATACCAGGCCATTTCGCAACTGATGAGGCTGTTTCTGCATCACAGTGGAAGTAAAGATGCCTGCCCTTGCCAGTGCGAACCTGGAGGGTCTCTGGGAGCTGCCCCATGTGTTGCTTTAGCCTCTTCAGGGACTCCTCACCCTCTGGACCGTCAACGTCGACTACAACCAGGCCATTGCCAGTGGCAACCCCTATGTTGGCGTTTGGGTCGTCCGACCAAAGCGCCTCAACGATATCCAGTTTTCTGGTTGCATCCTTGAATCCATGGGGCGCTAATTTGTGCGGATGTTTGCCTGGGTGTTGACACCTCACCTTACCGCAATCGCATTTACCGATTGTGACGCCCCATACAGGGAACACATAAAAACCCATTTGTGAGAGTTTGTCGGCTGCATCGAGTTTTGTTTGCCAGGATGTTCCAAAGGCCGGGGTAACAATTTCACCACCAGCAAGTGTCTTCGGATCATATTCCTCGGATCCTTGAGTAATTGCCGAGAATTTACTAAATGAATCGGTTGCTATTGCTGTGGCCATTCTGTATTAATCCTTCTGCGACTCTCCAATTGCCCCAATCGGTTGAAATGGATTGTGGCTTCTGCTTTCTTTGATTTAGCGACCATGTAGCTCCTTTGAAATTTGGTGTGATGGCTCAGCCATCCTTGTGCGAAAACCGACTGTGGTCCAACACAAATCTCTCTACTGCTTCGCCTGGTATCCGAATCGTCATTTGGTTCAGCCTCAAGGCCGGTAGCTTTCCATTTTTAATCCAACGCCTTGTCGTGGCTGTGCTAATGCCTAAGCACTGGGATACCTGTCTCACTGTCATCAATTCCACCATCGTTCCTCCTATTGTAGTCTAGGCGATACATTTAACGCCAAAAAAAATCA
Source organism: uncultured Desulfomonile sp. (assembly GCA_937930835.1). Lineage (GTDB taxonomy): Bacteria > Desulfobacterota > Desulfomonilia > Desulfomonilales > Desulfomonilaceae > CAITZA01. The sequence continues at coordinate 6,409 of CALGLN010000117.1, forward strand.
CGATTGCTATTTAACTGCCTTCAACTTCTCGTCCACATAGTTCATCCAGCACTCAGTATTAATGAAAATGTGCCCGAAGGTTGGCCTATGATCGTCTGATAGGTCCTTTATGTAGCTTTTATGTGGTTGGTCCTGGTTTTGCGGATACACATTTATAATTGTATTCTCGTAAACATTTGGAGCCCAATAGACCATTACCTTACAATCATTGTCCTTAAGATAATCCTGCCATTGTCGTCCAACTTTCCCAAACTTGAAAATACCAGTGCCTGCTTTTTGGATTTGGGGTGGCCGAGTAAATTTTCTCTCTCGACTGACAAAAGAAACGGGAGTATCCTTCAATTTTTCCATTTCACTTCCGAATCTGAACAAGCTATGAATCACGGCACAAACAACCATGTCCAATGGGTCCAGCATAGTCTTAGTTGTTGGTCCAGAGGGACGATCAATATGTACGCTGGGCACCAAAACCCCTTCCTGGATCCACTTAAAGATCCTAGTGTAGTGAAAGAAGGGGAAGACGTACTTCTGTGTTTCTCTAACGCTCAATTCCATAAGAATATATATACTGTCTGCGCTACAATATGTCAACCCCCTGTTGCTATTTTCTTCTAAAGCTTTTTGACACAGGTCAAGATTGTGCAGGCCTTGTTGGTAATTATTGTTTTCGCCCTTGGACTGCATGAATAGTTTGGCGACAACTTGCAGATTTTGTTACCCCGCTGCGGTCCCGTGTGCGAGCGGCTGGCAACGTTTTTTTGAGATCAGCCACATAGGATGGGGGGTGGGATTGTTTGGGGATAGGGGGCCCCCTCTCGATTGCACGAAATCTCATGATTCTATCTGTAATCGCTTCCTGGCATGCTCAACTACTTCCAGAACCTCAGCAATCAACTCAGGCTCACCTGCTAACAGGCTTCTAATCTCCCCCTTCATTTGCTCAGCAACCTGAACCAGAAGAATATTTCTATCCCTGGCCGATCTTTCAATAGCCTCGATGCTCTTTGCCAGTGATGCTAGGCTATTGGACACCTTGTATAAATCGTTTGCATTCTCCACTTGAATGTTTTCAGGCCTGACCTGTTTGAGAACGTCCCTGACTTTGCTGATTGCAATCTTCACTGAAATTTCTGTTTCGTCACGCCAACTCTCAATATTAATTGACATGTGGGTAACCTCCTAGGTCATCATTCTCCGTCACTAAATCAGAAATCTCGTCGCCGTATTTCAAGAACTTTATGTAGTGGTCGATCGATTTCCTAATGAACTCGCTGCGAGTGGTGCGGCACTGCCACACTATCTCGTCAAGTTGATCAAACCAGTCAGTCCTTGCTCGAAATCCTATAAATTTGGTTTCCATTTTCCCCTTTATTTATTGTTATTTGAATTGTTTTCCGGGCGGAATCGCCCTTGCTACATATTAGAACCCTGTGATGTTGAAAAGTTCCACAGTTATAGGGTGATATGCTCCAATGTGAATGCAGTAATCCGGACTTAGTGTGGCCTTTAAGGCACCGGTTATAGGCCAATATGCTCCCCGACACTTATAGAAGTTATGTAGATTATTCTTTTTATGGAAAGGAGACTTTTTATATTGACAGACCACGATTAACGGCGCTAGCCTCCTTCTTAATCGATGAAAACGAGGAGTGGACAATGGAAAAAGCTGCCATCTATGCTCGTGTTTCCACAGAGGACCAGGAAAAGAGAGGAATATCGCTGGATGCCCAAATCTCCAGATGTGCCAGATACCTTGAATCATTGGGATTAGAATTGGTTGACACCGGTATTGATGCTCTCTCCGGAAAAGACCTTAACCGCCCTTCTCTGAAGCGAATCCTTAACTTGGCTGAAAAGAAAAAAATCTCTCATATAGCCGTCTGGAATAAGGATCGACTGTCCCGAGACCCTCTAGACGCTCTGCCATTACTGAAGAAACTTACCAGGAAGAGTGTTCAGGTTCATGAGGTCGAGTCAAACAAGGTCTTGAGCATCCAGACCGCAGAAGACGAGATGATGCTAACCGTGGAGTGGGCATTCAAAAAGCTGGAGAGAAGAAAAATATCGGATAGAACACGGATGGCGCTTGCTAGAAAAAAGGAGTTGGGTGAAAGGATTAGTGCCAGGCCTCCGTATGGTTATCAGTTCGATGGCAACAAAGTTGTTGTCAATATCCAGGAACAGGTTATCATATCGAGGATCCAGGAACTGCACTTGTTGGGTTATTCCGAGAGGAAGCTCATCGACGAGCTATCTCGACAGGGCGTATTCAATCGACATGGAAAACCTTTTGGGCGAATGGCTATCCGTAACATATTGGTGAAGGCACCCCATGAAAAGAAAGAAATTGCCGCCACTTCGTGAGACACCTCAATTTCAGGAGCTTCTGGATGAGCTTAAGAAGCAAACGCCAGAACAGTTGGAGAGGCTCAAGGATTATCTAGAAAAAATCAAACAAGGGTCAGACGGACAAGATGAAAAAGCTTGAGGTATGTCCCCGTCAACCTGCGGGGAAATCAAAGATTGGAAAAAGAGTGAAAATGGCTATCACCATGGATGAGGAACTCCATGTTCGGCTACAGGCATTATACCAGCAAGGTCATAGTATTAGTCACTTGATCGATAGCGCAGTTTGGCTGTACCTTGGCAAACCCAAACTGAGTTTTGAGCTCTCTGAATCAAGCGGTTCTTTTGATGATCAAGAATAGCGCATGAGTAACGTCTCGTCTTTCTCAAATATCTATGAAAATAGCCCTTCTCTCACAAACCTCTGTAGCAGTTTTGTTTATAAAGACACCCTCCCCCCCCCGAAAGATAATGCCACAATAGGCGACGGAGAAAAGGCTCAACTTTTTTGAACATCATTTTTCTTGGCTCTTTTTCTTTTCAGGGGCATTGTTCTATTAACAATCTTGGCAACAAAAACCCCTCTCTTGTCATTTATCCAATAGGCTTCCTTACTGCTAAATGCGAATACTGTTTCTGGTCTACTGTCCCCGTTTAATGTTGGATGCCATTCATGGATGAGCTCAGGAAATAAACAAGCCAAGCTATTCTCATGCAGGACTTTCTTGTGGGCGCAATACCTGCATCCTCCACCTGATGCAGTTCTATGATAAATTGGGGCTCTCCATTTATGTCCACATTTTTTGCCTATCCAAGCAACTTCGTAGGTGCTGTTGGCATAAAAATCGGCCGGCGCTCTCGGCCCATTCTCTTCATAATCCCACTCGGCTGAGATATCGGGATGCAAAAAAGCTAGGGAGCGCTCGTAGGGAGGTCCAGGTAGGGAAGAAATAAGTTCTTGATATTCGTGTTCGTTAATTAATTTTGTGGAATTGAAATAAGATTCTACGAGTTCTTCTTCAGACTTACTGAGCCTAATCCGGGAAGCTAGAGCCCCGAGGACCTTATCAACCATTTGTTTCTCTTTTCTCTTGCTACCATCTACATTGACATGCCAATCTGATATAGCCGGTAAGGGATTTTCTCTGACTCGGAGTAGCTGGACACCATTTTCTAATAATATCTTTTCCTTGTTTTTGTCTGATGCGACCTTATCTCGGTGATGGTATTTCCCGTCGTATTCAATAGCTACTGAATATTTAGGCAAGAAAATATCACATTCCTGTTTGATGCTAGGGTCCCTGAAACTACGTAGGATGTCGGGAAAAATCTGTTTCAGTTCGCTAAAAAGCCTCAACTCTGCCTTCGAAACGTTAGGACTGCAATGAGGACAACCTGATCCTTGAAATGTACGAGAAGACACGGTAGCCTCCCATTCGTGGTCAGGATTTTTGTCACACTTCCACCAAACTTTTACTCCACTGAATTTAACGACATCACATGGCAGCTTCCCCTCGTTCTTGGTTGGATGCCATTCCGCCGCTACGCCTGGAAAATTGTCTGCTAAGCTATTTCCGTAACCCACTTTTCTTCCGGCGCAGTATGGACAGCCCCTATTTCTTGCTGTTCTGTCTACAACCGCAGCCTGATATTCGTGTTTGAGAGGACACATCCACCAAAATTTCTTGCGACTTCCGGGGCGAATCTTTTCGGGAACCAAATCCCCGTTCATGTTCGGGTGCAATTCTCTAGCTAGTTCAGGAAATAAGACCGCCAAATTATGTTTAGGAGTAGCCACCTTCCCCGCACAGGCGTTACAGCCAGTATTGTAATTAGTTCTGTCAACAACTTTTGTGCTCCAAGGATGTCCGCACTTAGGACAGAGCCACCAAGCCCTAAAGTTGCTAGATGGGGCTATCCTATCAGGTGTTTGATCACCATTCTTCGTGGGATGCCACTGAGCCGCAATTTCAGGGAATTTCCTGGCTAGATTATTTTCTGGAGAGGCCCCATTCCTAGAGCAATAAGGACAACCATCCCCCCTAGTTTTTTGTCTGACCGGCATTTTGTAGTCATGGCTACAACTCTTACATTTCCACCACACGGACAGGTTGGCGCCCGGAACAACCTGAAATGGGGTTAGATTGAGGTTCTTTGTGGGGTGCCATTCGAGGGCCACTTCAGGACGAAGTTTTGCCAAATTATTGTTTTCAGTGACAGCCCTATTTTGACATGCCCTGCATCCGCCACCCTGTGATGTTCGACTGGCAACCGATGCAAACCATTTGTAACCACATTTCATGCAAATCCATGAACGCCTGTTGTTGCTTTTAGGGTATTCATTCTCCGGTAGTAAACCGCGATTGGTCTCATAATCCCATTCAGAAGCAATCTCAGGATGGCATGTTAAAAGATTGTAATCTGGGCCTAAATTCTTTTTTGGATTTTTTGCCATTTTTCTGTTAACTCCAAACTGAGATTTAAGCAAACGAGGATTTTTTCAATAAATCTAGCCCGCTACCTTGGCGCTGGCTCAAGACCACATGGATGCCCATATAGCCTTGAGCAAAATCTAGTTTGATCTGAGAATGAGAGGCCGGAAATTCACTGTTCATTTGCAGAAAACCTTAAAAGGAGTGTGAGTTAAACCTTGAAAAATCCAATGTCAGCCCCGGATATCGGATCTCCGATCAGCAACGCTCTGTCCAGAAAGCGGTTCCCTTCCTCGCATGAAGTTTCGGGGACCAAGGCGCAGTTATGGCAGGCGGCTAGGTTACAAGATTCCGGCCCCTGTCCGCCACTCGAACCGATTTCCATGCATACGGGGTCAGCTGAGCACCATTTTGCTTTTTCAAGGGCTTTGAAAATTGTTGGCTCAAGGAATCCCGGCCTACCCATAGCGACCAAACCTCCAAGCGTTCCCTCGGAATCGCCGGAGGCCGTGTAGATAAGTACGCCTGCCATCTGGATCCCTCCTATCTGTGTCACATAAAGACGCTCTCTGAGAGAAGCGGCTGAATATCCGCATTCAAATGTTAGTTGATTGATTAGTATATGGGCAAAAGTATGGATCATTACAAACCGAGCCGATAATTCCTTGAAACGCCATTTCCTGGTTATTTCCAGATGCTTGTATCGATCTACCAGTCCTTTTACACGGACTTGGACGAGCGGTTGTTTTTCCCATTCCCTGATCATGTCAGGATCAAATTCCAAGAATATTCCCTCCCCGTGGACCATTGTAGCTGGTAGCCACGATTCCCCTGGAGCGGGAGCCTCCTTGAACAGCATTTTCTTCTTCTGTTCAAGAGAAAGCCCCGAGCTGGAAGTGATCCTGGAGAAGCCCATTAGCGCTCTAGTCTCACGTAATTTCTTCACGAGCGCGATTGTGGAAAAAAATCGTGCTAGCTTCATATCATATTTAGACATGTCCGGAAGACTAACCTGTAATTGCGCCTCACTCTGTTCACGGCTTAGTTGCTCGTATTCCAGCGGTAGCAGATCCTTCTCAAATTCATCGCAATCTTCGATCAAATCAATGGTGGAATCCGCCTTTGTATAACCATCTCCAATGATCTTGAGTGACGCGGTTATCTGTTCATCGGAATATGGTTTGAGCAACACCGGATGCTGGGATCGAAGTTGCTTTGGTTTGATCTTGTCAAAACCATTTTGAGCCATCAGGATTACCAGAGTGTTCAATGGAGCTTCTTGTAACAGGTCAACCAGCTCCGAAGGGGCCCTGTCACTATGACGTGGCAGGTAAATTGCCGATTTGGTCTCTGCGAAATAAACATTCGTGGCGTTTGTCAGAGCAGCTCTTAGTGGCTTCTCGCATGTTATCTGAGGATGATTAGGCCCTAACCAGGGACTTGATCCTGAACACAAATAGGCCTTAGGCGATCTATTCAGATTGTCTGTCAGAAAGGTTGAACTTCCATCAGTTCCACCTGACATTACATTGGCCAGTGATCTTTTTGCCCCGCATTCGCAGGAAACTGTCTGGAGGCCAATTGTAGAAAAACCTGTTTTGCTTAATTGCAACCGTCCCCGGCATTCGGTCTGATCGTCCCCATGGACCCATTCGCTCCATGGAAAATCCTGGATGTGACCATTCTCGCACATTGCGATGAGTGGGACCTGAGTCATGTAGCGGATAACACCGTTCTTGAGACAACTGGGGCACTTTTGCTTAGACTTTGTTGTAAGGGGAAATTCCTTGAGCAGTCCGCAGGATGGGCAGACGTTCCAACTCGGGAATCGGAAGACCGGAACAGTCAGGAACATGTTGATCCTCTCCTGTACGTAAGTCGAACTTGCCCTATAATCCGGCGGCAATCTTAAGGCGTCCACACCGAGCAGTCTCTGCAGACGCCATTCCTCTACCCGGAATTCCTCAACATCCATTTCGACTTTCTTGTCTGAAGCTTCATTCTCATCAAACCAGTAATCGAGCGCTCCTGTTATATACATGGAACCATCTTTCCCGACGCTTAGCGCTCCAACCCCAAATGGCGCTATGAGCTGTGATCTGCGTATTGGATTAAGCGGCATCGTTATCTACCTCCTCATTCAAAGTTCCAAGATAAACATCTGTTTGGCATTCTGCGTCCACGTTTCTCATTGACCTTGGAGTTGGCCATGAAATCCGGGCAAACGCCGGACTTACATAAGCTCCAGCGGTTCTCAACAAAGGAGGCTCCTCAGAAGCCACCGATCCGGACCAACTTGTTCGCTCCCATTTTTCCCATTCCTCAGCCCGCCTTTTGAATAACTTCTCAAAATTAGGTTTCTCTGTACCGTTAACCACTGAAATTCGGTCGGACAGTATTTTCCCGATATTATGAATCAGCTTCTCCGGGAATGGATGCGGGCTTTCCACATTCCGCTCATCACCAAACTGGAGAACATACCCTGCCATCACTGCATGCAAGCCTCTCTCTATTGCCGGTGGTGAAAACGGGGTTACGCTGGTCGGTTCTACCTGCGCATACAAACGCTCGTGATAGCTCCTGAACTTTTCGAAATGCGACCGATCTCGTGGCCTCGATGGTGGATAAATCGTGACGATAAGTCCCGGTTTCTCAGTCCATTTTCGACCGACCCTTCCTGTAATCTGTATGTATTGCGAGGTCGACTTTGGCTGCCCAACAACCAGCATTAAAGAAAGCCTGTCAATATCAACCCCAACCTCCATAATGCTCGAAGTGAGACAAACATCAACGGGATACGCATCCCGATTTTCTGATACCTCAACTTCAAGCTTTCCAATCGACCTGGCCACCTCACTACTTTTAAGGCGGCCGGTAAGCTCCTGAATATTATACAGTCGTCTCATGTGAGTCGGACTTAGGTTCGATCTCTGAAGAATCGTCCGAATATGATCCGGGACATAAGACTGTAGAAGGGAGAGCCCGTTCCCGAGTTCCCTGAGGGTGTTGTAGAAAGTCACAAGCGTCCACCAAGGATCTCTGGCATTCTTTTCAAGTCGCATCGGAGCCTCAAGCAGAGAAGCCATGGATCGAGCAACCGTCGTGTCAAAGGAGGTGGTGGAGTGTATGCCAGCATAAACCTTTCCAGGAAGAAGTTTTCCATTTTCATCCTTGGCAAAACGCGCAAAAAAAGAATCTGCGGCTTCTAATCCAGGCGGAGGGAAAAGCGCTGAATCTGGTCTCCCGAAAAGGGCCTTAATCTGGTCCGCCGATCTCCTGATGGTGGCGGTAGAGCAGACTATTTTGGGTCTTATGGTCAGCCCGTTTCGCCGCTCGGTGCAGAGTTCCTCAACTAACGCTTCGTACAACCCAACCATTGACCCAAGCGGTCCCGATATTAGATGAAGCTCATCCTGGATGATTAGACCAGGAGGTGAACTCATTCTTTCCCCGTTTTGATCTATGCCGAACAGAGCCCTAGCCTCAGGCTTCCATGCGAGTGTAGCAAATTTGTCTACAGTCCCGATAACCAGTGATGGAGGAGACTCATACAGGTCTTCATCTATGACGTAGAGTGGCAGTCCATCGGCGAATTCACAGTCCCGGTCCGGACACCTTAACTTAATGGTCCCTCCCGCCTCTTCATAGCCAGGGAGTTTGGGGGCGGCCTTATTGGACCGATTTGTATATTCCTGGGGTCCCATAAGGGCGCCACACCAGGGACATCGCTCAACCATGAACGGATTCTGGTAATTCTTTCCTTTTCTGAGGTTACGCGCTTCAAGAATAGCTTCTTTCCTACTGTTAGGAGTAGTCTCGCCCCCGAGCCACACGCCAATCGAGATTTCTTCTTTGCCTAATTCAGCAACCATTTCCCTGCGTATATTCTCAAGAGCGCAAATCAGACCAGACGCTCTCAGAAACTGTTGGGCTGTCAACAGTCTCAACGTGTAACGCATCAGAACCTCAACTCCTGTATCTTCAGGATTCTTCAACCGCCGACACAAAATGGCGAATGCCGCAATTCCCAGATAAGCCTCGGTTTTTCCACCTCCGGTGGGGAACCAGATCAGGTCTACAATTTCTCTTCCAACGTCTTGTCCATCAGCAATAGATTTTACAGCCGCGAGAATGTACGCTATTTGAAAAGGCCTCCACAGGCCACGTCCTTGATGCTCGGAAAGCTCACCAATCTCTGGAATTGGCTCACTGAAGACAAGTCTCTTTGATCGAGAAACAAACTCCGGGATTCTGGAGGATCTTCTGGAACGTAGCTGTTGAATAAGAATAGCCCGGTTGGCAAGCATGAACGCCTTCATACTCAAAGGATTCGAAACGAGGTGATCCAGTCCACTTTTCATACGATCAAGAAAGGCCCAGCATTGATCGAGATGATTCCTGGCTGCCGATTCATATGAGGCCTCAATTTTCTCAGCTTCAGCCTCCTTCTCCTGAATCCATGATTCATACATCGAGATCAACTCCCGTAAGGAGCCTAGTCCGTCTTCCAAGGAATTCAAGCCTGCCAGAGCAGCCATTGAAACCGAAAAAACCTCTCCGTTGGGCATTACAAGGTCAGGGGTTATATTAGGAGTTTCCGTAACAGGTAGCGATTCCGACTTGACCCATGCCACCCGTCTGAATTCATTTACTTCTCCCCAATCCGCCGAACAGCCATGACCGACAGCAAATGTCTCATGGCGCCTGTATAGTAAATCCAATGATTCCTCTTCATCATCGAGACTTCTGATTGATGGTTTTGGGTACGGCATGATGTTGAAAGCCGATTCCTTATCCTCAACAGTGGCCATGAATTCGCTCTGAAATACGCTCAGTTCACGCTCCCTACCTTTGCGCTGTGAGCGGTTTATGACACAGACCGTGATTAGGCGGGAATCATCTTCGCCACTAGGCGCTGGCCTGGAAAATACTTCGATGGATATCGTAATATTCCCAAGGTTCTCGGATTTTGAGTTGACAGGGGTGAGCTTCGCCCTACCAGCGCTCTTGGCAGCTTCAAGATCAAACTCTGCGGAACATGCCACCGGAGTTCTTAACCACCATGTGTTCTTGCGTGACCCTTGGGAGACCTCTTTCTGCTCATATCTGGCGCCAGAAAATTTGACTTTCAGCGCTGACCCATGGCCTACATGGGCCAGGAAACTCACCGCCGTGCTACTTGGTCTGTAGGTGTTGCTGAGAGTAATATCCAGATCTGACGCATCAGGCTTGTCAGGTTGTTCGACCAGGCTCTTCTCAATGTTCTGTAAGTCTTTCAATCCGTCCTTAGTCAGTGGATCGGAAACGATTCCTTCTGGAGATGATCCGTCAGATTCTTCACTCTGATCATCCATCAGGTTTAGGCTGGTCTGAAAAGTCAGCGCATCGTCTTTCGACAAAAAATCCGGGAAAAGGACTCCTGCGGTGTATCGAATCTGTGGACTTTCCCTTGTAATGATTTCTTCGCCAGATCCTTTCTGTCTACAAGCCTTGTAAAGGTCATTGACGCTCTGGATTTGGATAGGCTTTGTGCAGTCAACCTCTTCTCCTCTTGGCGCTGGGCCGACAAATTCTTCTCTGAGAGCCTTAATTATTAAGCGCCTATTTTGAATATGATCAATCATCTGTATCTCCTGACGTGATTTCCGTGTTGATGAATCTTAAAACCCCAAATTCCCAAAAAGCTCTGTATCTGTCTATCTCCACAAGTCTTCAGATCCTTCGAGGAGTTTTCCCAAGCTGGATTCAGGAACCGTAAACAGGTCCTGGACTACAGTTTTTACTCTCAATACCAGCATTGAGCCCTCATTTGAATCACCAACGCTAAATTCAGCGCTTCCGGTCTTCTGCAGGTCCTTGATGCTGGTTTGTGAAATCTTGTCTATCAACGCCCTCCTGATTGAGAAACCGGCGCTTCTGTGGGCGCTATGTATTGTCTCAGCCGCTATCCAGAAGCTTTCGCATTGTTCCGAGATTCCAATGAACTCCATCAGCGCCTCAAAGTCCTCATAATCCCTGGTCTTTATGCTTCTGGCCGACATCCAATTTCCGAGATTCACATTATTAGCCTTCTCTGATCCCAGGCCCTTGAGTTCACTTATCGCTTCTTCTATTCCCACTTCTTTTACTCTCTGTTTAAGAAGATTCTTCCAGTGCTGCTGCAAAGCCCTGAGGTCTTGGGCCCTTTCTCCGAGAATCTCGTCGGCTATCGGCTCGATATAGTCTCCACCGCCTCCACTACGGATCAACACAAACATTCCGGGCTCTATTTCTGATGTCAGAACCTTGTTGACTGTTGCTTCTGCGCCCTCATCGTCGTCATGCCAATACAGAGGGTCAATCACCAGGTGGCTTGAATTTCCTTCGGTCTGGAGCATGACCAGAGCGTTACCCTCCAGCACGAACAATCTGGCCTGGACCTCCTGAGCAAAGTCCTCTGTGTCGGCTGTCTCCCGGATCCGTTTTTTGATCCCGGGAATATCTATCGTTGGAATCACGTCTTCAGCCTCGATAAGGCGCTCATCGGCACGACCTGAATCAACCAGACTAATCACCGAATCCCTCTTGGTCCAGGACGATTTCGGAGTTGTAACTTCCACAGATCCTGCTCTGAAAGGATTGGGTATCGATTGCCTATCCTTGATCCAGTTATAACAGTAAAGGTGAATAGACAATGATCTTGCCGACGAAAAAACATGGTCTGGAAACCATTTCGCAGGGCCGACGCAATATATGTTCTCGTAGCATGTTCCCGCTCTAAGGCATTCGGGGCTGATCACGTGAAGTTTTCGGAAACGTTTGTCCGATCCAAAGCTGTTCTCAATATCATGGCTCCATCTCGAGTCTCGAATGAGAATAGCGCTGTAGTTGGACGATTTTTCAGATTCCAGAAAATTCGACTGGATAAGATCTCCTAGAGGATTGTCGTTTAGCCCCGACAGCCTGTGACACATGTTGAACAGATTTTGCGCTTCATCCGCCAACTGAGGGAACACAAACTGGACGCGCCTTAAACTTGCCTTCCCCTTTTCAAAAGTCTCCGAATCACTCGCTGCTATGGCTTCGAAAGACAAAGGGACCGCCTGCATCAAATATCGACGGCGTTTTAAGAGTCTCACTATTGGATTCCAGAAATCATCCTCGAGCTCTTCCTTGTGATTGGCCATGAACCTGTCCAGCGTGATGGCAAATGTGGCTAGCGCATTGTGCGCGATTCTGTGGCGATTGATTTTTGGGCGCTCGGCGCATTCATAAACACCGCATGCTTCAGCTAATTCTATGTATGTCATTTGGACGCCTCCGTAAAACCGAGAATATCTACTGATTGTGGAGCTTGATAGTTCAGGACGAGCTTTATCTGTCCCGTCCTTCTCTTGATGAATGTGTCGGAAATGTTTTGGGCTGCGATCTCGAAATTGGGCTCAGTTTTGTCTAGCACCACCGCAGTCACTGGGCAGTTATTTGCCGAGTCTGACTTCAAATAAGCGTTGGCGCCATCGTAAATTGTCAGGAAAGGGCTGTTATCCGTGGCGCTGTAAGTGTCGCCATTTCTGGATGACAGGAACTGGGTCCGGTATGGGTCATCCTGTGATAACAGTTCCCTGATCCTCAGGATATCGTTCAATGTTCCTTTGTGAAATTGATCCTCACTCCTCACAGCCAATACCTCCGCTTTGGCTTCCACCTTGAGGATGTTTTGTTTTCCGATTATTTTGCAGTCGAGTCTTTTCTCGAGCGCAAAATCGGTGTGACAGACGGGGTGGACGAAATGCCTGGTGAACTCAGGCCGTTCCAAGATGTTCCTCTTTCGAGTCACCTTGTCTTCGTAAATAGCCTCGTTACCATTCAGAATGATGTCCAGGCACCTGTTCTTTGGAATGAGACGAGCCACCTTGTTTTTGCCCATGTTCACTGCAACCTTCACGCATTGGGTCCCCTGAAACGTTTCAATACCCAGGAATGCGCATTTGTATCTCTTCTGTTTTTCGATGCGCTGCAAGACAGTCCCCTTCTTCAATGCGCTTATTCGGTTGAAATGATCGTCCGGACTGGGCTTGGCGCTGACGGTCTGCGACAGTCTGGATACAGCCCCCAACGCGATCAGGTTGGCAGCGAATGCTCTGGTAGGCGCCGCAATCGCCACAAAGAGATTTTCGTCTGTAAATTCCTTGGAGGACGCCAAGGCGCAACCGAGGTCTACAAAAAAATCAATCCAGTTCGGAGCCTCAAGCCATCTCCCCCTATTGTTAAACAATAAACCCGGGATGGCCCTATCAGATTTGATTGTTGTTTTGTTTGCCATTTCGCTTGGCTCCTCTCTTTGAAACCCTTCGACGTTTGTTCTGCCAAGGTCCGGTCACATCAGCGCCCAAAAACCGGACAAGGTTCTAGGAGACTTCTATGCCTTACCTTCGTTTTGTCTCCTGTTTATTAAGGATTGAAAGAAGAGCCAGAATCGGACATTTTTTTGAAAAATTAATCGGCCTGGTATTTTTCCAGATATGAGCTGTCTAGGGTCGGATTTAGTCTTGAAATAATTATGATATTTAATATCATGTCAAAATGGCCTTTGAAGCGGGACAGCCATGCTGTGAGGATAAGCTGAAGGTAGTAACTCATGTCATGAGTAGTTAATATCAGCTGGGTCGCAGGACGTTTCAAATGCAATAAAAGTGTTGAGATTTGATTAGTCAGAACATATGCCCAGACAAAATAATGAAGAATCTTTAACCTCCAGGATCTGTCAGGGAAATGAACCTAAGTATAATGGGTCTGTTTGCGACAACTTTGTAACTCCGTCATTAGAATGTAGTCTACTCGTTTCACAGATGATCCTGGCTGTTTTTGAATATGGTCGTTGTCTATCGCTGGAATTGATTTATGACCGTTTGGAAAGGATCCTCGTTAAATTTGGGCTCCCTGATGAATATATCGATCTCAAGAAATTCCTCTACGGGAACGATGACTCTCGAGGTGGGATTTTAAGCGTCGTCCTGAGGACGCCGAACATTCAAACGCTGCACGCCTTTATAAACAGGAGCCTTTATAACGAAGTCACGCAGACCCTTCGATCTCGTGGACTCTTGACAGAGAGGAGAAATTGTGGCTCGTGCATGCATAGGGCTCAAAGTTCTCCCAGGGTTTGCCAACTTGAGTATATTCAAGTTGGTCAGGTATCGGACGGATCTTATAACAGATACTTCGGCGCCGAGCGGTTGTCATCTGATGAAGCATGCTCCGGGTACAGTCGAATAAGGCGCATTTCTGAGAGTATTAATACCTCCAGGGACGTGAATCAACCGGAAAAGACAGTTGATCTTGTTGACCAAGCCCTGACCACTGAGGAATCTGTCCTCTGGAAGGTCGACTATAGTCGATTCCTCAATTGGCTTATTGACCGGGCGCTTAACGCTGAATCCGCAAAACGTAGGGAAATAGCGCAAAGGCAGTATGACACATTCGTGAGGTTATCCCAGCTCTATGCTGATCACGGTGATGACGCATTCAGAGTCTTTCTAGATGAGATATCCGATGATGCGAGGGACAGAGATTCAAAAAGAAAAAGGATGGAACGGGATTTGACGGAAATAAAAACTTTTTTTAGCGAATAAATGTCCGAATAAGAAAATTCTGTCGATCTTGATAAGTGTCGGTTAAATATCGGCCGCGACTTTGATGAGAAAAACTCATGTCCAATAACAAAAAAACTACACACGGCGCCGAACCTATTGATGACAGATTGAAAGCTGTTTTAAAGGATGGGGTGAGCCATCAGCATACCGGTCAGTTCGACCATCACCCATCCGTCGAAGAGCTTTATGATTATGTTACCATGACATTGCCTTCACAAGAATCCGAATATGTCATGCGTCATATAGCATTTTGCAAGGACTGCGCCGATGAGGTTTGGAGAATCAGAGGACTTGAAGAGGAATTCGCAGAAAGTTTCACTAACCATGAAAACAAAAAAGATGAGACATCAACAGAATCACAACCGAAAGTATTAAAATTCCCGGTCAAAAAAAAACTTTCCTTGAAGTCTGAAGGAATTAAATACCTTTTACCACTTGCCGCCTGTGTGGCGTTGGTGATCATAGGGGCAAGGCTAGGCCTTTTTGATGAGATGTTTGGCCCTAAATCCGCTGAAAAACAACCCAGTGAACCTGTAAAAATTGCAACAGCGCCCAAGCTTTCGGATGATCATCAGTTGATGGGCGTCGTGGAGGATAAACCGGCTCAGAAACTTTCCCTCGATGACCAGCTTATCAACGCCGCCGGTTCCGGAGACAATGCCCTTCTTGAAAAGCTTCTTGCTGAAGGCGCCAAGATTAACGCAGTAGATAAAACCGGTATGACACCTTTGGCTAAGGCCGCCGCCAAGGGAAACAGAACCACAGTGTTGATATTACTAAGAAAAGGAGCTGACAAACAAATAAGAGACAAAATGGGCAAAACACCTCAGGATCATGCCACCGAAAATGGCCACGAGTCAATCTCCAATCTCCTACAGTAAGAACGCCTCCCCTGGCGCCAGCTAATTCAATAGTTCAGGGAAGGGCCCTTTTGAGCTAAATCTCATAACCAATTCTACCATCAGCATCCATCCTGATATTGGCCTCCCCAGGATTGACAACACCCCCGAAAAAGTCACCAATCTCGGGGCCGCCCTGCATCAATCGCTAATTCTGGTCGCCATTTAAAACGAATCCGGCCCAAAAATATGGATGGTCATATCCTTGCGCCCGGATATCCTCTCGAGCCATCTTCAGCGCTACCGGTTTCTGATGGCCTTCCTTCAATCTCCTGAAAAGGCTCTCCACCAGCATCACCGAAGGCTTCTCCGAAACGTTCCACAGACTCATGAAAACCGTTTTAGAACCTGCGTATTGGAAAGCACGTCCAAGGCCCATAACGCCCTCACCGGAAACAGACTTACCCAGTCCAGACTGGCATGCCGTTAGCGCTACCATATCAGCATTAAGATCCATATTTAGAACGTCGCTCATTTTAAGGAAACCGTCTGTTCCCTCAGGCACAAGCGTCAAGATAAGCGAAGGCTCCAACACATTGTGAAGTTTGGTTCCGAAATAGCCATGAGTCGCAAATATTATGTTTTTGTATTCCTTGAGTTTTGGTCCAAGTTTATCGAGCAGGTTTTCTTTTGTTGCCTCTAATCCTGTAAAGCTCTCAAGCCTGTTGTCAAAAATCTCCTTCAGAGACCGCTCGAGACCCGCCGTCTTTTCGAGTCGATCAAACCTGAGGCCAGTTCCATCAGTGCTGACCATGGTTTTTACTACCTCATGATAAAAGTCGTCCTTTTTGGAAGCCGTCTTGTGGTCTCGGAGCTTTTGAGCCCTTATATCCGATACTTGAAACACTGGGTCAGCAAACAACAGACCTGCAGTTCCCTTATTTGGATCTTTGTGCAGCGCTCTGGTCAGCGACAGAGCCGACAGGGACTGCGAATAGATTACGTTATGTCGGTCTCCGAAGAAATCGGCTCCCTCAACTTTGATGCCGGAACCCGAAACGATAATCCTGGCGGAGTTTTTTGGCGTGAGCATTTCAAAGGGGAGTGCTCCGAGAATATCGTCAGGCGAAATAAATACCACGGCGTTAGGGGGGATCTTACCGACAACATCACCAAGTAATATCGAATAAAGTTTCTGGCCGGCGTCAAAATCAAAATTTTTCAACTGATCAAAGATGTCTGCGCTGGAAGCGCCTACTTCAACCCTTGATCGAAACTTTCGCACAAGCGAGGCCAATTCCTGGGAGTTAACCGTTTTGAACTCGGCATGAACGATCCTGGGCCCGTTCAGTAAATAAATGCATAATCCCGTGTCCGTAACATCGTATTCCAACGCCCATTCATTCGAAGCCAAATTCAACTGACCGGCCCTCATTGGCAATGGGTATTTTGAGGCCGCAAACAGAGGAAACTCTTTTCTTAATCGATCAATATGGGCGCTACGCTTCGCCTTGGCTTCCTGAAACCTTTTTTCCGCCTTTTCCAATTCGCTCTTTTCAGGATTGCTGAGAGCAGCCTGCGCCCCCTTTATGCTTGAAGCATACTCAAGATTGATATCCGCATCCTCGTCCAGCGCTTTTTGCGGCATATTCTGGCTCTGGGTCCTGGACCGTGAAGACATTGCTTCTGAAAATGCTCTGGCCTTGGAACTTTCCGAAAACTGAAAAGATCCTTCCTTGTCTCCTTCAATTAGCAATACCCGTGTCATTGCCTTGTATGGAGTGATTCGCTTAAAGTAACGAACAGCGGAATCATAGAAATTGGATCTTCTTGAGTCAGGAAGGCTGTCTCGCAATTTCTCCACATTATCTATGGCCTGCTGAAAATGTTTTTGGGCTTTTTCAAACTCCTTCTTCTGTTCATACACGATGCCAAGTCCCGTGTTCGATTCGAAAAGGCCAATCAAATCATTCGATTTGGTAGCCTGTTCCAGTTCCTGGGCAAAATTCTGCTCGGCGGCTTCAAGATCTTTCTTCTTGAGCGCCAGGGCTCCCCGCAACACAAAACTTTCAACAGACTCCAACAATTCCTGAGCCTTATCAAGATCACCCAGCTCAATGTAAAGTCTAGCCATTCCGGTTTCCACGTCATGATACGGCATCTTGGCCGCTTTCTTGATTTCTCGTGATTTGTTTAGAGCTTCAAGAGCCATCGAATAGTTGCCCATCTGCTGGTGGAGTGATCCAGTTACGGCAAGCGTCTCTGCAAGGCCCTGCGCATCACCCGTTTTTTGCTTCATCTGAGCTGACTGATTCAGCAGTTCCAATCCCCTGTCAAAAAAACCCAGAAGCTCATAGTGGTGACCCATGTTGTGTAAAATTACAGCCTCTTCGTATGATGATCCAATTCGGCGGTCTATCTCCAGAGCCTCTTCTAAAGATTTGAGAGCAGGCTCCATCTGTCCCATGGCGAACTGAGCCCCATACAACTGATTCAATACCGTCGCCACGTTTTTCGTGTCGCCCACCTGTTTGCAGATGGCTAACGATTCCATGAAACAATCGTGGGACTTTTTGTATTCAGCGGAAGAAAAATACACATTGCCCATATTGTTCAGAATTGACGCTTTCATGATTTCCATGCCGGGTTTATTTGCTAGCTTGAGGGCCTTGCTGTAACTTTCGAGAGCCGCCTGAGAATTTCCTCTCAATTTCTGATTGAGCCCTAAACCGTTCAGCCTCATGACCTCACATTTAGGATCACGGATTTTCGTGCAAACCTCACCCAGCTTGGTCAAATATTTCAGTTGGATATCCAGGTCTCCCAGCATCCGGTAACTATCCGCAAGATTGAAGAGTGTGGCCATTTGCCCTGGAACATCTCCGATGTTTTCCTTGATCGTGAGTGATTGCAGATAAAATTCCACACCACCTTTCAGATCACCTAAGGAACGATGAGCATATCCGGCCTCGTTTGCCGCCAGCGCCGCCTCAGGCATGTGGCCCGTCAACGTGAATATTCGATGAGCTTTCCCGAAGTTTTCCGCAGCTTTTTGCAAGTCATCACGTGATTTGGCGTTTTTCAACAACATCTTGCCTTCGTTGAAAAGACGCGCCCCCTCATTTGCGTCCTGGGCAAAACAGATGCCAAGGCTCACAAAACACGTGATAGCCCCAAAAAAAATCGCTACGAGAGATGACTTTAATTTTGGAATCATTTTGCTTCCTCAACATTCAATAATCAGATGGCTTCAATCCTTTTCCCCTACCAATATGAACGACGCCCAGAAAAAAGGATGATCATAGCCCGAATTTATTAACTCTCTTCTGGCCAAACTCAATGCCTCTGTTTTATTTTTGCCGGGTTTGAGGTTTCGAAAGAAACTTTCTACAAGTAGAACAGATGGCTTTTCTACTACCGACCATAGACTCATCAATACAGATCTAGCTCCGGAGTACTGGAATGCTCGTCCCATGCTCATCACGCCTTCTCCAGACAATTCTTTGCCAAGTCCTGATTGACATGAAGTCAAGACAACGACATCCGCATTCATTTTTAACGACATGACGTCGCTCAGTGTCAGAAATCCATCTGTTCCGGGGGGAACCATGGTCAGAGCTAGAAACGGTTCTTGAAGCCCCGAGAGATCCTTGTCGAAGAAACCGTGTGTGGCAAAAACAACCCATGAATAATCGTTTTGATTTGAGGATAACGAATTCAACAACTGATTTTTGCTGGCTGCCATTCCTGAAAGACTGTCTACCCTGGGAGCATAAACTTTTGACAGTTCAGTAGCTAGCTGACCAGTTTCAGAGAGACGTCTGAATTTGAAATTCCCCAAAGAATTTTTTTCTACTGTGTTCATCAGTTCGCCGAAGAGCTCCGCGTCCGATGATGAAATCTTGGAATTGTCAGAAATCTTGGCGCGTTCATCAGAAAGTTCGTAAACTGGATCAGCAACCACCAATAGCCGATTCGAGGATTTCACCGAATTTTTGTTGGCTCGTGACAAACTGAGCGATGTAATCGAGGGGCTGTATGACAAATGGTTACGTTCACCGAAGAATACTTTTCTTGCCGAATCGTCTTGACCCGATATATTCGTTTCCGATGCGTCATTCTTTAGCAGAAGAGCCTCAAAAGGAATTAAAGCCAGGCAATCGTCAGGAACTAGAACAATGTTGCTGTTTGCCGGGACTTTAGAGACAAATTCGTCAATCAAAAGTTGTGAAAGTTTCCGACTGGTTTCGACATCGAAAGACGCAAGTTTCTTGTTGAGATCCTCGATTGAGGACGCTTCAAATTGCTCCCGAAATTTTCTAACGAGTCCCCTGAGCTCTTTCCTGGGGGCCGGTTTAAATGTGCCTTCTATTAAGGTGTTCCCATGCAGAAGGAAAATAAGAAGCCCAGACTCACCAACGTCATAAACTAGAGCCCATTCATCGCCACGCAGATTTTGTTGCTGCACTTCCACAGGTTCTGGATACTTGGCAGCTGAATATATCGGGTACTGCTTTCGCAACATTTCCATGTGTGATGCCATGGTCTTTTGCAACTGGAATATTTGAGGTTCCAATGACTTGGCCAGTGTTAGATTCTCTCTCTCCAGTGCTCTTCGCCTATTCTTTTTTAGTGCGTTCAGCCGGTCGTTGAGTTGAAGATCATTTGCTACAACTGGCTCAGGAACATTGAAATTAGCTTGACCCGACCTCTTGGAAATTGATTCCGAAAAAATCCTGGCTTTGGCAAATTCTGTTATTTTGAACGCCTCATTTGTCTTTCCCGTTTTTAACTTAACGCGGGCAAGCCCTTTGTAAGGATCCAGGCGATAGAAACCATTAACTCTTACTTCGAAAAACCTTGCTCTTTGATCTGGTTCGATGCTCGCTCTCATTTCCTCAGTCAAGTCAAAAGCCTCCTGATAATATTTTTCAGACAGACCTTGATCTCCAGTGGATTCGTGAATGCTTGCCAATCCGTTATAGGCGACAAATAGGTCCTCCACTTTTCTGTTCTTTTCTGCCGATTCAAGGATGGCTCTGTATTCATTTAGAGCTTTATCGTGTTGCCCTTTCTTGAGCAGAATTCGCGCTTTCACAACAGGTGTCGTGTTCTTTTTTGTCAATAATTCAGCATTTTCTAACTGACCTTGTTCGAGGAATATATCGGCCAGCATGCCCTGAGGCCATTCCGTCGATATTCCCATGTCCTTCCAAATTTCCATACCGCGTTGGATCGCCTCTATTGCGTCTGAGGAGCGATTCGTGGCTGCATAAAAGCTTCCCAACATGATCAAAACTTCTCCCTGTCCGCGCTTATCCTTGCTGGCGAGCTTCTTTTGGAGAGCCTTATGAAAATGGTCCCCCGCTTTGTCATGCTGACCCCAATCGGCATAGATTCTTGCCATTTCCGCCAGCGTTGCTCCCTGACCGGAAACATCTCCATTTCTTATCTTAATCTGTAGTGCCTTCACGTAAGTCTCGAGTGCTTTCGAAAACTTGCCCCAATCTCGATACAGGATGGCAAGATTTCCCAGATTGATGCCCTGACCTTTTATGTCCGTGTCCTGATGCTTGTGGCCGGGAACACGTTTGCTAATTTCAAAAGCCTTCTCGTAGAGCGACTCTGCTTTGCTGAATTCTCCCCGTGCATGGCAAATAGCCCCTAAATTACCACTGATGATTCCCTCTACCTTGAGATTTTCAAACCGCTGACTTATTGCCAGCGCCTGTTCGTAAAGCGCATTGGCCTTCTCGTAATCACCCTGAACATGATAAACGGACCCAATATTCGACAGAACAATGCCTTCGCTCCACAAGTCTCCCATTTCCTTGGCCGTGGATAACGAAATCTCGTAATACTTCATGGCTTTTTCATAACGACCAAAGTAATTGTGAGCATTGCCAAAATCGTTGGCAGTTTCTCTGAACATCTTTGTAGATTGTCGAAATTTTTCAAAATGAGTCTCATTAAGTCTTAAATAATCGATCAAAGATTGTGGGCCATCTCTATCCAGCGGTATTTCCGCCCAACCCTCCCAAATGAGTCGTGGCTGTAACTGAGACGAATAAGAAAAATTGGTCGATATTAGAATCAACAAGCCGATGCCCAACAATGCTCTAAGAATCATCATTAGATCCCTCATTTATGGTGTCCAGTGGATTTTTCTTGGGAAAGCGATTTGTGTACCGAATGAGCGTCAGACACCTTACAAAATGCAGCCCCTTATAGCAAAACAAATCCAGGCCGTCTTTTAGAAAAGAGGTGGCGTCGACATCCAAAATTCTGCTCATCTCAGACTACGCCAACCGCATCTTTGCAGCATTGACCAAATCCAAACGTTCCAGCCGGCTCTATTAGAATTCAATAAGCCAGCAAATCCGATTTGCAGGGCGGAGAAATTTTTTTGTCCGAAAATCAAGCGTCAGAACATCTTTAACAATTAAAGGCCAGATCGCCAGCAAATTAGATTTGGTGAAAGCGGTTTAGCTGGAGAGGCGTCAAATACCGATTTATTTGGGCGCTCTGAAGGCGATTCGAATCATTAAATTCTACTGGCCCCAAATACTATTTTTGAGGTGTCTGCCATGCGTGGATCACAACTTACCCGGCAGTGGAGAATTTTACTTTTGATCGAGAGTAGAAAACTGGGAATCACAGGCTCTGAAATAGCCTCCGAACTCGAAGTTCCCATAAGGACCGTTTATAGGGACCTGGAGGTTATCCAGGGGGCAGGATTCCCCCTATTCACCGAGAGAAACGGCCGGTATTCCCTTTGGAAAATGTTAGACACATTCAAGATTAATTTCGGGTTGTTATGATGATTTTTGGTCGTCGAAATTAGAGTTCACCCGGCACATCCGGATTGTTCCGCCGATGCGGCATGTTAGGAAGCATATTTCTTGAAATACTTTGCACGGGGCTGCGTTTATTACATGGATAGGGGTGAACGTTGGCGGGTCGGTTTTGATTGGTAGGATGGTCTGGGTGGGCGCCAATGGCATCACGAAACGAAGATGACCTGGCGCCCATACAAAAACCAATATTTTGGATGAATGTGCGGCAAAAATGTTGTAACCTTGCAAGCTCAACAACCTCTCAAAGAGTCTCCAACCATGAACAGGAATATATTGGCTCCAGGGGCCCGTGTACTCATTCGGGACGCTGAATGGATAGTAAGGCGGGTTGATGTGACATCCACCGGTGGACGTGCGCTGGCGGTTACAGGAATATCCGAGATAGTCCGTAACAGGGAAGCAATCTTCCTTACCGAGGCCGAAAAATCCATTGAGGCTCTAGATCCTGCGCAAACCAGCCTGGCACAGGACACCTCGGAACATTACTCAGCAGGCATGCTCTACATCGAAAGTCTCCTGCGACAGACAGCTCCATCGGATGAACGCCTTTACATAGGCCACGAAGCCGCCATGGATCTGGTCCCTTATCAGCTTGACCCGGCCATTCAGGCATTGAAACAGCCACGACAGCGAATACTCATTGCTGATGCCGTAGGTCTTGGAAAGACATTGGCCTCAGGTATCCTATTGGCCGAACTCATCCGACGAGGTCGCGGTAAACGCATTCTCGTTCTTGCCATCAAGAGCATGCTGACACAGTTCCAGAAGGAGATGTGGAG
The DNA here is from genome assembly GCA_937930835.1 of uncultured Desulfomonile sp. Lineage (GTDB taxonomy): Bacteria > Desulfobacterota > Desulfomonilia > Desulfomonilales > Desulfomonilaceae > CAITZA01. The sequence continues at coordinate 29,294 of CALGLN010000117.1, forward strand.
CCGTTTCACCATACCGCTGACCAGACTTGACTCCGTGGGCATACAGCGCATACGTTCACGCATACCGACCAACCACAATCCCTTTTACTACTATGACAAGGCTATCATCTCAATCGACACGCTTAAACAGGATGGGGAATATCGTAACTATCTGGAGACCGCCTACTGGGACATTATTGTTGTAGATGAAGCTCAGAATGTCGCAGAGCGCCGAGGTTCCTCGTCGAAGCGCTCGAAGCTTGCAAAACTCCTGGCTAATCGTTCCGACACATTGATAATGCTTTCCGCCACACCTCATGACGGGAGCGCCAAAAGCTTCGCAAGCCTTATGAACATGCTCAACCCGACCGCAATCGCGGATCCGGAAAACTACGGCCCGGACGATATAAAGGGACTATTCATACGGCGATTCAAGAAAGATATACAGTCTCAGGTCCTGTCGGCCTTCAAGGAGCGCTCCATAAGTGTGGTGAGGACTCCGGCTTCAAGAGTTGAAGAACAGGCCTACGACAATCTGGTTGACATCAATTTCGCCAAAATAGATACCCGGGAGACTGCAGGAAAGCTATTCAGGACCACTCTGGAAAAGGCCCTGTTTTCAAGTCCGGCCGCTTGTCTCCAGACAATAAACAATCGTATCGGGACGCTAAAAAAGACTGAGGATCCCGGTTACTCTAACGATATAAGGTCGCTTGAGAACCTCGCAGTTGATGTTGAGCGAATTGTTTCTAAGGATTTCAGCAAGTATCAAAAACTCGTTTCGCTAATAAGGGATCCCAAATCAGGCTGGGGATGGAATGGCCGGAACACCGATGACCGCATCGTTATCTTTACTGAGAGAATCGAGACCCTAAAATTCCTGCGGGATAACCTGGAAAAGGACTTAAACCTCAATCCGGACCAGATCGACATCCTCCATGGAACGATGTCCGATGTAGAACAACAACGTGTGGTGGAGGATTTCGGTCGTGATGAGTCCCGGATTCGCCTGCTTGTAGCATCGGACGTAGCGTCTGAAGGTATTAACCTGCATTACCTTTGCCATCGCATGATACATTTTGACATCCCTTGGTCGCTGATGGTGTTCCAGCAGAGAAATGGCAGAATAGACCGTTACGGACAGGAGGAGACACCGACCATCGTCTATCTTGTCGCCGACAGCGCAAACCCCAAGATTCGCGGAGATGTCCGGATTCTCGAAGTCCTCATCAAAAAGGACGAACAGGCCGTCAAGAACATAGGAGACCCCGCCGCTTTCATGGGTGTATACGATATAGACGCTGAAGAACAAAAAACCGCTGAGGCCATAGAACGGAACACCGACCCTGAAAAGTTTGACAAGGAGCTTCAGGACAATTTATCCAACGTATTCGACCCACTATCGTTCCTGCTCGACGAAGTGGACACCCCCACCGGCCAGGACGCCATTCAATACATCACAACAATGCCTTCACTCTTTGAGAGCGATTACGACTATCTCAAAGCCGCAATCAGGAAAATCAGATCTGAGACTTCCTTGCAGGTTGAATTTGACGATAACGGCCAGAATGTGGACATAAGCGCCACTGAGGAGCTTGAGGATCGTTTTAAGAGATTACCAGCCGAGATTTGGCCCTCAGACAGGATCTTCAGGCTTAGCGCAGACAAATCCGGGATCCAGAAGGAGATAAAACGTAGCCGCAAGGATGAAAGCGCATGGCCGAAGATCCATTATCTGTGGAAGCTCAATCCGATTATTCAGTGGATAAATGACAAGGCCCTGTCTCATTTCGGCAGGCATGAGGCTCCGGTAATCTCGCTTGGCAAGGCATTAGGCGCCAATGAGAAGGTATTCCTGATGACTGGCCTTATCCCCAACCGAAAGGGGCATCCTCTTGTCCAGAGGTGGTTCGGTATTGTGTTTAGCGACAGCAGGTTTGACCGTGTCGAGGATCTTGAATCGCTCTTCAGACGCACGGGTCTTGGATCAAAACCTATACCTAACACCGGCGTGGCGATTGATACTGAAGCGTTGAAGAAGCTTCTGCCGGCTGCCGTTGACCATGCCCGCAAGTGGATGACTGAGCAAAGAAATACATTCGAGAACCGGATAAACGAAAAGCTCAATGACGAACTGAAGGAGTTGGAGCGCCTCAAGGAACGCAAGCTGGCCCATCTTCAGAAGCGCTATTCCGGGAGCGCTAAACTACCAGGTTTGGTTGCTACGCTTCAGGAGAAAGAAGCACGAGAAATTGAAAAACTGTTCGACAGCTACTTCGATTGGGTTCAGGAAACGATGACCACCGAGGAACACGCTTATATCCGAGTGGTAGCGGTTTTGGTGTGACGAATTTCACATAGCTGTAGAACCGGGAAGGACGAATTACATCACGCACGATGTTGGTGGAGTCGAAAGAACACCAAACATGTATGGGATTAAATCCCGAACTTGGGATATTCAAGACCAAACTACGGCCCCAGGATGCTACTACAAATGCACGGCGTGGGACAAAAATAGTAGGGCGGACCGTGTCCGCCGATGAAAACACCAGTTATTTTCGGAAGTTAAGCACGATCTTGGTGGTGTCGAAAGAACACTAAAAATGTATGGGATTAAATCCCGAACTTGGGATATTCAAAACAGAACGGCGGGCGCGGCCCGCCCTACTATATAAAATGCAGGAACTCCTCAATGGTCATGCCGGAGTCACGGATCAGGTTGCGGAGTGTGCCTCTCTTGACGGTTTTGGCCCCATGGACCGGAATGGAAAGAATGAATTCAGACCCTGTTTTTTCGAGTATTACATGGCTGCCTCTCTGGCGGGACACCCTCCAGCCGGCTTTCTCAAAGGCCTTTATGACAGACCAGCCGGAATAGGAGCCTAGTGTCGTCAACCGACTGCCACCTCAAGGATTTTGGAGTCATCATGAGCTTTTTGGTGAGCCCTCTCGTTGAGAACCTCGAGACA
>CALGLN010000118.1 GCA_937930835.1 uncultured Desulfomonile sp.
ATCCAACGACGGATCCAGCTGGACGACACTGCATGAGGGAATTAACGAGGTTCAAAGCGCCAACACATGGATAGGCTGGTTCACTTTCATTAACGATACTTTTTACAGATATTACAGGATAAATGTCACAGCCAACTGCGGTCACGAACAATATTTGACCATGGATGATCTGGAGATGGTCGCAGCACAGTCGGTTGCAATTCCGACCTTCACCAAAGTCAGTTTCACATACGATGTAACAGGAACGGACCTGAGTCTAATAACGAGGAACTGGGAGTCCTCGGTAGAGGATCCGACCGATGCGTATTGCGTTATCGACATCGAACCCATCGATGCGGTGGTTTTCAACAGCGATTTCAAGGCTTTTATTTCGATTAACGATGGAATGAACTGGGATCAAATCGGGCTGGATCCAGGTCCTTTTCGCCGTGTAGGAAGCCATAATTACGTGAGAGGTGATCTTTACGGAATAACTCCAAGGTCGGACGGGACGATCAGGTTCAAGTTCTCGACGCATAACAACAAAACAGTGAAGTTGCATTCAATAGCCGGGGGGGTCAGGTACCATGATTAGAATTACAAGGAATTTGAAGCGAAAGGATTTTGCGAGATTAAAAAAGTCCAAAGAGGAAAATGACCGGAACGAACAGCTAAATCAAGACAAGGTGAAGAAGATTGAGGAACGTCTGATGGCTCTTGAGAAAAAAACAGGATTGAAGGAGGTGTAAATATCATGAGGGGGGCGATAAAGATTGCGCTAGTGTTAATAAACCTGGCTCTAACGGCGTTTTTGGCGGTAAGTGTCTGGAAACTCAGAGATGACTTTGCTGGCCACTGGCATTATACCTTTTCTGAAATTTCGATAAATCAACCAAATATACCTTCGCTTCTTTCAGGCTTTCCAACCCAGAGAATGACTGTCACGGGAAAAGCGGCGATTAATCATCGCCGCGCTGGCAATGCTTCCTTCAAATTAAATGTCGATTAGATCTGGTGCAAGGCGGGGAAATGATTCCTGGAATTTCCGATCTGGCTTTCCTTAACGAGAGATTTGGCTTCTGGGCGACAGTGGCGATCATGCTGACCGGTTTGATTTTTTACGCTGTTTACAGGTTTCTCTCAAAAAAGACTCATGACTTCAAGAAGTTGGTGTCTCGCTTTGACGAGACACTGAATCTGCTGAGATTGTCGGTGCTTACTGAAGAGGGGCAGGTCCTTAACCAGGAACAGCAGCATAGGCTGCTGGTGAAGCTGGTGGATCTCGTCGAGGATCTGCGGGTCGAACTAAACGCGAAAATTGGCAGACATTTTGAAAATGTTGACAGGCTTGCCAGTGAGGAACACTGGAAGCATTGCGATATCGAAAGATGCGTACACTTATCGAACCTGATGAGAGCTGTGGAACACATGAGGGAATATCTGAAGGACTTTGTTGAACAGGGGAAGGAACACCGTCAGATTACACAATCCATGATTAGTGATGTGTTTACCAGGCTTGACCTCTTTCTTGTGGAGGTGATCAAAACTACAAACGTCATTCGGGGGGAGAAAAATGACAGTCGCTGATGACAGGATCAGGGTAATTTTCATGCAGCTGACCGATCATTTCATGAAAAACGGCAACCTGGGATTGGCAGCCGCCAAACTTACTGCCGCCGCTTGTATGCTCAAACAGGCGAGACAATCACTCATGTCTGGAAAAGAACCGCCAGAGATAGATGAAGAATCAGATGGCAGGAGACTCAGTTTGTCTGAAATGCCAAAGCCATAGAAAAGGGGGATAAATGAATATCGCTGGTAATGATAAGCAAGAGCTGAAACATTTTCTCGAGCTGTTGGTGATAGGCTTGATAGCGCTAGGTGTTCTGGGGGCAAGTCTTTGGTTGAGTCCTTATTTCTTTAGTCAGGACACCGAAGCGCTCTACCGTTACGTCCTTTTACGGGGACCATGGGCTCTAGTTTCCATCTTCATACTAATAAGCTCGGTAATCATGTTTGATTACGTGACTCCAGGCGACTCTCTGAAACGAATATATGATGACCCCTTTTCAACTTCGATGGTCATGAGCGCCCTGATCGTGTCCGTAGGGCTGATCATAGCATTCGGTTAGGACTGGATACCTTATTATAAGAATACTGGGGGGAGACTTGAAAGTTATCGTGAAAATCGTGGCAATAGCGTGGATATTCGTAATGATTTCGAATGCCAGCGGACATTGCCTCGGGTCGCAATACGGTCATTCATTCCGGAGCAATCTTCAGATCATTATCGACAGAAATCCTTCATACCTGTGGGGAGGATCGACAACAGAGGAGCAAGGGCTGGACTGTTCGGGTTACATCTTCCTGGCGGCCAGGCGGGCTGGACTTCCCGTGAAGCGGACAACAGCCGTGGTCATGGAAAAAGGTCTGCAGGGCTGGATAGGGAATTGGGTGAAACTTGAGGAATGCGAAGAGCTTGATCTTGTGTGGTGGACATGGAAGACATCTCCAGCGAGAATTCACGGCCATGTTGGGGTTTTACTCATTAACAGGCGTTCGGGATTGCTAGAGGTAACTCACTCTTCTTCCAAAAAGGGGGTAATTATCCAACCCATGAACGGGACTTTGTTGAGGGACCTGTCCAGCCTCAAAAGGCTTTCAATCGGCGATAAACGATGAGCGGCCATAATTCAAAATTAACACCAGGAGAAGACAATGAGCTATCAAACGAATTTAATACCTGACCCCAGCGAGAAGGGATTCACCGACTACGATAGTGAACGCCTCAAGAAGGTTGTGAACGGAATAAACGCAAATTTCAGCGCAATATCCACCGAGATCGAAGCCCATGAACATTCGTCGGCGTATGCTGCGAAGGACCACGACCATGACGAGGAGTATTCACAAATCGATCACGTCCATAACGATCTTCTGGTTACAGAAGAGAATGCTCCCGATGCGCCTGATTCTGACAAGGCAATAATATTCCTGTCTGACAATGAAGGATCGAGTGAACTGAAAGTGAAATTCTCCAACGGCGCCGTTAAGACATTAGCAACGGATGTTGTGGAATAAGGGGGAAAATCGATGGGTAACTTCCTGGAGAGTATCTTGAGCAGACTCGTAAGCTGGATGCTGGGCAATCCGGTTCTTTCGGCCATAGTTAACGGACTGATAGAGGATCTCAGAGAAGAGGGAATTGAGTATGTTGGCGTGGCTCTGGCTGCAATCAAGGAAGTGTCTGGCACAGACATGGCTCCAACAGACAAATTTTTCATAGTGAGGCAGAGACTTATAGAGCAGTTTCCGAAAGCATCGGCATCACTGATCGATACGGTTATTCAGACCGCGTATAGGGCTTATGGAAAAAATAGAATCTAGGAGACTTTCTCACTTTTTTCAGGATGGGATGCTACGCTGAAAGTCGGCTAATCTGAACAAAACCACAATCATATCAGCCACTCAGCATCATTATTGCTGATGGGCCCAAATAAAAACAAGATTACCTTTTTCATCAATAAAAGCGCTTAGATAAGCGCTTTTATTATTTTCAGGAAGTCGCAGTTCTGGAATGTCCTTGTTTGGCAAACGTCGGTGTTACAATGTGAACAATGTGGGGGGAACATGCCTGAGATGTCTTTTTGGTGCAACAGGAGATGGGGCTGAAGGTTTTGAGAAGATTGCATTTTTTTCACCAAAACCGGAACGGAGGTCTGGATGAACGCATTCTGGGCTGCAGCGTTATTTTTTCTAATTTTCGGGATTGGTTCATACGGCTGGGGATCGAGGCGTGAGAATGATCAACCGCCGGACAATGATTACAGGGACGGTTATGGCCAGGGCTACGACGATGGATATGAGGATGCACACGACGATTATCATGATGAGAATCACTTCGATGATGATTTTTTTGAGTGAGATCTGTTACCATGGAGTTTCTTACCATGGGATTTCAGCTCTAGCTCCTATTTGATTCCATCTACCAGTTTGGGTTCAGGGGGTCGAATCTTGTTCAAAGCGGCTAACACAATCATATATTCGGCTTCAGATGTTGTTCATTTCCTGGAATGCGAGCACATATCCACTCTGGACAGGATCAATCTGGAAGCCCCCTTCCCTGAGCAGGCGATTGATCCGCAACTCGAACTATTGCAGGCCAAAGGGACCGGGCATGAGACTGTGTATTTTGAAAGTCTTCTGCAAAAGGGGTTGTCGATCGCTGACCTGAAGGATCTGCAAGGCAGCGTCATGGATAAGGCTCAGGCTACGCTCGAAGCTATGAAACAAGGCCATGACGTCATTTATCAGGCGACTCTGGTAAACGACAAGTTCTATGGACATCCGGATTTCCTCAGAAAGGTTAACGCTCCCTCCAAACTGGGCTCCTATAGTTACGAGGTGGTAGACACCAAACTGGCCAGACATCCAAAGGCTTACTTTGTCATTCAGATAAGTTTTTATTCGGAGTTGCTGAGTCTGGCGCAGGGACATCAGCCGAGGATGATGCATATTGTGCTGGGCGACAGGACAGAAGCCAGTTTCCGTTTTGACAGTTTCAGGCAATACTTCATCACTCTTCAGGAGCGTTTCCGGATCTTCATGGATTCTTACGGAGCGACCACTACCGAACCTGAGAAAAACTCTCATTGCTCTATTTGCAAGTGGAAAGCCATCTGCGAGGAACGATGGATTGCAGAGGATCATCTCAACCAGGTGGCAGGAATATCGAAGATTCAGATCGGGAAGTTGCGGTCTTCCGGAATCAACTCCCTCGAACAACTCGCTCTGCATAACGAAGGGGTTCCAATTCCCAAAATTTCCGACGAAACGCTTTCCAGGATTCACAACCAGGCAAGACTGCAGTTACAGAAAAGGCAGACGGGTCAGAACCATTGCGAGGTTCTTCCTCTGGATCCTGATCGGGTTAGAGGTTTTTACCGGTTACCAAGACCCGACGCCGGGGACATGTTCTTCGACATGGAAGGTGATCCACTGTATGTCGGAGGGCTGGAATATCTCTTTGGGGTCTATTTCCTGGGAGATGGAAAACCCGAGTTCAAGGCGTTTTGGGCTCATAACAGGGATGAGGAGCGCCAGGCTTTCGAGAGCTTCATGGATTTTGCGGTTGGCCGGCTCAGGCAATATCCCGACGCCCACATATATCATTACGCCAGTTATGAAGAATCGGCTCTCAAGAGACTAATGACAAGCCATGGAGTCAGAGAGTCTCAGGTTGATGAGTTGCTGAGGCAACATAAGCTGGTTGATCTCTACAAAGTTGTGAGGGAAGGAATCCGAGTTTCTGAGCCATCATATTCCATCAAGAATGTAGAAGCGTTTTATGCTGAAAAGCGACAGGAGGAAGTCAGCAACGCTCTCGCTAGCCTGGTCTACTACGAAAAATGGATAGAGACGGGAGAGCAGAAACTTCTGGATGATATCGAGACATACAACATGGTGGATTGCCGTTCCACCTACCAGTTGCGGGAATGGCTGCTGAGTCTGAAGCCTGCAGAGGTCCCGTGGAAACAGGGCGCAGTGGATGAGTCCGGCAAGAAGAAAAAGCCTCCGTCCGATAAAACGATTCAAATTGAGAAAGACCTTGAATCATACAGAAAGGCACTTCTTGGAGACACTTCCCTGGACGATAATGAGCGTGAATTTCGTGAGCTTGTTTTTTATCTGCTGGATTTTCACCGGCGTGAGCAAAAGCCTTCATGGTGGGCGGCATTCAACCGCCAGACACTGACAGACGATCAACTGATGGAAGATCCCGAATGCATTGGCGCAATGACAAGGGTCATGGCATCGAACCAGACCGCTCACGGGGTAAATGGAGGCGTCGTTTACGAGTATCCCGAGCAGGAATTCAAATTGAAGGCTGGCGACAGAGCCGTTGAAATTAGACCTGACCAGGTTAAGGAGAACATCCAGATATTCTCCATAGACGAGGACAAACGGCGCGTTGAGGTTGGTTTCAGACGAGGAGAGACTCCACCACAAAAGATGTCGATATCGGTAGGTAAGGCGATTCCTGCGGATATCCTGACCAAGGCAATTTATGGTTTTGCCGATTCCGTTATCCAGAGGCGAAATGATTATCCCGCAGTGGAATCAATTCTCAGGCGATCCGTTCCGAAGATCATTTCTCAACCAACGGGCCAACCCATTGCCGGAGGAGCTTCGGACAACCTGCAAACAATAATTGAGGCTGTGGCGAACCTTAATGACAGCAGTCTTTTCATACAGGGACCCCCGGGAACGGGCAAGACATACACCGGATCGCACATAATTGCTGAACTCGTCAGCAGGGGATTTCTGGTGGGGGTTTCGTCGAACAGCCACAAGGCAATCAACAACCTGCTTGCGGCGATAGAGAAGACGGCCATCGCGAAGAAGATCCGATTCCAGGGCCTGAAGAAGTCCACAGATGACCCGGCCACACAATTCAACGGGCGCTTGATCCAGGATGTGATGAGCAATCCAGAGATTCTTGAATCGAAAGCCGATCTTGTAGCAGGGACTGCGTGGCTATTTGCGAGGATGAACAAGGTTCTGGATTTCCTTTTTGTGGATGAGGCGGGACAGGTATCGCTGGCGAATCTCGTAGCCATGGGGTTGTCAGCTAGAAACATCGTGCTACTCGGAGACCAGATGCAGTTGGGGCAGCCGATACAGGGATCTCATCCCGGGCGATCAGGTGAGTCAACGCTCGAGTACCTGCTCGACGGAACTGCGACTATAACGCCCGAGAGGGGAATATTCCTCGACACCACGTGGCGCATGCATCGGGACCTGTGCGGGTTCATATCCGAGGCCGTCTATGATTCCAGACTGAAAGCCCAGATCATGAACCAGAACCAGACACTATTGCTGGACAGGTCTGCCCATCCCTGTCTGAAGCCTACCGGCCTGAGTTTCGTTCCTATCGACCATGAGGCATGCTCACAGAGGAGTGCGGAAGAAGCCCGGCTTATCAACGAGATTATAGGGAGCCTTCTCAAACAACGTTACCGTGACCGTGATGGTCAGGAGCATGCCCTAACCCTCCAGAACATAATGATAGTGGCTCCATACAACATGCAGGTGAACCTGCTCAAAAGGGTTCTGCCGCAAGACGCCAGGGTTGGCACAGTAGACAAGTTCCAGGGACAGGAATCCGAGGTTGTGATCGTTTCGATGACTACATCCAGCGGAGACTACCTGCCCAGACGGATTGAATTCCTCTACAGCAAGAACCGGCTCAATGTAGCAATTTCAAGAGCCAGGACGCTCGCGATACTGGTGGTTAATCCACAGTTGCTGAGCATCAACTGCAACACCATAGAGCAGATGGAGCTTGTGAACACGCTGTGCTGGGCAAAGGGGTATGGAGGATAGAGGACAGGTAAGGCACGGCGCTGGAGAGAGTTTGTTCTCTATCCAGCGCTTTTAACGGAAGAATTTAGCAGGAAAATCTCATTGATCTGATTGGGAATTCTCCAAACAGGAAGACTTCGAGTTCGTCCTCAGAATCGACTGGCAGGACGTAATGGCACTTTGCACATTCATACTGGACATAGCCGCCCTCTAGCACGCACTTGCCGAAATCGAGATAATAATAATCGGTACGGATTTCGGTGATCAGGGTGGGATTGATCGTTATTTCTACCAGTTTGGAGCTTCCGCAGACAGGGCATTTCCAGATCATAGATACTTCGCCTCCTTTTTGGTTGAATGGGAGAAAGTTTGAAGAAAGGAACCGACGTGTTCAGCAACAGTTCGAGGGCTTGATTAATCTCTGAATCACTAGTTGTGTAGTTGGGAATTAAAATGCGGGGGATTTACGGACGATTGAAGGAAGGATTGGTTATCGTCACCCATCAATAATAGCATGGATTCGGCCGGAGTCAAGCCATTTTTAGCCATTTGTGTAACCCGTCACTATTAGGGGTGTGAAATATAAAACAACAAATTCCAATGTAACCAATGGAAATGCAGGGCGTAACTGAAGGCATATCCAAAGCCAGGTCTAGCGCAGATGATAATTGCAGTAATTTGATGTGCTGCCAAAGATTTAAAAAAAGAGGTTACAGATACTTATGCCTCTTCGGTCCCATGAAAGTTTAGCAACGTTGTCAGAGAGAAACATTGAACGGGCAGCCCATTTCTTGCTTCTAGAACTCCTGAAGTCCTGGTTTAGGAAATCCATGCAACTCGAATTTTGGACCTGTGCCTTTATTTGATGATCGCTAAGATGATTCTGAGCCTCGCTAAGAAAAGCCGGCTGCGTTTCATTTCGAAACTAACAGCCAACATGATAAAATCGGCTATGGTCTTAAATCATTGTTGAGGCGAAAGGTTCCATCATCTGGATTCCTGGCAATTCGTCTCAGGGTTAGTAAATTGTCAATAGCTGATCTGGTGGTATGCCACCATGTCGGAGTGTCATCAGGGGTCAATGCCATATCGGCATCAGTAAATCGCTGGCCCATGGCATTTTCAAGCGCGGCCCTTATTTCTTTACGACTCATGCTGTCGGAGATTCTGAGGAAGCTGATTATCACTTCCTCGAAAACGTGTTGTTCCGTTATATCAGTATATTTTTGTTGGGACCCAATGGTTTTTCGCAAAGGCTGGCATGCGACGTCAACTGGAACGACTTCAGGTGGCGAGTTAGACTTTTTTCCAGTGGCTAATAGTCCCACAGGAGCCTCAAATTCAAGTTTAAAGTACTTTTGCAACTCCAAAGCCTGATTAATCACTTCAGAGAATTTCTCCGATTCCTTGGCCAGACTTTTCTCAAGGACTGCGGCTTCATCATTAATTGACACATTTTTCGCCTTCCAGCCTTTGATCAGCGTTCTAACATCGGCCAGTTTGCACTCCGTTTGTTTTTGCTCCAGTTCGATCACTTCTACATGGCTCACAATCTCGGATACGAGCTCTAGTAAGCTCTCAGCCCTTTTCTTGGCTTCAGATATTTTGGCCATAGTTTCTTCAATTGTAAATTCAGTCGCCAAAATAAAACTCCGTTTTAGTCAATTTCACGTTTGTAATAATTGAAGCTGAGAGGTTGCTCCTATCCAAGGGACTGTCCGTGGGCCAACAAAATCAGTATCGACAGTTGATTCTTTTTGTCAAACCATTTTTAAAGCTTCTCGATCTAGTTTCATAGGCAGGAAATACCCTAACGATTTGCGCGCTGCCATCAAAAATGTTGGTGTTCGACATGTTTGTCTCAACCCAAATTGATTTATTACGCTTCTAACGTGACCTTTTTCACATAAATATTTGTATTTGGCGCTAGGCTTCTATTAGAATCAATTTACGTTCTCACCTTAAGGATAAGCAACAATTATTCATTCCATGTTCTGATACAACGGGGATGGCTACAATTATTATGCTACGACAAATTTGGCCCCCGATGTGTCGGAAAGAATTGCCATGGATTTGAGTACAATCTTCAAAACGGTGATCGGAGGAACTATCGTGATTTCAGACCAACTGGCAAATTCCTACCTTGACGCATCTCAAAAAACTTTTTGTTCAAAAACCGTTAAGTCGATTCGTTTGCTTGCGCCGGCAGGTAGTGGCAAGACACATTCGCTGCTATGGCGTTGCTTAAATCATACGCTTATTGCTAAAGATCAATCACCCAAATTTTTATTATTTACGTTCACTCGAGCAGCTAGAGACGAACTCAAGGACAGATTAAAAAATGATGAAACTTTTGCCGCATTGCGACCTTTCACCGAGATCACTACTCTCAACTCTTGGGGTTTTAGACGTGTAAAGGCAAGAAAACATAGCTTGAGGATGTGCGCAACTAGAAAAGATCGCTATATATGCATGAACAATACATTACAGCCAATATGGCAAAAGTATCCAGCAATAAAAGCCGTCATCACGTCGTCAAAAACGGGACCAAGGGCTACTAGAGCGATTATGGACCTCATGGATCTTTTGAAAGGAATGGGATTCAGGCACGACAAACATAGCAGGATTGATGCGTTCTCTAACCACGTCAAATGGTTGGAGTCAAATGGCCTCAAGGGTCATGTTGAAGGATTTTTTAAGGTACTGGATGATTTGGAAATAATTGATATCAGAAGCAAGAAAAAGACACCAACTGATCAAGCAGCTGAAAATTTCATGGGTTTTTGGGCCAAAGCTTGCGCTAGAATGTTTGAGACTTCGACCATAACCCTAGAGGATCAAAAATATTGGGCTTTTATAGACTTGGACCAAAGCCTTTCTGATCGAAAATTCACCACAGGAATGCACAGAATAAATCACATTCTGGTCGATGAGTTTCAGGACATCAATGTATTGGATTTAAATTTGTTAAAGACGATTGCTGCGCTAAACAAGTGTGAGCTGACCGTTGCCGGCGATGATGATCAGGCCATTTATGAATGGCGCGGAGCTACTCCAGAATTTATCCTCAATCCGGACGTCCACGTTGGAAACGGTTATCAGACATGCTTGCTGGAAATAAATTACAGGTCACCGGCTAACATAGTTGAACATTCACAGTCTCTCATAAAACACAACAAGAGACGGGTTCCCAAAAAGATTTCTGCCTATTCGAGCAATGAAGCAGAAATACTTGTGTTGAAGATGGATACCCTGAGTGATTCAGTCGAATATGTGCTTAACTCCGTGAAAAAAATGCTGGAAAGCCCCAGATTTGACAGGGTAGCCATAATCGGGCGAAAGAGAAGCCAAATAATCCCCTACCAGATTGTATTTGCTTCCCAAAACATACCGTTTTATGCGGCAGAAGACTTACAGTTATTCCTTAGTGAAGCATTTGAGGAACTCAAAAATATCCTTGCGATTAAGGCTCGGGCTACTATGAGCCCTCCAATGATTGGAATTGACGTTGTGGAAGATTTACTCAAGCTCTGCGACAAAATTAAACGTTTCCCAATAAAGAAATCGGACAGAGAAGCCTTGCGTTCCTTCCTGGTAAAACAACGCCCCAGAAATTTGCGCGACGCTATTGAGTCTTTTTATGGCTATCGCGGTCCTTTGAAAGGTGAAAACGCTAACGGCGAAATGACTGTAAATTTTTTTGAAGCGCTGAATGTGCTATTAAAGGCCAGAACAGTTTCTCAGTCGATCGAGAGCATAAGCCTCAATTTTGACGGTCTCCAAAAGGATTACGGCAAATCTTTGGACGACATATTTTATACTGATCCACCCTTTCTGTATTTAAGTGACTACGCTCAACGATATGGGGATGATTTCAACGGCTTTTACTATGATATAGAAAAGGCAATTGACACTCTGGCCAAAATACCGCCAGAATACGAGGAGGATATTGATCCCGAGCCTTCTTGGAAGTTACCGTTGCACTTGATGACTGCACTTCGCGCAAAAGGCAAAGAATTTGATGCTGTCATAATCCTAGACTGTAATGACAAGATATGGCCCAGTAAGCTTGCCATAACACCTGAGCAACTGGAGCAAGAGAGGCGGGTATTTTATGTTGCATTCACAAGGGCCAAAAAGAAATTAATCTTGCTAGTAAATGACTCGATGCTTGGAGAAGTGGCTTTTCCTAGTCCTTACATACAGGAACTTGGCCTTCATTTGTGATTACCAGCCATGGATGGAGAGTTTTGCACCTTTGAAAATCAGCATTGGAATTCTGGATAGACCCATGAGAGCACGCGATAAAAAGAGGGACAATATTCTTAGAGGGATTTTTGAATGTTTGAACGTCGATTAGACTACTTCAGACCAAAGCAGATTGTTAGGCATATCCGCTTTGGATTGGTCGAAGTCGTTGAGGTTTTAAGAGAGTCCATATCTTTACGTATGCAAAATGGGGATCTTTTCAGAGTATCTTGGGATGCTGCCCTATCTGTATTGCAACCGGTCAATCCAGCCTCCAACGATAATGGACTGCAATCATTTAATAATCAGCTTCCGCAAGCGAAATCTGACTTTGGTGCAGTAAGTAAACAAACTGACGTTCCCCGTGATGAGTCGGAAAATACCAATACGTTGGCTCCCGAGTTTCTACGAGAGCCTCACGCATTCTTCGATTACCCACCTTCAATTCCTACTTTCCGGTTCAAGGAACAAGTTAGACCCTATCAGACAGAGGCATTAAGGGCGCTTACAGATAGTCTAAAACTTCACGATAACGTTTTACTGGCACTGCCCACTGGGAGTGGCAAGACGTTCGTCGCAGCCAAATGGCTGGTGGATCATGTGATCAACCGGGATGGAAGGGTTGTCTGGGTTGCCCACAGGATCGAGTTATTGGACCAGGCTTATCTGACTTTTGCCAGGTTATTACCGCCTGATTTATCTACTCAAATCTCGTGGTGGTCTGGATCAAGGCCAAAAAATCCTTATGGAAGAGTTCTTTTGGTTTCTATTGCTGCAACTCGCGTGCTGCCTAAGATCGATGCAGACTATCTCGTGATTGACGAAGCCCACCATGAGCCTGCTCCGACTTACCAGCGGTTGAAGGAACTGCTAACCTACAAGAAACATATTGGACTGACGGCCACTCCGGAGCGTCTGGATCAAAAAACTTTGGGATACTCAACTATTGCTTATCAAAGATCATTTTTCTCATTAGTTGAAGAAGGATGGCTTGCTCGCCCCAAAGCAATATTACCCAAGACTGGGATGTCTTTCGAGCTTGAAAAGCAAATGGACGACTTTGCAGACGAATCTCTTAAAAAACTTGATAGTGATTCTCGAAACCAGCTCATAGTTAACCACTGGATTGAAAATATCGACAAGTATGCTAAGACACTCGTGTTTGCAATAAATCGTGCTCACGCCAAGAGATTAACCCAGCTCTTCAGAAACAGTTGTCCTCAAAAGAATACAGAATGCATAATATCGGGCGAGAAGTCAGAAAATGATCGTGACGCTGTCGTTCAGAAATTTAGGAATGGAAAGATAGACATACTGGTCAACTGCAAAATATTTACTGAAGGCCTCGATATTCCGGACGTCAAAACCATTCTGCTGACCAGACCAACGCTCAGCGCAACTCTTTACCTGCAGATGGTGGGTCGTGGAACAAGGATTACGCCTAGCAAGAATAATTTCTATTTGGTGGATTTCCAGGATGATCTAGGCAAATTTCAGGACAAGCTAATTGGTTCCTGGATTCTTAATGACAAAGATCCTCTGGTCTCAGTACCTTCCGAAGATCCGGCTGAACAAACTGAACGTAGGAGAAGCATCGATATTCCTGCATGGGTAAGCGAGATAGTCGAAAAGGCAGAATGGGAAATTAACGATGTGGCTGGTTATGTCGAATATCAGCCATTGGGCAAAGAAGTTACAGGATTCATAGTGCATGCCAACGATGAGTTCAAATTCCTGAGTATTTGGAACATGATTCCTGGTAAGGATACGCCTGATAAATCTGTTAGCCCACATCCATTGAAAATTATGGAAATGATTTTTGAGTCAGGTCTCACCCGAATTAATGCCGACAATATGATCCCGGCCTGTTTTGCCAAAACAGATGATCGAGCGAGGTATGTGTCTCTAGGGGAAACGCTACCACCCAACATTATGGATTTCCTATCAGATGTAAATCTGTCAGCGACTGATAGGGATTCCCTCCTCACGGAAGTTTCGAGAATATCGGCCATCATGAAGTTTGCACCTGATGAAATCGAACCTGACCTTGAATTCTGTCTGATATTCAAGGCAGACGAAGAGATATTCAGGACCGTGATGGAAGATCTCAAAAAGGCAGTTGACCTAAGAGGACTGGAAAGACGCCACGCAATTCAAGACTGTTATAATTCTCACATGGATGACACACCCCTTACTGCTTATGAGTGGGAACGTTTTGCCTTGAGATGGATCAAAGATCCTGGTTCGGCGCTACTATACTGCAAATAGACCTGTCCTTTCGTCTCACGGCTCGCTCGTGTAGCTTCAATCGAATACCTAACAGTTCTTTAGATATTTTTTAGAGCCATTTCTGAAAAAACCTGCATCAAATTGAATCGTTAATTACAGGGCCATTCCTTGTGTATGGCTGACTTACTTTGCATCATTCAGCATCTCACGAGACTATTGACCTGGTGACGAAGTGTTTCCGGTAGTACCATGAACAATCTGAGTTGGGCTCTAGACATTGCCACATAGAGCAGATCTCTGGATTTATCGGATTCAAGATCCGTGACGTCAGTGATGATGATCGCAGGACTTTCGAGTCCTTTAAATGCATAGATGGAGCTAAAATTTACAGAGCCTGAGGTTGGAGTAGGCATATCTTTTAAAGTTATATCCTGAATCTTGAAGCGTAGTTTCTTTTCAATTGAGCCCACACAAGATTTTTTCAGAGTATATCGAGAAAGAATAGTGATTCCAGAGGGCTGTATTCCGTCTGATCCAAGTTCTCCGATCACCTTTCTTAATATTTGCGGCTGTTCATTAGGGTCAGAATAATATTGGTATTCAACAGGTGGGCCAGTTACAGTTGAGGGTAGATAAGGTGGTTCATCAAATCCAGCCAGTCGGCAAGTATCCCGACCAATGTTCCTGGTATTTCTGCAATTCACCATTAGCGAATATTTCACATGATGAGGGGCCCTACTGTCCATTTCCTCCGTTAATGCTTCAGTCGTCAGGTCTGAAAATATTCTCTGACTGTGCAAATCACCAAAAAACGCCCATCTTCCGCCGTTCAGCCCTCCTTTGAGGAAACCATCGAGGACATCAAGATAGGAGGGTAGCATCAAGTCCTGGACCTCATCGAGGACCAGACAGTCAAAGGGCTCTTCCCTACCTTCACCAATGACTAGTTCAGCGAAATAAGGATAAACCTCTCTAAACAGGACATTGCTATCGGCTGATTTATGTACAAAAACCTTGTCATTCTCAGATTTGAATTCATCAGCAAAAGAAGATCGTGAAACCTGATCATCAATGTAGTGATGAAAAGTATCCACCAATATACGGCCCCTAAATCCTGCAAGCTCATTGTTCAGTTTTTGTGAAAGTAGTCTGTTGAAACACAGAAAGAGTACACGAGATCCAGATAGAGCTTGCCTCTTAGCAAATTCAACGGCTAGGACAGTCTTACCCGTTCCGGCAGCCCCTGTAAAAAAACATCTTTTATTGAATCGCAGATTATCCAGACATCTAACCTGTTCTTCGGTGAGTCTTAGAATCTCATCTTGAAGGTCTTTTATTGCAGATCCTTTTTTAACGCAGAATTCAAAATCACCTCTTAGAAAGCCGAGCAACTCGGAAATATCCTTTTTCGTAGGGCGGCTTTGTTGGGGCGAATACCATAGCTGATCCTTCATCTTTTCATGTGTCTTTTTAAAAAGATTTCTCATGAACGAGCTTATAGGACGTTCCCTGTCCTTTTTGTTGTACACTTGCCAATTCTCATAATCAGGTCCAGATTTGTTGAATTCGCAATGGGGGAAAATGACTGCCCATCCGTAAAGCAATTTAAATAACCGACTTTTTGTTCCGAATTCTTCCTTGATGTAATTCTTGAGGGAAAACATAGCATCGCTGACTTGACGAAAAGGCCCCCTTGTGTCTTCAGCACCATGCCCATATTTGTCTGTATATTTCCACACACCATCCTTCCTTGATACAGATCCGGATTTGACCTCGAGACAGAAGATCCCTTCTCCTGGAACTAAAAGCACGAAATCAATCTCCCCATAAACGCTAGTTACATGTTTTGATAACCCGAGAGAATGAAGGCAGGTCCATGTGTCTGTTTCGGGGTCATCTTTGAGCATTTCAAAGATTTGTCGTTCACCCGAGCTCTTAACATCTTCAGAGAAAACTGGCGGTATCATGTATGTCATTGACACCCCTCCCCTAGCGTGATTAAAGAGTTTAAATATTTGTCATGCGATCAATCCGGTCATTACAAACCAAGAGACTGGTTCATGCAGACAAGAGATCTAAAAAATTTGCCGAAGGCAGTTTCTGGTAACGATCTGGATGACATGTCAGAATTATTATCTGGAATCGGTCGCTTAATTCTTCAAGTATTGCGAGTATTCGGTCCATACGATCAGAATCGGTGGCTGTCAACACATCATCCAACAGCATGAAATGCCGATCATTTCTTATGAGAGTTTCTGCCAGAGCGATTCTGACTGCCAGGTGGAGCTGTTCATTCTCACCACCAGAGATATTCTGAATAGAGACAGGATCTGAAGTCACTTCTGGTAGGATTGCCTGTGGTTCAAAATCCTGCTTGAGTTCAACAACCCTAAATCTCACATCCCCAATTCTCTTTATGATTTCTGTAGCACGCCTCTCTACCGGTTCAGATACGCCTAAAAACACATTCTCACGGCACTTAACCATGGTGTCCCTTAGAAGCTTTATGGCATTCTGGGTTAGCACTTCTCTATCATACCTTTTCTGGAATTCATCGGCCTTCTCTTCAAGAGAAATCTTCTCTGAATATGAAACTTTCCTGGCTGCGTCCTCAAGTTTTCCTTCCGTTCTTTGAAGTTCCTCCTTGTTTTGGTCGTTCTCTTTTTCTAATTCATCCACCCTGGACTGCAAGGCGGCAATTTGTACTTCGGGATCTTCGCCGAAGTTCTTGAGTCTTTTTTCAGCGTCATCAAGTTCCTTTTTAGTTGCAATACATCTCATGGAAATCTCGCTTCTTTCAGTGAATCGCTCTTCTTGTGTCTTGCCATCCTGATTCTGCTCGTTAAGTTCCCGTAGGGATTCTTCCAGCTCGAGCTTAAGCCTTTTGAGGTCTTTTTGGACTTGCTCAAGATTCTTCTTAGCCTCAAGATCATGTTCACGGGCCTCATCTCGAGCTGATAGAAGCTTAGACCTATCCTGTTCCAATGCTTTTTTTCTCTTTGAGTATTCTTCCTCCATTTCTTCAGGATCAGGCAAAACCGTCTGCCATTCGGGGATTTTTGCGATCGTTTCGAGGAGGTCTGCTTGAAGGGCGCCGATTTCGCTAGCTAGCTCATCGGGGGTGTGGGGGCCAACTTCGCGTGCAAGATCCTTTTGTAGGCTTTCGATTTTATCGTCAGTTTCTTTGGCCTGATCGGTTAGCGCTTCCAATTCGTCGATGTTTCCAGTTGGAAATGGGCTTAAGATTTCGTCCAGCTGATTCTTATACTCATCAAGGGACTTTTGGTCCTCTTCTATTGAGACAGAAGGTCCAGAAAGCTTAAATGTAGCAACACCTGGAATGCTGGCCATTATTAAAGGAGCCCCTTGAACCGTGAACGTTTCGTTTATCGAAAGTTCATACAATCCGGGCTGGTCGGCCTTTGTGACATCGAGGGATAAGTCTCTCTCGGGCGTGATTTCGAATCTCATCAACGCAGATTCTATTTTTGTTCGGCAGATATCGATACGGGTAGCGAGTTCCTTTGCTTTCTTAAGGGTCAGTTTATCTGGAGCCACAATTTTGGATCGTAATGATAGAGCTACATCAATGTCTTTATTGATCGTATCTGCACAGGTCTTCCTGGCATTCAAATCATCAAATAATTTTCTTTTCTGAACGAACGATCGAGCGTCTCCGATCAGGGTTCTGTAATCTTCAAGATCTTTTTCTACTTGATTGAATTGTGAGAACTGATTTTCAAAACCAACAAAGAGTTCATGGGCATTTTCACATTCCTTCTGTTTGTGGGGAAGTCCGGTCTCAATCTTGAGATGTTCAGCTTCTGTTCTGGCTATTTTCTTGCTCAAGTTTTCGATCAAATTAATAGTGTTGTCTATTTGCTTGAAACTTTTTTCTTCATTACTGTTTTCAAGTCGTTTTTTCTCCGTTATGTTCTTGAGTGTTTGAAATTCTCCCTGTCTCTCCTGCAGAATGCCCAATTCCTTTTTGTGTTTTTCAAGTTCATTTTTGGAGTTTTCGAAATTAGCCCGGAGCTCGGCTACTTTCTCGGATAATTGCTCAAATGCATTGTATGCGATGTTGGCCTGTTCAAGTTTTGAGCGAACAGCCTCAAGTTGCGTTTCGGCCTGGCGCAATTCCTCGGGAATCTTGCTACCTTTTCTTAACTTTCCATCTTTCTCGGAAAAATACTTGAGGTATTTTTTCTCAATAGCATCCTCAAAGGAACTAGCGCCCGTTAACTGTGCGCTAAGGGAAAGACGAATGTTCTTCTTTAAATCTTCAGAAAGACCTTTGATTGCGAGGTCTCCCTGAGGAGCCAGCAGGATTTTGGAAAGGGGCCATTTATCTTTAGATCCGGGGGACTCATTCAGATTGCTGTTTAGAATCCTCATCACCTCTTCGTCAGCTGATTTGCTTTCGAACTTTTTGACAAAAGACCCGCCTGACTTAATGTAGAGTTCGGAGTTGCTCTTCTGAAAAAATTTCTTGGTAAGTCTGTATTCCTGACCATTATCCATGAAGTATATTTCCACGAATGGTCCGAGGGAGGTTCCCCATGGGACTACGGATCTGAGCGATTGGTTTTTGGTAGATGAATACTCTAAAAAGGCGCATCGAATAGCTTCAAAAAGGGAAGACTTTCCCGACCCATTTGGGGCATGGACTATATTAAGATGGGGACTAAAATCAAACCCGGCCGATCTGTTAAAACATTTCCAAGACTCGATTCTAACAGATTGAAGTATCATTTTGCCACCTCGTGAGAAATTCGATAGAGTTCCATCAAAGCCGAAAAGGCCACTTCTGCCGTTTGATCTGAACCTTTGGACATTTCGATCAATTCTGACGCAGTAATACGGATTATTCCCTGTGGCAAAACATCCAGCCAATCGTCATTTTGTGGTGATGGACGCAATTGTGAGGTGTCCAAGTTAAAAGACATAAATCGATCTTTGAAATTCAAAATCAGGTGATAGATTTCGTCCAGGGTTTGTGGAAACACGAAGCCAGTGAGAGTGAGAGACAGTATCGTATTTGCTGGAGAGGGTATGGCTGAAATGTATCGACTAATTGCAGCGAGATCAGACTGAAAACGAATATCCTTTACCTCTTTTTTCCATTCGATCATTCCAGTCCTAATAGGTGTTATGCAAGGGGTCGAACCTCGTTTCTCGATTTCAACCACTAAAACATAGCCACTGTCCCTCTCTCCGAAGCTTCCAGTTTCGTGTGATCCAGAATAGGCCATTCGCGGAGCTCCGAGCTGATCACCAATGATAGTTGAATGCCAGTGACCAAGCGCAAGATAATCCAGTCCAGATGACGATGCGGCGTCTTTTGCTATGGGAGTGTCCTTCGCCTCATTTTGCAAAGCGTCAATGTTCCCGTGAGCAATTCCTATTGAGATTTGACCTTGGGATTTCGCGTCAATCCATGCCGTGGGATCGTTGCTGTTGTATTTGCTTGTCGCGACGCACGGATACAGCACACAGCTATTGAGGAATTCCGGTTTGTTCTCCCGGAATATCTTCACATTTTCGTATCGTTCCCAACTCGGTTGGTGGTCCCACACACTCCCTGGAACCAGAGGATCATGATTGCCTGGAATTATAAATACATCGCCCTGGAATTTGCTTAGAATGGAAGCTGTCTCCATCACAAGTGACCTGTCGACAGAATTGTCTTGAAACAGATCACCGGCCACTATTATGAAATCCGCTTGATGAGTGTTTGCAACGTCAACGACCCGACTCCCAGCCTTCAGTCTCTCCTTTCGAGCCGCCTTTGCTTTTTCTGAATCAAATGAACCGAACTTCATGCCGATATGCCAGTCTGCTGTATGGACAAACTTCATAGGCAACCCCCTTACCAAGAATG